>CALCCA010000066.1 GCA_937899725.1 uncultured Halomicronema sp.
CCATCTGGTATTTCATCCATCACTACAATGCATCATTACTTGTGTAGCACTACCTCAAGCCGAAATGACGCGGCTCGATAATCACGCCGTCACGATAGTTCGGCTTGGGCCTGCTGGGTCAACTCATAAACTTGTTCCCAGGTCAGGGGAGTACGGGTGGCGGCTATCGTCTCCATCATTTGCAGCCACAGCAAATACTCTAGATTGCCTGCAGGCCCTACGATGGGGGAATAGGTCAGGCCGCGATCGCCCCATCCCAGCTGACGGGCCGCCATGAGCACCTGCCAAATGGCCTCAGCCTGATCCTGGGCCGAACGCACGACACCGTTTTTGCCCACCTTGGCTCGACCAACCTCAAACTGGGGTTTGACCAACAGCACGGCCTCTCGCGCCGGGGCAAGCAGCTGCCAAAAGGCGGGCAAGACCTTGCTGAGGGCAATAAAAGAAACGTCCATCACGCCCAAATCAGGGCGCAATGCCGCCTCGTCATACAGTTCAACCGGCGTTAGATGCCGGAGGTTCGTGCGCTCTCGCAAAATCACGCGGGGATCTTGACGCAGCTTCCAGGCGACCTGACCGTAGCCGACATCAATGCCATACACCTGACGAGCCCCGGCCTGTAGCAAACAGTCGGTAAACCCACCGGTCGAAATCCCCCCGTCTAAACACACTCGCCCCGGCATAGAGATGTCAAACGCTTGCAATGCCTTGGCCAGCTTTTCGCCCCCGCGCGAGACAAATGGGGCTTTTTGTTTGACCTTGAGTTCCGCGTCTAACGCGATCGCGGTGCCGGGCTTGTCCACCACTTGATGATTGACCTGCACCTCACCTGCCCGAATCACTCGCTGGGCTAACTGACGGGTTTCGCACAGGCCACGCTCAACCAATAAAACATCTAGGCGTTGTTTAGCCACGGACAACTCCAACTGGGAAACGTGAATTTGACCAGGAATCTCTCACCCTTATGCTCCTAACCTCCTGATACCCATTCTCAATCCTCTAATACCAATTGGGCTACAGATCTTCCTTTCGACTCCGCTCAAGGAACGTCGGCTGAGCGGAGTCGTTCGCATCGCGTCTCCCCGAGGGAGAAAGCCGATTTGTCTGTGTAGCTGTAATTCGTAGAACTGGTATAACTCCCCATGCAATCTTGGCAACGCAGGGGAGCCCGGGGACAGGGGGGCAAGATGGGTCGGCTGGTTGCAGAGAATTGATATTCAAGGAGAATCCCAAATTTGAAGCCTGGCGGCCCTCAGGAGCAAGGGCACAGTCAGCTTATCGAACTGATGGTGAAGAAACTGACGTTGGGGAATTTAGATGAAGATATCTAATGAGAAGGAAGTTAGTGAAAGCAATCGCATCAGCGGTTGAAGTTGACTGCTGAGCAATACCAACCTCTCTGACAGAAACCGGCTCAAGCATCTGTCAGAATGTGCGATGGTCTCTACCCCAGCACCACCTCGTCAGCAAAACTGGTCCGCCGCATAAAGTCGAATGGCCCGGCTAGTGAGCCCCACACATGTTCGTGAGTGTCGGGGTCACGGCCGCGATCCCAGCTAAGAAATTTTTCGTCGCTAATCTCAAATTTGTTGTCCAGGTAGGTCATTTTGCCCCGACGCTCGACCATGCAGGCATTGCCTGGTTCAACTTGGCCGACAAAGCTATGGCCCGTCCACTCGATGTGCATGTTGCAATAGGGCATCAGCGTCAGACGATCGCGGGTCAATTGACTTAGTTGGTCAAGATTCCGGGCCGCCCCATAAACGCTCTCGACATCTTGAATGGTGTAGTTTTCTAGCTCAATGCGATCGCCGACCGGAAACAAGCGCAACACCCGTGCCCGGTAAGGCTCCTGCAGCATAAAGTCATAGGCCTGTTCGAGATACAGGCTAGCCCCATCGAGCAGGCTGTAGGGCAAAGGCCTCATGCAAACTCGAATGTGGGCATAGAGGGGGGGATTTTCGATCGCCTGCGGCTGGTTGCTAAAGTCCGCGGCCATCCAGCGAGTCAGGGTGGCGATATCAGTCGAGTGCGTCATCGGTGGTTGAGACTTAACGGCCCTCAGTATTGTACGACTCTGGGCGAGGGAGGGGAATGCGGAATGCGGAGTTCGGAATAGAGGGTTGGGGCGCGGGGGAGCAAGAGGAGCGGAGGAGAAAGAGGAGCAGGGGAGCAAGGGGAGATCGGAAGAAAAGCGAAAGAAAAAGATGGCGAATCAGAGA
>CALCCA010000067.1 GCA_937899725.1 uncultured Halomicronema sp.
ATACCGCCGCTCAAAGAGCTGGATTAACCACACATCCTTGGTCTTGGAATAATATGCAACCTATCCCACACTTCTCTGAATCACGACCCGGATTATTGAAACGCGCCTGTGTGAATCTTGCACTATATTCGCAGCCGATATGTCCGAGGCCGATTTGTCAGGTGCTCTATTCAAGGGGGCTCAAATTTTCGAGGCCCGGTTTCTAAATACAAATTTGGTAGAGGCAGACTTGAGCGATACCCGGATGCAATCTACAGACATGACTGGTGCAGATTTAAGCCAAGCCAATCTGCACAACGCTCATTTAGATATGGTCTGGCTGAATAGTGCCAATTTGACAGAGGCCGATTTAAGTGATGCAAGGATTAATGGTCATTTCAGCAATGCCAATCTGTCAGGAGCTGACTTTACGAAAACTCAAATCATCACTGCAAATTTTACTGGGTCAGATTTGACAAACACTGATTTCACAGATGCAAGCATCGCATTTGTGTACTTCGTAAATACTGACTTGAGGAGAGCCAACCTCCGCCTAGCCGTTTTTGAGGCAATCATTTACGATACTCGTACTCAGTTTCCAGAGGAGTTGTCGATACCAGGATTAAATTTGTACTTGTTTGCTCCCCATTCTTCTGTTACCGGTATTCGTGCTTACAGCCTAGCCCTGGCAGATCAAGATTTGACAGGGCTAGATATCAGACGTTCTCGCATCAGGGGGGACTTTTCCAGAGCGGTTTTAGATGAGGCCAATTTCGAGAATACCGTTGCTTATCTATCTGTCTTTACAGAGGCCAGTTTTGTTGATGCTCGCCTTTGCAATGCACGATTTCTAAGAACTAATCTGACTGCGGCAAACCTGCAAGGAGCTGACATCAGGGGAGCTAATTTGAGGCGTACTGTTGTCGATAACGCAAACTTCCGAGGTGCAATCTATAACGCTGATACGAAGTTCCCAAGGGGCTTTGACCCCGCAGCGGCAGGAGCCGTCTTAGATGAAACTTCAGATGCGTGCATGCGCCTCTAGAGTGATGTTTGAGCAACGGCGATCGCACTATTCCACACCGTTACTTATTCGCATGCTCCACAGCAAAGCTTGGTTCTTAAAATTATCTGCGCTCTCTTTTTTGCTTTCTGCCACCGCACTCCCACTAAAAGCTGTAGCTGATATTGGTGATGGCGGACTCGAAATCACTCTCCCAAGGGAAGTGAATCGGATTATTGAAACGCGAACATGCGAGTCTTGCACGATCGTTGTCGCCGATTTGTCTGAGGCCGATTTGTCAGCTGCTTTATTCAAGGGTTCTCGATTTGTCGAAGCCTATTTCGTGGATACAACTTTGGTAGAAGCAGACCTGAGCGATGCCTGGATACAATCCACAAACATGACCGGTACAGATTTGAGACAAGCCAATCTACAGAATGCTTACTTAGATCTAGTCTGGCTAAATGGTGCGGATTTGACAGACGTCGATCTAAGTAGTGCACGGATTAACGATGGCTATTTCAGGAACGCTAATCTGTCAGGGGCTGACTTAATGAATACTCAGATTAGATCTTCAGATTTTACTGGGGCAGACCTGACACAAACTGATTTTACAAATGCAAACATAGTATTTGCGTACTTCGTAAATACTGACTTGAGGAATGCTGAACTCCGCCAAGCTACTTTTGAGGAAGTTATTTACGACACCCGCACCCAGTTTCCAGAAGGCTTTTTGATACCAGAATCAGGGACGTACTTGTTTGCCCCCCATTCCTCGGTCGCCGGTATTCGTGCTGGCAGCCTAGCCCTGTCAGAGCAAGATCTAACAGGACTAGATATCAGTCATGCTCAAATCGGAGGTGACTTTTCTAGAGCTGTTTTGAACGAAGCCAATTTCGAGAATACAAATGCTAACCACTCTGACTTGATAGAAGCAAGTCTTGTTGATGCGCGCTTTTGTAATGCACAATTGGTGGGAATCAATTTAACTGATGCAAACCTTGAAGGGGCTGACATCAGAGGAGCCGATTTAAGGCGTGCTGTTGTCGATGGCACAAATTTTCAAGGCGCAATCTACAACGTTGATACGCAGTTTCCAGAAGGTTTTGCCCCCGCAGCGGCAGGCGCTGTTTTTGATGAAGCTTCAGCCGACTGCCCACCTCTAGAGTGATGTTTGGGCGGCAGCAGGGTGTTCCTGAGTGCGGCAAAAGCAGTCTGTTCAGTGAGTATCGGCCTCTCAAAGTCTTAAGAGTCATCAAAATCCGTGTGCTTCGGGAAAGCAACGGGCAAAATCTGAAGGTACCTCTGGGGGCAGGCTCGCAGCACGTTGCTGTCAGCCTTCATCGCTTGACCGATGATGCGCTCGATCAACGCCTGACCGCTTGAGTCAGCGCTGCCCCAACTTTGTCTTTAAGGAACTGGGCATGACCAACCTCGACTCAAACAACAACGATAAAAAGATCATTGCGGGTGTTTTAGGCATCCTGCTGGGTGCATTGGGGATTCACAAGTTTTTGCTGGGCTACACCACCGAAGGGATAATCATGCTGGTGGTCAGCATTGCGACCTGTGGAATCGGCGGCGCGGTTATGGGCATCATCGGCTTGGTTGAGGGCATTATTTACCTCACCAAAACCGATGAGGAATTTCAGATGACCTATGTTGATGACAAACGCGGTTGGTTTTAGGCACGGGTGCTACGAGGTTCTAGTAATTAACGAATGATGTGCCCTAATGATAAAATCTCGTCCCTCGCGCCCTCTGCTCTGGCCTAGCTCATCGGCGGCGGCGCTGAGTAATCCCTGGCGATCGCAGGCTTTGAGAACTGCTCCTCGCTTGCGATCGCCGCTGTGGCGATGGGGCGCGATCGCGGCCATGGGCACCCCCTTGCTAGTGGCTGTTGGCATCAGCCAAGGCGGGTTATCGTTACCGCTGCCCCCCTGTTTGTTTCGAGCCCTGTTGGGGTTTCCCGCGCCGAGCTGTGGATTGACGCGGGCATTTTTGGCGCTGGCGCGGGGCGACTGGGCACTGGCGCTGTCATATCACCTGTTTGCGCCGTTGCTGATGGCCCTGCTGGGGGCGATCGTCGTCATCTCTGCTGGTGAACTGCTCACGCGACGCTCATGGCTGGCGCTATATCGGCGGTGGCTGCCGCCCGCCACCACGCTGTCACTGATCGCGCTGTTTTTGGGATATTATGCCCTGCGATTGTGGGCGCGGTATATGCTGCCGTTGTTGCCCTGGGGACTCGAAGAGACAGCCATCTGGCAGCATTTTCTGACTGGGGCGCTGGCGCTTTGAGCCAGCGGTGAGAAAAGGGCAAGATCGAGCGAAGATTTGGCTGGCTATCTGACCAATACAATCGGCTTGCTCACAGCGAGCGAGCCGCAGACACCGTTCGTCAGTTCGCGCAAAATTCCCTCGTTTCCTCCTTTCTGTTGTGGGGTGACGCATCCGTAGCATCGAAATGACTAGTCAATCGTCAGTACAGCCTTGCCACTAAACCGCCGCGCGAGTAAATCACTGGCGAGCCGGGGGGTTTCTGACCAGTCGGCGGCGGTGATCGCCGGTACCTGCAGGCGATCACTCTCAACCAATCGCAGTAAACGGCTCAGGCCGATGGAGGACGGCTCCACCTCCACCTCGCTGTAGAGCGTGAGTCCATATAGCCGTCGCTGTCCCCCATTGCCGTATAAATCGGCCAAACTGAGTGGCGTTTCAGAGCTCTGCGACCCCCCGTAGGAAACTAGAGTGCCGCCCTTGGCGGTGACCGGCAGCAGAGCGCCAATCAGGTCACCGCCAACCCCATCCACAATGAGTCGATACGGCCCCTCGGCCTCTAACCCCTGGCCGTCGGCGGTGACAACGACGGCATCAGCGCCGATATCTCGGGCAAATGACGCCTGTTCGGAACGGCGCACCTGAGCCACGGCTCTGGCACCGCTCAGCTTCGCGAGCTGCAGGGCAAAGAACCCCACCCCGCCGGTGACTCCCGTGATCAGCGCTGAGTGCCCCAGAATTCTGTCCCCTTTATCGATTGCCGCTAGGGCGGTGAGGCCAGCGACGGGCAGCGTTGCGGCCTGGGCATCAGATACCCCATCGGGAATAACAGCCAAATACCCGCGATCGCCAATCACGTATTCGGCAAACGCATCCATCTGCGGTCGCCAGCCAACGACGCGGGTACCTGACTGCGGCCCTTGGCCATCAGCAGCGGGTGCTGCAATCGTGCCTACGTAATCCCAGCCGATGGTGCGACCTTTGGCATTCGGGGACTGGGCAAAGTTCACTTCCCCTCGATTGAGCGAGAAGGCGGTGACCTTCACTAAGCTCTGGTGGGGCAACGGTTGCGGTTGCTCTGTTTCTGAGACTCCGATACCGCCGGGCTCGTCTGCGTTCATCATGAGGCGTTTCATCGTTCTATCCTCGATAGTTGGGTGAATGGACAAAGAATGACTAGCTAAGGTATGGGGCAGATTAGGCAACTTCAATGCCCCGAATGATCGGCTGTGGCTCGAAGTTCTGCGGGTAGTGCATTCCACGTTCCGCAATGAGATAGGTGGTCAAATCGAGGGTATGGTCAGCGACCCAAAAGCGAGTCACCTTTTCGCCGTCATGGGACAGAATGAAGTACTCAATGGAAGTGCCTTTGCGGCCAGTGGGGGCTAATCCGAAAAACTCTCCAGTATGCTGCCAGACAAGGTTGACGGCAATCACAGCGCGGTTAACCCCATAGATTTCATCTACCAGATCGAGTCTAGGGGAGAACTTGGTCTGAAACTCAGCAGCCCAATTTTTGAGCGGTTCAATCCCGTGAGTTGGTTGGGAACCAACGGTGCTGCGGAGTTCCACATCAGCAGCGATCACGTCGTCCCAAAGAGCCAAGTTCCGTTCGTTAAAGCCTTTGTAGATCAGACGACCAATTTTTTCAGATTGCGCAATGGCATCGAGGGTTGCTTGAGCATTCATAATTGATATCTCCTAAATGATGCGGGTTTATAGACTGCTGGACTGCTAGAGATGTGAGTATGGCTATTCCGTTGAACTTGATCAGAGATCGGGGATGCAGCACTGTTCAGACTGAATCCAGCTGCGAGGCTTGGGCCAGTTGAGATCGCATTTCATCGGCAGTCAGTACTTGGTTCCAAATGGCACTGGGCGGATCAATCGGTCGCGAATCAGTGAGGGTGCCTAAATCTACTGGATCAAATCCGGCATCTTTGATCAACGTCGCCACAGCCGGTTTGTTGTCTGCATTGCCCGCCAGGGCAACCGCGACTTGAGGATAGGGACGATGGGCATGTTGTTGCAGATAGCCTGTCCATAGGGTGGTAAACGCTTTCACGATGCGAGCGTTGGGTAGCTTGTCTGCCATCACTAACCCGGCAATTTCGCGATCGCCAATCACGCGCTCCAGGTTGCCCTCATCGGTGTAACGCAGCGGGTTGGTGGCATCAATCACGATTTTGTTTGTGACGTGCGGGGCCATCTGAGCCAGGGCAGCATCAATAGTTGCATAGTTAACCGCGAGGAGTAAAATGTCGCCCGCGATCGCCGTTTGGACAACGGTCGCAGCTTGGGCAGTGGGTCCCAGGTCCTGAATGACGGACTCAAGCGTTTCAGGATGACGTGAGCTGAGAATGACCGAATGCCCTGCCTGTGTCCATAGTTTGGCGAGGGTTTGTCCGACATCGCCAGCGCCGATAATGCCAATTTTCATCACAGACCTCCTGATGATTTCTGAATGGGGTGGGATGGGGGTGCCATCCGTTTGGTTCTAAATTCAGAATAAACAGGCTGTAGCTTGAGAAAAATAGGGCTAAAGTGAATTCATTATTTACCAAAAGTTATCAATAGATGGTTTGATGAGCGATGAAAAGCTGGACTAACGTCACGACCTTTATTCAAGTGGCAGAATCCCAGAGCTTTGTGCAAGCGGCCAATGCCCTCGGGCTTTCACCGCCAGCCGTTAGCAAAGCCATTGCCAAGCTGGAGGCAGAACTCGGCGTCAAGCTGCTGCATCGCACCACTCGCAGCGTCAGCTTGACGCCCGAAGGCGAACGGTTTTATGAAGGCGTGACGCCTTTGATGCAGGAAATGACGGCCCTGACCACTGAGCTAATTGAAAGCCTCAGCCAACCTCAGGGGCGCTTAAAAGTCAGTATGGGCGCTGCGTATGGACGCATCTGGGGCACTCGATTGATGCCCGCTTTTTTAAAGCAATATCCTCAAATTGCAGTCGAGCTTTCTTTAAACGACCACGATGTCGATCTGGCCGCCGAAGGCGTTGATGTGGCCCTGCGCATTGGCTCATTGCCCGATCGCGCCAATCTGATCGCGCGGCCACTATTCACTGACCCACTGATTACCTGTGCCACGCCTACCTATTTGGAGCAAGCCGGCTACCCCCATTATCCTGACGATTTAGAACACTACAACTGTCTCAATTTTCGCAATCGCAAGACGGGGCGACCGATGCCCTGGTTTTTTACGATTGACGGACAAGTCGAGCGCCGGCAGGTCAAGGGAAATCTCACCATTGATGATGGTGAAGCAGTGGGCAGAAGTGCGATCGCTGGCCTCGGCATCAGTCAAATGCCTGGCTATATGGCCGCGGCCGCCTTAGAACAGGGGCTGCTGCAAGAAGTTTTGCGAGACTATCGCCCGCCTGAGGTACCCATCACTGCCCTCTATCTAGAACGCCGCTTGGTTTCGCCTCGAATTCGAGCGTTTATCGACTTTATGGTGCAGCAAAGGGATCGATCAAACTTACAAAACATTGAAATAAACCCAATTCGCTAAAGTTGGACGACACATCAAACAAGTGTGTAGCCCGCTTCGACAAGAGGGCAGCGACAGCGAGGGAGTCCCAATCTATAGCGTTACTTTTCAGAGCTGGGATAAAACCCATCACGGGGAGATCGCCTGCTCTGCTGATAAGCAGCCCACAACTCTGAAGATTTAATGAGAAAGCGGGTGACTTTGGCTAAATTTTCTCGGGTAGAACTCTTAACTGCGCATCAGGGTAGCATCAGCCGCCTTGACGACGATAGGGGCTAGATGACTGAGACTAAAAGGAGCCCCGATCATGCGATTTACCCTCATCACCTACAGCCTACTTGCGGCAGTGACGCCGGTTTTGGTTTTGCTCAGCAGCGGTTTAATTGCCGCACCACCTAACCCCATGCAACCGCTGCAATCGATGTCCTTTGCTGAAACGCTGATGGATTCTGAACCCAAAACCTTGGTGAGGGCAGCAGGGCAAATCGCGATCGCCCCGGCGGCGCCGGCCCCAGCCAGCATTGTCAAAGACAACGGCCAGCTTTTTTTAGAGTTTTATCACTCGCTCAATGCCGCTGCTCAAACGCCGAGCCTGATGCTGATTTTGGATGCCGATTTAGAACCGAAGCAAGACTTTAGCCAGATCAGCGATCGCCAATTAGCCATTGGCCAATTGGCTAAACAGTCGGGCCAACATCGCTATTTGCTGCCGACCGCCGTTGACGCTGATCGCTATCTTTCGGTAGTGATTTGGTGCCCCGAATTCAAGACTATTGTGGGATACATGCCGCTGGCGAGGCCGGTGTAATTTGTTGTTATATCAGGAGGAAAGCTCCAGTCATCACGACTGGAGCTTTGGTGTGCAGATGGCTGACTAAAAGGAGCTCAGCACACCAAGCTTGCTGACCAAAATTATTGAAATAATTGGCTAAAATCTTGTGATCTTAGCGGCAATTACCTGACTCAATCAACTCTGCCAGAGCCACGCTATGGCTAGCGCACGGTCAAACCTTAGGTGAATTCCGGAAAAAATCAGGCTCTCTGCTTTAGAGAGCCTGTTGCTTAAAAATGCAATGATCGGACTGTCGAAAACGACTCAGATCTAGTCTTTGTCGAGGTTTTCGCGACGAATTTCGTCTAACGAAGAGGCATCTTTGTCGAGGTTTTCGCGACGTAGTTGGTCAAAATTGACACCGCCGCTGACGCCCTGAAGCTGGTCATCCGAGACTGCATCTTTGTCGAGGTTTTCGCGACGCAGTTGGTCAAAATCAACCGCATCTTTGTCAAGATTCTCGCGACGGAGCTGATCAAAATCAACACCCCCGCTCACGTTCGCGAGTTGCTCATCACTGACGGCATCTTTCTTGATTTCTTCAGCCATTACAATAGCTCCTTCAGCTGTGTACAGTTCTTACAGTAAAGCCAAGCTAATCAGGCGTGTGCCTGAAAAAATCATCTGTTTAAGGCCATTAATTTAGCCAGTCTGAACAAAAAAAGCTATCTCCTCAAGAAGTGTTAAGGCATTATTAAAAACATCTCTAATCATTAAGTTTGCTGACGCATTTTGTCAGAAAAAATCTGCTGTACGTTGTGTAAAAGTATTGAGCTCATAAACCCTCTTATTATTAGGAGGTCGTCTTCAAATCTTCTATGGCAGACACCCTATTACAGGAGCTGAGTAACGCTGACTTAGACTGGCTAATCAGCACGGGTGAGCGATCGCGGCTATCGCCAGGGCAGCCGCTGCGATCGAGCCAGCTGAACGCGGAGCGGGTCTACATTCTCATTGAGGGCAAGTTGGGTCTAAATTTTGGCCCTGGCTCCGCGACTGCCACCCCGCCGATGCAAATCGATGAATTGAACCCAGGAGAGGTGATCGGCATTGAAACGCTATTTGGCAGGTCAGAAATGACCCGTGTGGAGACGCTAGAACCAGTGCTGGTGATGGCGTTGCCGGTGGCTAAGGTGCAGCAAAAACTGCAGGAAGACATCGCCTTTGCCGCTCATTTTTATCGAGCGATTGCGGTCATTCTGTCGAGTCGCCTGCGTCGTATTTTTGAACAGCCCAACCGCATTCAGTTTTGGGGCGATCGCTCTACCAAAGAAGTGCTCTCGATTTTTGGCGAGCTGCGCGACAGTGATGTCGATTGGCTGGCCTCCTTTGGGCATACGGCGGCGATCGCCAAAGACCAGGTGGTGCTGCAGGCGGCGCGGCCGGTCGATGCGCTGTACATCATGCTGGATGGGCAAATGTGCATCTCGGCACCGCAGCAGGGGCAGTTCAACCCGCTCGTGCTCTGCTTTGGGGAGGCTGACGACAACGGGCGCGACCAGCCGGCTTTTACCACTATTTCTAAGGGCGGTATGCCCGGCATTATCTCCTTTCTGGATTTTCGGCCCCTGCCGGTCACTATTCGCACGGTCAAAGATTCGCTCGTGTTTGCTGTGCCTCGACAAACCCTCGTCACCAAACTGCAGGTCGATGACAGCTTTGCCTCGCGGTTTTATCGCGTCATTGCGATCGAGGTTTTAGAGCTGCTGCAGGCCGTCAGCAGCCAACTCGTGCATCCCGCCGCCGTGAATCAGACCGCTGATGATAAGCACTGGGATGAGGAGCTTGATATGGCCGACCTGGAGCAACTGTCAGAAGGGGCCAAAAAGTTTAACTGGATGCTGTCGCAGCTGGGAGTGACCTAGATGGCTAAAAAAGAGGCTAAACCAGATTCGCCCACCCTGTTTCGCCAGAGTTCGCTGGAACGACTATCCTCGCCCGAACGCCTCGACGAACTCATGACCCTCGTTAACCTCAAAAGCTGGCTGCCGTTGGGCACCATCGGGGTGCTGTTAGGGTTGGGGCTGATCTGGAGCTTGGTGGGGCGGGTGCCCGTCACGACGAGTGGTCGGGGTCTGCTGGTGCAGAGCGATGAGGTGGCGGGCAAGTTGGTGGCCCTGCTGTATTTTGAAAATCGCTATCGCGGCCAGTTTCGCCCCGGCATGCCGGTGGTGCTGACGCCTGAAACGCTGCTGATCTATAACGAGCCGGGTCTCAGTGCCGAGGTGGTTAAGGTGCTGGAGCCGCCAGCGCTTAGTCTCGAAGCAGCCCAACAGCTAGAAGCCGAAACTGACGCCAACGCTTCCCTGGGGCGGTTAGAGGTGCTGGCTGAATTAGCGCCGATGGATAGCGCCATGCCCCCCAACACTCTGCTATCGGGGGTCGAGGTGCAGGGCCGTATTACCCTCGAAGAGCGCGCCCCTATCACCTTCATCTTTCCCTTTTTGAACCGGCCCTGAGTTGGCTGGGGTTTGCCCCACGGCTGGGTCAGCCCAGCTGATGGCACCCTCTCCCTGGGGGCTCCGCTGGCGTTTTATGAGTAGCCGAACCGATGTTTATTTTCCCCAAAGCCTTCACCTCATCGCCGACTAACCGGGTCAAAACGCCCACCGTGTTGCAGATGGAAGCGGTGGAATGCGGGGCGGCGGCCCTGGGCAAAATCTTGGGCTATTACGGTCGCCGGGTGCCGCTGGCAGAGCTGCGCCAGGTTTGTGGGGTGTCGCGCGACGGCATCACGGCAGCCAACGTGCTGAAGGCAGCGCGCAGCTATGGGTTAGAAGCCTCGGGCTACAAAAAGAGCCTAGAGCGGGTGCTGCAGTTAGCGCCGCCGTTTATCGTGTTTTGGCACTTTAACCACTTTTTGGTGGTCGATGGGTTTAACGCCAAGTGGGTGTATCTCAACGACCCGGCCACCGGCCCCCGGCGGATTACTCATGCCGAATTTGATGAAGGGTATACCGGCATTGTGTTGGGGTTTACACCGGGAGAAACGTTTGAGCCCGGTGGCCAGAAGCCGAACTTGATCAAAACCTTGTGGAGTCGACTGCGACTATCATCCGGGGTCTTGCTGCTAGCCCTGATTGCCGGGCTGTTTTTAGTGCTACCAGCGCTGGTATTGCCTGCCCTGAGTCGAATTTTTGTCGATTCGGTTTTGGTAGGCGGGCGGCTAGAGTGGGTGCCTTACTTGCTATTGGGGCTGCTGCTGGTGGCGATCGTGCGGGGTTGGCTGACGGCCCTGCAGCGGCAGTATCTGCGATCGCTCCGCATCAAGCTGGCTGTGGGCATGACCAGTCGCTTTGTCTGGCACGTACTGCGGTTGCCTACGGGCTTTTATGCTCAGCGCTTTGCGGGGGAAATCGCTAGCCGCATTAGTTTGAATGACACCGTCGCGGCGGTGCTCTCCGGTCGGCTCACCACGACGATGATCAGCTTTGTGCTGGTGCTGTTTTATGCCCTGGCTATGGCCCAGTATGACGGGTTGCTGACGGTGATCGTCGTTGGGTTTGCCGTGATTAACGTCGCCGTGCTGCAGTGGATTGGCCGCCAACGCACCGATGCGAACCTGCGACTCTCGCAGGAATATGGCAAGGCGGCGGGGGTGGCGATCGCGGGCCTGCAAAATATGGAAACCCTCAAGGCTTCGGGGTTGGAATCTGACTTTTTTGCCCGCTGGGCCGGGTACTACACTAAATCGATCAACGCCCAACAGGCCCTAGGCTTAACCAATCAAGTGCTGGGCATTTTGCCGTCGCTGCTGTCGGCGCTCACCAACCTGGCGCTGTTGGTGGTGGGCGGCTGGCGCGTAATTAATGGCGAACTCAGTATTGGCATGTTGGTGGCCTTTCAGCTATTGATGGTGAGCTTTCAGCGACCGGTGAATAATTTGGTGCGATTTGCCAGCACCCTACAAACCCTGCAGGGCAACTTGCAACGGCTGGATGACGTGCTTGCTAATGAGGTCGATGTGCAGCTGCGGCAGGATCGCCCCAATGCGTCCCCTCTCCAAACTGCGACGAACCATGCCATGGCGACTCAGACCGCAGCGATCGCCCCCAGTGCTGCAGCACTTGCCGCATCCGAGCCCCCCTTATCTCATCGCCTGACAGGGGCCATCACGATTGAAAATCTGGCCTTTGGCTATCACCCCCTGTCGCCGCCGCTGATTGACAATCTCAATCTCACCATTCGACCGGGGCAGCGGGTGGCTTTTGTCGGCGGCAGCGGTTCCGGCAAATCGACCCTGGCCAAACTGATTGCCGGATTGTATGAACCGCGATCGGGCGAAATCTATTTCGATGGGGTGCCCCGGTCGCAAATCCCTCGGGACGTGCTGACCAATTCTGTGGCAGTAGTCGAGCAGGATATTTTGGTGTTTGAAGGGGCCATTCGCGACAATCTGACCCTGTGGGATACCACCCTGCCGGAGGTCGATTTACGCAAGGCCGCTCAGGATGCCGCGATCGAAGACGTGATTTTATCGCAGCCCTACGGCTACGACGCCCAACTGTTGGAAGGCGCCTCTAACCTCAGCGGCGGTCAGCGGCAGCGGTTAGAAATGGCTCGCGCTCTGGTGGGCAATCCTTCAATCTTGATTTTGGATGAGGCCACCAGCGCCCTGGATACCGAAACCGAAAAAATCATTGATCAAAACCTGCGCCGCCGGGGCTGTACCTGCATCATCGTGGCCCACCGCCTCAGCACCATTCGCGACTGTGATGAAATTTTGGTGCTCGATCGCGGCCAAGTTGTGCAGCGGGGCACTCACGAAAGCCTCTGGGCCGAAGGCGGCTATTACGGTCGGTTGATTCAAAGCGAAAGCGGCTAGCCATGATGACGAGAACACTCTGACAGAAGCAATCTTCCTGCAAATGCTCGGACTCCCAAGCGAATCTTGGTACCGCAGGGGAGCCAGATTTATCGTTGTATTTCAGAGCATCCATGTCATCCCCATTCCTGAAAACACCGCCCACAGGTATATTCTCCTCTCTATTCCCTCGCCCCCTCGCCAACCCCGCACCAACCAAAAAACACAACAACCCCCAAACCCACCACCGCAACCCACACACGAAACACACCACCACCCACCGCAAACAACCAACC
>CALCCA010000068.1 GCA_937899725.1 uncultured Halomicronema sp.
CTTCAATCCCCCTCGCTCCCCATGCCCCCACTTCCTCTCCTCCAAGTCCGCGATCTCCGCAAGCATTTTCCCGTCGGCAAAGACGCTCAACTGCATGCCGTCGATCACGTTTCCTTTGAGATTCAGGCAGGAGAAAGCGTCGGACTAGTAGGGGAGTCCGGCTGCGGCAAGTCCACCCTGATCCGCCTGATTACCCGACTGCTCGACGTCACTGCTGGCACCATCCAATTTGACAACACCGTGTTGAGCACCGTGGCGGTGCGCCAGTTCCCTAAGAGCCCTTACCGCAAAGATATTCAGCTGGTTTTTCAAGATCCAACCGATAGCTTAAATCCTCGGTTTACGGCCTATGACACGATTACCGAACCGATTAAACGGCTGACCCATCAACGGGATAAAGCTCAACTGCAGCAGCGCGCCGCCGAACTCGCTGACCTCGTCGGCCTCCCGCAAGAATTGCTCAATCGCTTTCCCCACCAGCTATCGGGCGGTCAAAAAGCCCGAGTTGGCATTGCCCGCGCGATCGCCCTCAATCCCCAACTACTGGTGCTCGATGAACCCACCTCGGCCCTGGATGTTTCGGTGCAGGCCGTGATTTTGCACCTGCTGGCCGATCTCAAAGAACGCTTGGGCATGAGCTATCTGTTTGTCTCCCATGATCTGAACGTGGTGCGACTGTTGTGCGATCGCATCCTAGTCATGTATCTCGGCAAAATCGTCGAATCTGGCCCGGTGGAGCAAATCTTCAACCAGCCCCGCCATCCCTATACTGAAGCGCTGATCTCCGCAATTCCCAGCTTTGGAGCTAAGCCACAGCCCATTCCCCTCACAGGCGAACCGCGCAGCCCCATCAACCCCGACCCCAACGTTTGCCGTCTCTATGGTCGGTGTCCCAAAGGGGATGACCGATGCCAGCAAACCATGCCGATACTAAAAGAAATCACCCCCAACCACTGGGCCGCCTGCCACTTCTCCCCTTGACCGCCACCAACCCGACATCGCGACAGTCCTAGCCGCGATCTCAATTCTCCCCCCATCCTGCTCCCCTGCTCCTCCCCTCCCCTCCCCTGCCCCGCCACTCCCTCGCCCCCCAGCTCCCTCACCCTCAACTACCATGACGCGAGAAAACTACGACCTAGTCTTAACCGGCGGACGAGTCATCGACCCCAGTCAGTCTTTGGATGGCCCTTACGACATCGCCATTCGAGCGGGAAAAATTGCCGCCATCGCCGCTGAGTTGCCACCCCACACGGCGAAAATCACCCAATCGGTAGCCGGACAGCTGGTGTGCCCTGGGCTGATCGATCTCCACGTGCATGTTTACGAATGGGTCACCGATTTTGGCCTGTGGGCCGATGATGTGGGGGTCAATGCGGGCGTTACCACTATCGTTGACCAAGGCAGCTGCGGTCCGCTGACCTTTTTGGGATTTCAGGCCAACATCGTCCGCTCCGCCCAAACAGATGTGCGTTGTTTTCCATCCGTCAATCTAGCCGGTGCGTTAAAAGGCGGCATGGGCACCCCCGCACTCCACAGCCCTGAGATGGTGGATCTAGCGGCGCTGGCCGCGCTGGCCCGAGAATATCCCGAGGTTGTGCGCGGCTTTAAGGTTCACGGTGAGTCGGGGGCACTTTCGCGCTGGGGGACGCAAGTGCTTGAGTTGGCACGACAGGCTGCCGATGCCGCCCAGCTGCCGCTCTATGTGCATACCGGCGAACTGTTTGCCGTCGTTGAAGAAAATCGCCCGCATCCCGACCAGGTGATCGACTACGTCTTGCCTCACCTCAAACCGGGTGACCTGCTGGCCCACTGCTATAGCTGCCGCCCAGATGGCTTAATGGGCGATCGCCCTACGCCCTCACCGGCCCTGACCCAAGCGATCGCCGAGGGCGTGCGGCTGGATCTGGGCCACGGCATCAACTTTAGTTTCGCGATCGCTCGCCGTTTGATTGCTTTAGGCTTGTTTCCTTACACCATTAGCAGTGACGTGCATGGCGATTTCACCCAGCCCCACAACGATGCCACTCTTGACTACAGCCTGTGTGGAGCGCTCTCTAAATTGATGGCCTTGGGAATGGATTTAACCGCCGCGATCGCTGCCGTCACGCTGCATCCGGCCAGGGTGCTACAGGCAGAAACCGAAATCGGCACCCTGCAAACCGGCTCCCGCGCCGATATCACGGTATTAGCAACCAGCGCCGCCCCGTGGCGCTGCCGCGATGCCCAGGGTGAGCAACTCATTGCCCCGCAGCAGCTTAGCCCTACTTGGGTCGTCAAGTCAGGCCAATTGCTGCAGCCCCACCGCCGCCTGCTCCGCGACCTGGTCACAGCCAGTTAAACGCACTGAAACTTCACGTTGAGGGCGAGACTATTCACGGCCGTCATTTCCTGGACTGTTGGAGGCTCTTCTCATCCCTTCTACAGGGCTACGGAGGCTAAAAACGGTCTGACTTTCTCCGCCACAGCCTCCCCATATTCCTCTGCTTGCCCTAAGGTGCCGGGTAAACGAATGGACTGCACGTCAGGAAGCTCCACCATTGCCTCCATTTCCGCTTTCGAGGCGGGGGGAGCCTGCTCTGCCACAACCACCATCACCGGGCAGGTCAGTGATTCCAGGCTTTGCAGAAAAGCCTCCCGACTTGGCATCGGGTCGAGCCCGCCGGTGACGAAAGCGGCAGGGGCATAGCGGGCTCCGGGCTGCTGGGTGCTCTGGTGGCGCTGCTGAATGTAGTCTGGCGTCAGGCGCTGCTCATCGACAAAAACATGACGGCGATACATCCACTTGAGAAAGGCTGGGTGGGTATTGAGGCCGTAGAGGGCTTGCCCCAGCAGCGGCGTTCTCACCAATTCCTTGACGCCCGATCGCACGGTTGGTGGTGCCCCCATCACGGCCAGCGGCCCGCGCCAGGTGGGCACCACCAGCGCGAGTTTGGCACAGATTGCGGGCTGATGAGCGGCTAAGTTCAGCGCATAGCCCGCAGCATGGCCTGCCGCCACAATCGCGATCGACGTCTCAAAGGTCGCGGTCACAAAGTCCTGCAAAAACTGGGTATAGAGGGCTGGGCCGTAATCCAGAGGGGGGCGATCGGATTCCCCAAAGCCAGGCCAGTCGAGGGCCGTGATTTGAAACTGAGGTGCTAACCCCGCCGCCAAGTCTTTCAGTTCTGCCCGATTCGAGACCGTGCTGAAGGCCGGTAGCAGCAGCACCGGATCGCCCTCACCTACCGTTTCGTAGGTTACCGTCAGGGATTGCCCATGCCATTGCCAGTCATAGGTTTGGGCGGTGCCGCCCAGCTGAGATTGCCGAGGAAATCGGGAGCGATTTCGCGCTACTGTTCTGACCATACTGATCCCTGTTTGCTGGTAGCGTTATCGGTTGCTTCTAAGAGTAGAAAATCTCGGTCATTAATCAAGACTTTCTGAAACGAACACGCTTCCCATTCTCCCTGTAATGCCGCTTGTTTGGCGAGGCGCTGGTAAACCTGCCCCGGCAGTAGACCCAAATAAGCATAAGGCCAGTTAGCCGCAGTAGCGGCTCGGTTGCTTAACAGCCACCCACCCGGTTGAATCACCACAGCCGGATGGGGACGGCTCATAATCCAGGCTTTGGCAGCGGCCTTGAGGCAGGCCTGCAAATCGCTGGAGTTCCACACCGCGCCGCTCAAATGTCGCAGTTGGTAAGTGCCATCCGACAAAGGCAGAATGCAACATTCCAGGAAATTCATAGCGTTGTTCATCGCTCTACCTCCGCAGCCAGGTGGCGACATCCTTAGCAAAGTAAGTCAAAATTACGTCCGCCCCAGCGCGTTTGAGGCCGGTCAGGGTTTCCATCACCACTGCCTGCTCGTCAATCCACCCCTGTTGAGCCGCCGCTTTGATCATGGCGTATTCCCCGCTGACGTTGTAGGCCGCCACGGGCAGGGTGGTGTGCTGCTTAATGCAGTGGATGATATCCATATAGGCCAAGGCGGGTTTCACCATGACGATGTCGGCTCCTTCGGCAATATCAAGAGCCACTTCCTTCACGGCTTCCTGGGCATTGGCCGCATCCATCTGGTAAGTCTTTTTGTCGCCAAACTGGGGGGCCGAGTCTAGCGCATCACGAAAGGGGCCATAGTAGGCAGAAGCGTACTTGGCGGAATAGGCCAGAATGCCCACGTTGATCCACCCTTCGGCGTCTAGGGTGCGCCGGATCGCCCCCACCCGACCATCCATCATGTCGGAAGGGGACACAAAATCCGCCCCAGCTTCAGCATGGCAGAGGGCCTGCTGCACCAGCACCGCGACGGTTTCATCGTTGAGGATTTCGCCGTTTTCCACAATGCCGTCGTGACCCGCGCTGCTGTAGGGGTCCAGAGCGACATCGGTAAACACCAGCAGATTAGGGACAGCCTGCTTAATGGCCCGCACGGCTTGGGGCACCAGTCCTGCAGGGTTATAACTTTCGGTACCGGCGTTGTCTTTGAGGTCAGGCGCAATGAGCGGAAACAGGGCGATACCCGGAATACCGAGTTCATAGACGGCAGCGACTTCGTCGAGCAACAAATCCAGGGTGTAGCGGTAGCACCCCGGCATGGAAGGAATCGCCTCTTTTTGACCGGTGCCTGCCATCACAAACACGGGATAGATCAGGTCATTGGTTGTGAGGTGATGCTCGCGGACCATCCGCCGCAACCCCTCGGTGCGTCGCAGTCGACGGGGACGGCAGGGCATTGCCGGCAAGGTAGAGGCAGCGGCTGCGGTCGCCGCTTGAGGCGTGGGGGCAATTTCAGTAGACGTCATGGCATGAAGCGATAGAATAAGAATGATTATCATTCTCTAATTTACTGCAATGAAGGCCAAACTTACCCGCGGTCAGCAGTGGGTGTATGAACTGCTGAACAGCACATCAACCGAAATCACGGCGCAGGACATCTTTGTCCAGTTGCAGGCCCAGGGGCGATCGCTAGGACTGGCAACGGTGTATCGAGCGATCAAGGTATTGCAGTTGCAGGGCTTGGTGCAGGCGCGATCGCTGACTAATGGTGAATGGGTCTATCGACTAGCGTCGGAGGATTGCCATTACCTGACCTGTTTGAACTGTGGGCGATCGGTGCCGGTGGAGGAGTGTCCGGCCCATGGACTACAAAGCAAATTGGAGGAGAAGCAGCATTTCACGGTGTTTTACCACACGCTGGAGTTCTTCGGTCTCTGTGAACCCTGCGGCGAAACCCTGGATGCTGGAGCAGTTTGACGCATCAACCGAGTCGATAGCCACGGCGATTTGCCGGTCCCTAAAACAGCGATCGCGAACGTAAATAGATTCTAAGCTTTGAGAATGATTATCATTCTTGTCTGTATTATCGAAGCCGAACGACTTTAGCCCTACCTATCGAGGCCATCCGATGTCTTTGAACGTGAGTGCATCTTTAATTCAGCAGGCCGAAGCTGACCGAATTAACCCAGATGCTTTTGTTGACAGTATTCGAGAATCGCTGCCCTATGCCTGGAACATTGTGGACAAGCTGGCCCACAGCATCCATCAAGAGGGCATGGCGTGGGATAACTATGCCGTTGCCCCACCCAGTGAGCAGGCGCGGGGGCAGCTGCTGCGCATGATTGGCGGCGATGCGATTCGCAGCGCTGTCGAGGGTCACTTTGACGTCAAGCTGGCGTTTCAAAACTGCCACAATCTGGCCGCTTTTCGGCGCGATCGCCTCGACTCCCCGGCCTATCGCGAGTTTGTTTCTATCAGAAGCCAAATTCTCAATCAAACCCCCGAAATGAGAGACTGCTAGGCTCTTGCCGGAGAGTTGGCGGTTAATCTCACCAACTCTTCAGCATCAATGTCGCGACACTGCGATTTCTTGGGTGTACAGGCTTCAATCGCATCTGCGTAATCGCAGGCCCCAAGAGACTGTTGGGGCAAGTATAGCAAGCCGCAGTTTGATCAGGTCACCTCAAATGCCTGAAAGCACCATCAAATAGGCTTTTCAATTCTGACTTCCGACTTCTGCATTCCGCCTTCTGCTATAGCAGAGATGGAAAATTATGTAGGCAACCCAACTGCGATCGCCTCAACTCCCCGGCTTACCGCGAATTCGTTGCTATCAGAAGTCAGATCCTCAATCAAACCCCTGAAACGATAAACCTATAACATCACCCGCAGTTTGCTAATGACATCAAACAAAAGCCCCCAGAATGTAGGTCGTTCTGGGGGCTTTTGTTTGATTGAACAGATTATCGAGCTGAAACGGTTTCTCCCTGAGTTTCAGTGGCAGCCATTGACCGCGAAATTCTCTTGGAGTTCCACAATCCGAAGATTACCCAGAAAACTAATAAGCCGCCTGTTAGCAGTAAAACAGGAACTGGGCCAAACTGATTAATAAGCACTGGCGATGCACCGGTAAATAGCCCGCCTCCGACAATCGGTTCGAAAAATAATTGCTTGTAGCCGAAGCTTTCAAACGCCCCCGTACTATCGTCGGAGTCAACCATGCGCATCAATAGAATGCCGGTGGCCGTCACACCCATGGATTGGCCAAAGTCGCCGATGCCTCGCTCGAACCACGCTCTCGGAATCATGCGAGGTGCGAGGAAAATAAAGAACAACACGTTCCAAGCAATACCTGCAATGGAAAGCACCGCGAAGGCACCAAAGTTGCGAGCAATGATTGCCAGACTGATCGTGGCTAAAGCGGAGACAATGGTGGCGTCTAAAGCCACGCCGCCGATGCGAACCATCAGCGGTCGGCTAATCAAGTATTGCCTATCTAGCTTCTTCAAAATCACCTGGACAATGATTCCCCCCACCAATGCCATGGGGAACAGAGGAATTCCGCTTAAGATGGCGACACCTTCTCCTCCTTGATTCCAAGTTAAGGACTCGATGAATGTCAAAAGCCTCAGAATCAGCCAGCCAATCATGATTGCGAGGCCGACAAAACCAAACTGTAGAGATAGCGGGTCAATGAGCAGGCTATCTAGGTGGCGCTGCCGTCTCTCAGTGACTTCAGGTTCTTCCTGTTCGACAGGAGCACGTTCTTGAGCATCCGACGGGATGGCTTCAGCATCGCGTTGACTGGCGACCGTATGCCCCCGATGACGCCCCCAGTTGGATAAAACGACGCCGACTAAAATGCCGCTGATAATACCGACTGTGGCCATCCCAATCGCTAAGTCAGAACCCGCTTCAAAACCAATGTCGTCAAAGACTCCAGCCATTCCAGCCGCAGTGCCGTGTCCGCCTTCAAAGCCAATTTCGATCAGCGCGCCGGCAGCAGGCGGCAACCCAAACACGGGACCGAGGATCAGCAATGCCAACGCAATACCCACAACGTACTGTCCCCAGGCTAAGGATTGACCAAAAGCGACCTGGGGTGAAGCGCGTCGCCAGATTTCACCGGGTGGTGGAATGTATTCTCCTAGAAAGATGGTCGCAAAAACGATGTTGATGAAAACACCTGGAATTGCCGACCAGATATCTAGGATCGGTTCAGAAAAGAGACCATTTGATAGAACGGTTCCGTCTCCTGCTGTTGCGGAAACAATTGCCCCTAAAACGCCCGGTCCTAGTAACAGAGCAACCACTCCGGCTACCACTGAACTCGGCAAGTAAAGGGACTGTAGGATACCGACATGCTGACGTATCCAACGACCGACCAATATTAGAAAGCTCAGAGTAATAAAGGCAAAGAAGACATCACTAAAGTTGTAACCAGGATTGCTATCTTCGCTTTGAGCTGCGGCGATCGCCATCATGATCGCCGGCCCAGTTATCAAAAACAATGTCGTCAGAAAAATCGATATTAAAGGTCGAGATCGACACCATAAAAGCGCTCGATCAAAGAATTTCTGAAAATTTAATCTCAACGGTTCTTTCCCCATAGTTCCAGCTCAGGCTCACATTATTTACTGACTAAAAATAAACTCAAATATCAACATTGCAATGGCCACAAATTAGAATCACTTAGGGATTAATTTAGTATTAAGAACTACAGAACTAAACTTCTAAAGATAGAAATTCTGCCTTTAGAGTTGATTAAATCTACTTCTTTGGTGCTATTGACAGAATGTCTATTATTTTCGCCTGACCGATTTCCTTCGCCAGATATCTAATTTTCTAAATCGCTGTAAGTCTTTTTCTGAAAGGACTGTAAGACTTCTTCAATGCTGCTTCTAGTTCTTTGCCTTGAGCCTAAGAATCGGCATGAATGGTCTTTAAAGCAAGAAAGGTAGAGCGATCGCACTATCGGTGATCTGAAAGGAGTGGGGACGAGGCATGCTGAGAATCAGAGCACTCCCTTCCTGCAGAACAGCTCCGGCTGTAGGCAGTCAGGGAAGCACACCGCTGCCGAAAGTGCTCAATTTTCTAGCGCCATGATAAATTGAGAATGATAATCATTCTGATTTTGGGTTGGTCATGGTTAGTCAAGTCTCCCCTCCGCAGTCTGCAACCGACTCAACGGCTAATGATGCGGAGCAGCTAGCGCGGCTGCGCCATACCTGTGCTCATGTGTTGGCCATGGCGGTACAGACTCTGTTCCCAGAGACGAAAGTCACCATTGGCCCCTACACCGATACGGGGTTTTACTACGACTTTGACCGGGCGGAACCCTTCACGCCTGAGGATCTCAAGCAGATCACCGCAAAAATGCGGCGCATCATTGGGCAAAATCTACCGATCATTCGTGAAACCGTGGCGCGCGATGACATCCGGGTTGAAATTGAGCAGCTGAACGAACCCTACAAGCTGGAAATTCTCGACAGCATCCCCGCCGATGAATCGATTACCCGCTACTACATTGGCTGTCCCGACTCGCTACCCGTCACCGCAGAGCCGTCTCTGTTTAATCCGCCCCCCGCCAATACCCCGAGCCCGGCCACTCATTGCTGGTGGGATTTGTGTGCCGGTCCTCACCTGAGCCAGACGGGTGACCTGCACCCCAAAGCCTTTGCATTAGAAAGTGTGGCGGGAGCTTACTGGCGGGGTGACGAAACTCAGCCGCAGCTCCAACGCATTTACGGCACCGCCTGGGAAACTCCAGAACAACTCAAGGCCTACCTGAAGCAAAAAGAGGAAGCCAAACGCCGCGACCATCGCAAACTGGGGCAGACCTTGAATCTGTTCAGCATTCAAGAGGCGGCTGGGGGCGGGCTGGTGTTCTGGCATCCCAAAGGAGCCCGCATGCGCCTGCTGATCGAAGATTACTGGCGTCAGGCCCATTTGCAGGGTGGATATGAGCTGCTCTATACCCCTCACATTGCCAATCGCGACCTTTGGCAGACCTCTGGGCACCTTGACTTTTATCAGGAGAACATGTTTGAGCAGATCGTTGTGGAAGCGCAGCAATATCAGCTCAAACCCATGAACTGTCCCTTCCATGTGCTGACCTATCAGCATCAGCTTCATTCATATCGGGAGTTACCGATTCGCTGGGCGGAATTGGGTACGGTGTACCGCTATGAGCGCTCCGGGGTGCTCCACGGACTGATGCGCGTGCGCGGGTTTACCCAAGATGATGCGCACATTTTCTGCCTGCCCGATCAGGTAACAGAGGAGATTTTGGGAGTGTTGAATCTGACCGAACAGATTCTGTCGGACTTTGGCTTTACCGACTATGAGGTGAATCTCTCCACTCGTCCCGCCAAGTCGGTAGGCAGCGACGACATTTGGGAGCTGGCGACCTCGGCGTTGAAAAAAGCGCTGGATATTAAAGATTGGGCCTACGTAGTTGATGACGGGGGCGGTGCATTTTACGGTCCCAAAATCGACATCAAAATTAAGGATGCCATTGGTCGGCTGTGGCAGTGCTCCACCATCCAGGTGGACTTTAACCTGCCGGAGCGATTTGACTTGAACTACGTTGCGGCGGACGGCTCTCGGCAGCGGCCAATTATGATTCACCGGGCGATTTTTGGCTCCCTGGAACGATTCTTCGGCATTTTGGTGGAAAATTATGCGGGGGATTTCCCTTTGTGGCTGGCTCCGTTGCAGGTGCGGCTGTTGCCTGTCAGCGATGCGCAGCGAGACTATGCCAATCAGGTCGCTCAGACATTGCAGCAACAAGACTTGCGAGTAGAAGTCGATGCCAGCGGCGATCGCTTGGGTAAGCAAATTCGCACCGCCGAGCTAGAGAAAATTCCGGTGGTTGCGGTCATCGGTCAGCGCGAAGTCGACTCCCAGACGTTGAGTATTCGCACCCGTCAGAGTGGAGATTTGGGGGCGCTGACGGTGCCAGAGGTCGTCGAGAAATTGCAAGGGGCGATCGCGCAAAAGACTCTCTGTTAGTCGTTGTTGCCAGTTTCTAAAAAGTCAAAGGGAACTGGTGAGGTTTCACAAAGCTGTTCAAGCCATGAGGTAAACGTCCATGCCTACCATCCAGCATTACGCCACCAATTATCTAGAAAACGTCAAAGTGACGCTGATTGCTCCGAGTCAAACGCTAGCGTCATCGGCGGTGGAATACTGCATCTCTAGTGGATATGTCAAAATCATGCCCGCTGATGGCCGCACCTTGATTACCCACATCAGTAATGTGGTGATTGAAGTGACCTGATGTGACAAGCGTAATGTCCTCTGAATTTGAGACAGTTTATCTCAACGGATTGGGTCAAGTTAGTGAATCTTTCCGTCATACTGGAATCTGTTTCACGGAAGAACTGGCACGTGGAGTCAATATAGAATTGATTTGGATTCCAGGCGGATCGTTTTTAATGGGTGCCGCTTCTGATGAAATGGGGCATTCCTCAGATGAAATACCTCAACATCCTGTGACAGTTGACGCTTTTTGGATGGGTAAGTTTTTGGTGACACAGGCTCAGTGGAAAGCGATCGTTGATCTTCCTGTAATTCATGATGAACTAGAGCCATTTCCTGCCTGCTACCAGGGAGCGGAGCGCCCCGTTGAGCGAGTCTCCTGGTTTGAAGCGATCGAATTTTGTGAAAGACTAGCAACCCAAACAGGTCGCTCTTATCGATTGCCCAGCGAAGCAGAATGGGAATATGCCTGTCGTGCTGCAACGTCTACCCCATTTCATTTTGGCGATGTCCTCACTCGATCAATAGCAAATTACAACAGTCAAGCCAGCATCGGTAAAACTCAGAAACGCGGAAAGCAGACAACCCCTGTCGGCAGCTTGGGGATTGCCAATGCGTTTGGTTTGTACGATATGCACGGCAATGTTTACGAATGGTGTGCAGATCATTGGCACGTTAATTATTATGGCGCTCCAACCGATGGTACAGCCTGGATTTGGGATGGGGATTCAACTCGGCGAGTCATTCGTGGCGGTTCCTGGAATGATGTGGCGGCAAACTGCCGATCAGCGTTTCGGGCTCCGGACGATGCAGAAGATGGGCATGATGATTTGGGATTTCGAGTTGTTTATCAAGATGTAGGCGTTCTGGAGCGAACGGAACCTGGCAGAAGGCGAACCACGTTGGTGTAATCCTGACGGAACCGGGCGAAAATCACCGGGGAAGTGCATCGTCAAAGATGGGGTTGAACGAGTAACCGTTGGTTGTTTCCCAGACTCATACACCGCATTGAGCAGCAATCCCTCTGATCAGGTCATTACCTTATGAAAAAAATCACACTGACGTCTACTCCTTAACCAATACAACCAGTGAGGTATTGTTATGAACCTCTTTTCTCAGTCTCGACCCCAATCGAATCCAGCCGCTTTGCAACAGCTCAAGACCTGGGTTTATGACCTCCTGAAACTCGATCCAGAGGTGTTGATCTCGGTCAGCCAGCTTCAGTGCAAAGAACCCGACTGCCCGCCGGTTGAAACTGTCATTACTATTTTTAATCAGCCTGCCCAGCAATACAAAATCCATAAAGCATTGGATGACATTGAGCAGATTGATGTCATCCGCCTATTTCAAACGGAGTAAATCCGATGTCTCAGCACACTTTGTTTGTTTGCACTTCCTGCGCCTTTGCCACTGGTCAACGAGAGCACCGGGGCCAGCGGGGTGGATATCACCTGTGGCAGAGTTTGTTGAAATGTCAGCAACAAGGGCAGCTACCGCCGACCTTTAGGGTTCAACCCGTGGAGTGTCTCAGTGCCTGCAATCGATTCTGCGTGTTCGCGATCGCCTCTCCCGAAAAGACGACCCTCATGTTTGGCGATTTGCCCGCTCTCGACAGCGCGACAGCCATCGTCCAGTTGGCGATTCAGTATGCGGCCAGCAGCGATGGGGTGATCCCCCGTAGAGACCGTCCGGCCCTATTGCAGAAGGGCATTCTCGCTCGCATTCCGCCCGTGCTGCCTCCCCAACCCTAAGCCGTTGCAAGCAGGCTTTTACCCGTCTTGTTCGAATTATGACTTTCTGATTGGAGGACAGCATCATGGTTCCATCGCCCGTTATGGCTCACGTTGAAGCGGCTAACCGGTTAACGGCGTTGCTGAATGGGCAGCTGACACCGGTGGCGATCGCCGCCGGAATTGCGATCGCCTATGCTTTCGGAGCCGTACATGCGCTTTCTCCCGGTCATGGCAAAACCCTGGTGGGGGCTTACCTGGTGGGTAGCCGAGGCACACCCCAGGCCGCTCTCTGGCTGGGGCTAACCACCACGGTGACCCATACCCTGGCGGTTTTTATCCTGGGAGTGACCACTCTATTGGCTTCCCATTACATCAATCTCGACCGGATTTATCCGATCTTGGAAGCTGCCAGCGGAGTGGCAATTTGCCTGGTGGGGCTGCGCTTGCTGGCAATGCGTTTGAGGGATGGACATCATCATCACCATCACGCTCATCATCATCACCACGACGACCCACCGAGGGCTGACTGGTCATCAGTTTTGGCCATTGGCATTTCGGGTGGGTTGGTGCCTTGCCCATCGGCCCTGGTGCTGCTATTGAGCGCGATCGCGCTCCACCAAATTGCCTATGGATTAGTGCTCATCGGCGGTTTTAGTCTGGGTCTGGCATCCGTGCTGACCAGCCTGGGATTAGCCGCCGTTTATGGACGAAAGTGGCTGGAAAAATTCCCTTTGGGGTCTGGAGTGATGCAGCGGCTGTCAATCGTCAGCGCTCTGGCAACAGTCTGCATTGGTCTGGGACTGACCACAGTGGCGGTGATGTAAGGCGTAGGAACGGTTGGGGGCGCGGCTACCGACAAGGCAACTCAACTACGAGCGCGGGGGTAATAGCGGCTCAATATCAGTAAGTAACTGCGGCAGGCTGGTTTGCAGCGTCGCCCAGACCCGTTTGATATTAACACTTCCATAGTCGTGAATGAGTTTGTCACGCATCCCAGCGATCGATCGCCAATCAATGGCTGAATGCTGCGCTCTGAACTCTGGTGACAGCCGTTTCACGGCTTCTCCTAAAATAGCGATTTGGTAGAGTACGGCTGACTGAGTTTTAAGATCGGTGGCAAAGTCGTTCAGGGGCAAGCCGTCCACAAACGCTAAGGCTGACTGGCCGGCCTTGGCAATATCGAGCAGCGATGCCTGATCACGCGGATACATAGGTATCAGCGTAAATGACTTGCGAAGTATTGAGAATTTCGTCGCGGCGCAGCCAGTTATCGCTACTTTCAATAGCCTGTTTTTCCACTAGGTCGATATCGCGCCCCGTCAAATCCGTCAGTTCATACTCCATGTTGACGAGATCCAGCAGGGTCCAGGGGGCTTCAGCAGCGAAGGTGACGAGCACATCGATATCGCTGTCTGGGTGGAAGTCGTCTCGCAGAACAGAGCCGAACAATGACAACTCCGTAATTTGCCATTTCTGACAAAAGTGTTGAATGGCGTCGGGGGCTAGGTTAATTGGAAGACTGTTCATGCTGCCATTCTAGGGCCTGTCATCCGGTCGCCGTCAACCCCTTATGGGGAGAAGAATACAGGCCCTAGCTAGTAGTCGTGATACGGGCGCGATAATGCTTGTTCCGCAAAGCTTCTAGATTTGATTGATGACGCGCCCTAGAAAATGATGGTCGCTGCCAGCCATTTAGCTCAACCGTAGCCTTGCATCAGTGAAACGCGATCGCCGGAGGGCAGTTTCTAGCGATCGCCCTACACCAAATTGCCTATGGATTAGTGCTCATCGGCGGTTTTAGTCTGGGTCTGGCATCCGTGCTGACCAGCCTGGGATTAGCCGCCGTTTATGGACAACAGTGGCTGGGAAAATCCCCCTTCGGAGCTGGAGTGATGCAGCGGTTGTCAGTGGTTAGTGCTCTGGCAACAGTCTGCATCGGCTTAGGTCTGACAACGGTGGCATTGATGGCATAAGGCGCAGGCATAGCTAGCAAAGAGGATGCCCCAGGCAATAGCATTCTGAACTTTTCACTTATCATCTGAACGTTCAAGCTCACCTGCATGCGGCGTAGGGCCAAGACTTGCTGCGCAAGACGCAGGATCGAAGGTGCATGTCAGGTGCAGGGTAGCGTTAGCCAGCCTTCGGCGGCGGATCGCCTGCCCTGGATAGCGCCAGTTCTTGAAGTAGCAATTCCCCCCAGGCCACTGCTTTCGCGTGGTGTTCTTTTAGGTCAGAAGGGTCTCCTACAAACATGATGTCTCGCAATTGATCGTATATGGGGTCTGGAAGATCTCGCTGAAGATAACGCATCCCGAAGTCCCAGCGTGTGGAACAATATCGCATGCGAAGCAGTTCCACAAGTGGCTTAAGCGTGTACCCCCAAAACGCGGCAAGGGCTTCCGCCTCTTGGCCGCGATAGATCGCCTTTTGGACAAAACTCTGACTCACGGAAAACCACTCTTCGAGGTCTTGACTGCGCTTGGCCCGGCGAGTTTCCTGCGAGTCCCTCTCTGAAGGCTGAAACCGTAGCCACTCCCCTTTGTCAAAGAGTGGCTGAAATTTCCCGTGGCGTTCAGGGTCGAGATACTTGACGTAGGCTCCTTTTTGGAAAACACACACATCGACTAATAGGAAGTCTCCGCCAGCAGCCAGTTTAAAGTAGCGGCCAGGAGGCTCAGGGTGGCTAGCTACTAAGGGCGACACCTCTTCTAGGGTCGACTGGACAGTGGCGTAAAAGGGTGCTTCTGCGTTTGCCCCATCCAACAGGAAATTTAAGTCGATATCGGAGTACTCATCCACCAGATCGAACGCGGCACTCCCGCCTTCCCAGCCCGCCAGAACAAAAGGCAGGGTGTTTAACGCATTGCTCAAGGCACTGACGATTCGATCACGGAGAGTGTTGCGGTGAATTTCCATGCACTTCCTTGGGTTGGAGTTGTGCGGCGGTCAGTATCTCTAATTTAGTAGATAGGCTTCGCTCTGCTGCACCAACGTAGTGTTAACCATCGCCACTATTTCTAATGTTTCTTGGGCAGCGTCTGCGGGAAGCTCAATTGCACTACCGCCAACGCCTGAGTTCAAGGGTTGTGACGGAATTGTGAAGCTTAGTTCGTATATTTTTAGTATAGTGGCCCCTAAATCCTCCAATGCTGGGGAACTTCCACCTCAGAACCCCCCAAATTGGGGGGGCAGGGGGGCCAAAACAGTCGGCATAAGCTCAGCTGCAAGATCTGATTAATTACAATCTGATTAGAATCGCTTAGCTGGCGGCTGGCATCGGCTTCACATTCTCTTCGGCAAAAATGCCCTTAGGAATGATGCCATGCACGCCCCAATTGCCATCGACTACCTGAGTAATCGCAAAGTCAGTCCCGACCGTAATCAGCGAAAAGGCTTCATCTTCGGTCAGGTTCATGCCATTCATCAAAAAGTCGCGGGCCTTGGCGGAGCTATCCTTGAGCGCCGGATCGAGAGAAGACACCGTATAAATTTCCGCCTGGGCGTCTTCTCCCAAAGCTTCTAAGTAGTTCGGGTAGGTAAAGCCGTGAACAATCCAGGAATCAGGGGTTTCCAGCAGAGGATAGTTGACGCCCTCCAAAATGCTGCCCGCCAGGTCGGCTTGCTTATGCAGAACAAATTGGAATACCCCAGTAATGGAGGTTTCAATGGCGGTGCCATCCAGTTCTGAGTCGCCTTGAGAAGCGTGGGCATCACCCCCGGAGAACAGCGCACCGGGCTCAGCGACCGGCAGGTACAGAGAGGTGCCCACGCCAATGTTGCGGTTATCGATGTTGCCGCCAAAGTAACCAGGCGGAATGGAATCGACCACATCGGCTTCACTAGGAACGACCCCCATCGAGCCCAGGTGCAGCCGCAGGGGGATCTTGACGCCCTCCAGGGTGTCTTCAATCTCGGTAACGGTGTCGTGATCAACCAGGATGCCAGGATAATCAATCGTTTCGTGGGCTTGCCCATCGGGGGTGGTTTGGGGGGTCCACTGGTAGCGGTAGACAGCCTCGGCCCACGATTTCTCGCCCGTAGCATCCATTTCATATAGCGTAATCACCTCACGCGGTTTAGGGTCTTCCTTGTAGTTGTCGTACTGATAGCCCCACCAGGCCGAAGCGTTAGAGCCATAGGTTTTGGTGGGATCCAGGCCGCTGGGACGCAGCTTCAGATCGACAACGCGCACCTCCAGTAGATCGCCGGGTTCGGCACCGCAGACATAGACGGGACCCGTGAGAATGTGGACGCCAGGACCGCGATCGCTGACGACTTTGCCCTCAGCCGTCCAGCTATAAATGTCTTCGATCGCGGGGTCGCCGGCAATCATGCGATCGTAGTCATCACCCGCGTGATGAGTAATGGTTTCCAGGGTGACGTAATCCTGTGAATTGATGGCAATCACCGGCGTCAGATTTTTGCTGTAGTAACCCCAGTGCACCGTTTCAGGGCTGGCAGCCACCTCGTAGTGGCGAGGATTGGTGGCGCCACTGCCACAGCTAGTGGGCATCGTATCTTCAATCGGAGGCACCGCCGCACTTACTGGAGGCAGGCCAACGGACAGAAAACTCGCCATCAAACAGAGAACCAGCGTGGCCACAAACAAAGACGGCCAGGTCTTCAGTCCGCGCATTTTACGATTTTCAGCCATTTTGTCTTTCCTGAAGGGGGTTTGGCCTAAGAATTTCAATCATGTTTCTACAGAATGCCAATAGCGTTTGTTATCTAGATGACACTCCTTCACCGATGGCGGCGATCGCTGCGGCATCGGGCGGGGCGGTTCCTGGCATGAAAGTGGCGTGCATTGGCGACAGGTGAGCTGAATGACGAGAGATGATGCAAGATCAGGTTTATGTCTCGCCTGCTACCGAGCGTTGTCTTTCATCCCCGAATACCATGGCTACAACCGCCTTCATTCCCGTCCCTATCGCCGTTCTCACGGTCTCCGACAGTCGTACCGAAGCTACAGATAAATCGGGCCAACTGTTGGTAGAGCATCTGCAAACCGCAGGCCACACCCTAGCCGAAAAAATGATCGTGCCCGACGACATTTACCAAATTCGGGCGGTGGTCTCCCGCTGGATTGCCGATGCTGGGGTGCAGGCCATCATCACCACTGGGGGCACGGGGGTCACCGGGCGAGACGGCACCCCCGAAGCCATTGCCCCCCTGCTGGACAAAGAACTCCCCGGCTTTGGCGAAATCTTTCGGATGGTGTCTTACCAGGAGATTAAAACGTCCACGGTGCAGTCCCGCGCCCTGGCGGGGGTGGCCAACGGCACTTATATTTTTTGCTTGCCAGGGTCATCGGGGGCTTGCCGCACCGGCTGGGATGCCCTGATTAACGATCAGCTGGATGCCCGCCATCGACCTTGCAACCTGGTAGAGTTGATGCCCCGCCTGCTGGAGCGGTAAGCGGATCACCCCATATCTCATCTAAAACTCTGATAGGGTTGAATTTCAAAGACTTGAACCCTTCTCTCTAACGGTGCGGTTGTGCGATGGTAGATAAATTCAATTCTTACCCGACACCCCCTTTGCCGTCTGCACCAACGAGGTGTTAAGTGGCGGTTAACTGGGAAAGATGTTTTGCCATAAATCTGCGGCAATAAACCTCGACAGATACCCTACATTCGTTGTGGCAACTACCACATATGGGACTTCTAGAGTCTTGGCTTGAGCAATCAGAGTCATATCACCATCAATAGTTTTGTCCCCTGCCGTTGGTTGTCCCTGCTGTCGCGCCTGTGCCCATAATTCAGCCGCTTGCCGTATGGCAGCAGTCGTAATTGGTAGATACTCCAGCCGCTGACAGAAACTATCCAATCGGGCTAATCCCTTCTTCTTATTGGCTCGCAGCAATTCACGACGGACTTCGTAATCGGCAATCTCTGGAACGACTACACGGTTTCCTGCTTTGAGATGAGCCTGAAGCCACTGGTTACAATCAACACTTTGAGAAGAGAGCTTAGGATTGGTGACCAGTCCAATGGGTCCTGTGTCCAATACGATTTCCCGGTCTACCATATGATCCCTTTCATCTCAAGCGGGAATAACTTGCGCTCAGAAAGCCGATCCTCGTCTAGTGCCTGAACTAAATATTCACCTGTTTCTTGTTGGTCTTTAACATCTTTGTCTTCAATCCAAGATTGAAGCATATCGACGGCTTCCGCTTGTTTTTGCCGACGCTGAAGTGATTGTGTCAAAAGCTGTAGGGTCATTGCCTCAACCGACAGTCCTCGTTGCTCCGCTTCCTGCAAAAGGTACTGTTCTAATTCGGGAGGAAGGTTGAGAGTCAGAGCCATAAACCTTTCAAGTTATTTGATCCTAATTTTAGCTCTTTTCCCTTGCCGCGGAATCATGCAGCGGCTGTCAGTAGTAAGCGCTTTGGCAACGGTCTGCATTGACCTCGGCCTGACCACGGTGGAGGTGATGGGATAAGGGGCATTCACCTTGCTCTATCCCCGCTCAAATCCACTGTACTCTAGCCAAAACGCTGCATTGCAGACGTCGTTTCTCCTTAGATACGTTCCCTCAACGGAGTAACGTTTCCGCTGCAGCATGCTGCTTCGTTCGAGGTTTACTATCACACCCTGGAATTCTTTGGCCTTTGTAAACCCCGTGCGGTACGGGAAGTTGAATCTCAAAAACTTTATCCCTTCTCTCTAACCCACTTTCCGTACCTTGAAGTGTCACAATCGAGTATTAACGCCAAAAGACTTGTCCTATGGAGCTTTCAAGCGTTTTAGCTCACTTGAACTAAAAGCGATCTATTCTCAATCATGGTCACTTGTTGAGAACTTTTGCCGCGACGAATCGCTGTGATCTCGATAATTCGTTAGTGTGCCAGTTTTAGGTGCGAAATGTCGGCTCTAACGCTCCAAATCAGCGTTTTAAAGACTCTTCGTATTTAGTAGCATGGTTCAAGAAACTACTGTATTTGAACAGCTAATTCTCCTCAGATGATCACCCGATCTATTAGTAGAAAATCTCAATTATTTTTTCTTTTAGTTTAGGATAGTGAATGTCGAGAGGTTGATCATATTCGTCAGCAATAAGCCATGGATGAGTCAGAAAAGTCTTCACACTAAACTCATCATACGGCTTTAATGTAGCGTACAGGACGAGATATCCATCAAAGTCAATCCAATAAAGTTTTCTTGTCTGATGGCTGTGATTATGGAATGCGATTTTCAACTGTGTTTTTGATTCTATTGAGTACAGTCTAGCTTTTAATTTTGGAGCTAATTCACTGGAATTGACAAGCCATTTCGAATTGTTGAGGTTGTTTTTCACCTTTTCAATATTGCTTTTGGATAGATACGAAGTTTTTATATTGGTATATCCATATCGCATCACATCTTTTGGATCATCTTCCTCGTGATTCAATCCTAGGGTATGTCCAATTTCGTGAACCATACCTCCGACCCAGCGTTCATCCCATTGAGGGGAGTTAGCCCCTACGACGTCCATAAGACCAAGACCAACAAAGTTGGGCTGTCCGTTAGCTCCTCCAATCCCTTCTGCAGACACGTAGACGATGTACCGATACTTGTGATTCTGTTCTCCCCAATACGTTCCACTTTTTTGGAAAACTAACTTAACAGCATTGTGTATGGTGTTCCACTTACCATCGCTCCCATGTTTGATAAACCAGGTTCTTGGCTTTTTACTTCGCAGCACTTCAACAGGATTCGTTCGGATTTCTATACCGGCTGTCTCTTTAAGCCATTCCCAAGATCGATTGATGACCTTATTTATATTTTTCTCTGTAGTAATAGCGTGTTGAACATCACTAGGGATTACCCAAAAAACTCGGTAGCTATAATCTTGAAGCATAGTGACACATCACAAAAATAGGAAACAGGGATCTTATCCGTTTTTTTGCCCGATACGCCCCCCTGTGAGGGAGTTATACAGCATCGATCATGGCCCCCCTCAGGGCGCCACGATCGCTCAATCAAAGAAAACAGATCCAGGCAGACACTGCCCACCGACCCCGTCTGACCTACTTAAAGTCTTTTCCTTTAGCCGTTTCGGCCCATGCCCACAGTTCTCCTTGACTACCGTCAGGGCTGCATAATCCCCAGGGTATGAACTCGCGCTGAGTGCCCTGGCTAGAGAGGGCTGACGCCATGAGGCTGCTCCTGTAACGGTGAGCCAACAGACTCTAGACTGAAATTGCGATAATGATTATCATTCTAATAGTTTCATTATTCGGATAAACCAGCGTGAGCCAACCCCAAACGAATCGCTCCTACGACGTTGTGATCGTGGGTGCCGGAGCCGCAGGCATTGGCTATGGCGTTGTGCTCAAAGAACTGGGGCTAGAGCGTTTCACAATTGTAGACCGACACCAGGTCGGCGCTTCCTTTAGTCGCTGGCCTGAGGAGATGAACCTCATCACCCCGTCATTTCCCAGCCATGGTTTTGGCCTGCTCGACCTGAATGCCGTGACCTTAAAGACCTCGCCTGCGAACAGTCGGTGGGGTTTGTGATAGGACTGATGGCTCGGCAGGCGATCGCCGCGTCGTCATCAAGATGAACAGCTATAATGCGACACGCCACCCACGTCAGAAAACGCACTCGGTCTTAGACGATAGTATTTATCCTCGACGTCTTGCGATTGCTCATCATAGGGATGGCTCAAGACTGCTTGCAGCTCCTTAACCAACCTATAGTCACCCTGCATGGCCTGTTGATAGGCCGGGACAACCAACCACTCTCGCCAGGTGTATTTGGGGTTAGTCCGTTTCATCTTTGTGGATATCTCAGCCAAATTGCCGTCGTTAATGACGAGGTCGCGCCAGCTTTTTAGCCAAGATTGCCATTGGTCCTCAAAGTGTTGTGACGTTTTACCATAGAAGCTCTTTTTCAAGGCTGAGACATCCTCTGGTATGTGGGACAACTCGCGGAAGAAAATGGTGTAATCCACATCTGAGTGGGTCATTAGCTGCATTAATTTCTGAAATAGCTCTGGGTTAAATTCAGCTAAGCCCAGTTTAGCTGCCCACATTTCTTGGACTTGTTGTTGCATGGCTTCTGCAAAGCCACGGCCTACTTGGTCGAATTGTTCTAACGCGTCAGCATTGTCTGCCAGTAGCGGTCTCACCGCTTTCCAAAACATATAATAATTCGCTTCTGCGGCCTTTGGCTGATTGATGAAGGCAAAGTGTTCGCCGCCGCCAGTCCACGGTTGAAACCAAGGGTCAAAAATTTCACAAAACCCAAAGGGACCATAGTCGAGGGTAAAGCCACCTGCGGCGCAGTTATCACTATTAAAATTACCCTGGCAATAACCCACCCGTAGCCAATTAGCCACCAGTGATGTCAGCCGCTGACGAAATAGCTTAGCCAACTCCACCAATTGATCGGCAAACCCAAGGGTTTGATTAATGTCGCGTTTGTATTCTCGCTCAATCAAATGGGACACGATCATGTGCAACTCTTCTGAGGCATTTGGATGAGCATTGCTGCGGGCACGGCGGGCAAATAACTCTAGCTGACCCACGCGCAAAAAGGACGGTGCAACGCGCGTTGAAATAGCTACAGGATTATCCACCAAAACATCAGGGTCAAGAGAGCAAGAGTCTGGAGAATACCAAGGTCGGGTCACGGTCTCAGATTTAGAAACATACAGGGTCAAAGCGCGCGATGTAGGCACCCCTAAAGCGTGCATATAGTCTTGCGCTAGAAACTCACGCACACTTGACCGGAGGACGGCACGCCCTTCGGCACCCCGGCAATAGGGCGTTGGGCCACCCCCTTTTAACTGCATTTCCCAGCGTTGGCCATTGATGATGCCTTCAAACACCGATATCGCCCGACCATCGCCATACCCATTACCCGTACCGAATGGACAATTTTGGATATATTCGGTGCCATAAATCGACA
>CALCCA010000069.1 GCA_937899725.1 uncultured Halomicronema sp.
AAGTTCGACGAGGTTCCAGTTCCGCCAAGATTCATCTCTTGATTAAGCAACGCCTAAATCCGTTCATCACTGACTTCCGCAGCCCCCCAGCAGCGTTCACCCTTCAGAAAATCAACCTAACGCCCGTCACCCTCTCTAGCTCTTGAAGAACCTGATTTCTCTCTTCAATATCAGTGATCTCGGTTAGCCGCTGATACAAATCTTCTATTTCTAGATCTCGATTCTTTATTTCCAGACCACTGACTTGGGCCGCGCTTGGCGCTTTTTCCTGGATGGCAGGTGACTCAGACTCATCCAGGGGGGGGATATCTTGGTTATCCTGCGGACTGATGCCGGGATCGATGGCTGTCTTCATCGTTGTAACGGGGATTTTTATGGGAGGCTATCAAGATAGTTGCCGGGCAAACAAATTTCTGTGCGACTGTAGCCATTTTGCGTCTTATCCGAACAGTGGCAAAAACGGAGCGGAGAAGTGGCACAGGTGAAACCATCCAGGTATCTCAATTTTCTCAGATAATGGGAGCGCCGACCACCCTGCGTGTACATATATAAATGTCTGTTAATCCCACACCTCAACAAATTTTGACAACGCTGCTCCCGCCCTTGCGACTGGCAGCTAACTATTCTCGTCATATTCAATCCAAAATTGCGACTCAGCCAGCCAAGGCTGGCCCCACTAAATTTGCCGCTGCACTGACTGATGCCGATTTGTCGGTGCAGACGTTTGTTGAAGTCGTGCTGCTGAGCACCTTCCCTGATATTCGGTTTTATGGCGAAGAGTTTGAGCAGTCTTACAACACCAAGTATTTCAGGGCGATTGATCTGGGCCCCCAAGATGACTACTTGGTCACCCTTGACCCGATTGACGGCACCCTCTTTTATTTAGATGGGTTTCCCAACTATCAAATTATTGTTACGGTGTTGAACGCCGATGGGTTTGAGGCAGTGCTGGCCTTGAGCCCCGCCGAAGATCGGTACTATTACGCCTTGCGAGGGCAGGGGACGTACACCGGCCAACTGGCACAAGCTCTAGAAGACTGTCAGCCGCTGCAAATTAACGCTAATAACACGGTGTTTTTAGGCACTCGGATGGCTCCCCTGAAGGCTAAATTGAGCGATCGCTACAACGTAATCAATGTATCTGAAGACTACTCCCACGAGACCGCCATTCCCAACGTCAACGGTGTGCTCAAAGGACAGCTGGCGGGGGTTGTGTTAGCGGCGGGTAAATTCATTGATGGGGCGGCTCTCGCATTTTTAGCCCAAGAAGCAGGCTGCATTATCACCGACCATCAGGGCCAGACCCTGCCTCGTTTAGACCATTGCACCGACTACGCTTGGCCAGGGTTGGCGATCGCGACTTCGCCAGAGCTGCACCAAGACTTGCTCTCAGCCCTGCAAGGATTTCAGATTGCCACAGCGTAGCTCAGTGCTGCCAGCTTTGAGAGTAAGCTAACAGAACACCCTTTTGCCCTGCTGTTGTCATGATTCATCTGAGTCAAAGCGCTATTCGTGAACTCAAACGCCTAGAAGCTAAAGATCCCTATGGCAGTGGTGTGGTGCGTCTAAAAATTGCGCCGGGGGGTTGCTCTGGGCTGGCCTATGATTTGCAGTTTCGACAATCGACTAAATCCACCGATCAGGTCTTAAAAATTGACCCGCTCAAAGTGGTGATTGCCACTGAGGATTTGGCCGCCTGTGAGGGGTTGGCGGTCGATTATTCGGAAGACTTGATGGGGGGAAACTTTCGATTTACGAATCCCCTCGCTAAACAAACCTGCGGGTGTGGGGTTTCCTTTAGTCTGGAGGCTGCAGCGCCCTTACCAGCGGCTGATTGTACTCAGGAGACGGCGCTTTAAAGACCAGCGTCTAGACAGTCGAGGGAGTAAGCTTCATGTTGGCCTGAGAGTCCATCGTAGTGACTACTCCGACGATATCTGTGGAAAGCTTGCTTGTGAGGGTGCTCCCTGCCAGCAAAAGTTGGGGCGAGAGGACACCGCCAGCTGATCGAACGGACATGCGCGCAGAGTTCTGTGGCATGGCCGGCAACACTTTGCTCGAGTCACTCTGGATGGGTGAAATCCTGATTGCATCGGCTGTTCTACTCTGGTTGCCGACCTCCGTAGGCAGCAGTCTGCTACCACCAGCCCCATCAACTTATTGATAACCAGCCGCTTGCATCTGAAAGAGCTGTGCATACCGCCCCTGCTTAGCTAGTAGTTCTTCATGGGTACCATACTCAACTACTTTGCCGGCGGCTAGCACCAAAATCTTGTCCGCCCGCCGTACTGTTGAAAATCGATGAGAAATCAGAATTGCCATTTGATTTTTCGTCGCGACTCGAAACTGGTCAAAGATGTTAGTTTCAGCCTCTGCATCCATCGCTGAAGTCGGTTCATCGAGCACCAAAAGATCCGCCTCTTGACGCATAAAAGCCCGCGACAGCGCCACCTTTTGCCACTGCCCGCCAGAGAGTTCTTGCCCCCCTCTAAACCACTTACCCAGTTGGGTTTGAAACCCTTCAGGCAGAGAGTCAATAAACGGAGTGGCGGTGCTTTTATCCGCCGCCGTCGTCCACTGTTTTTCGGCTTCGAGATGCTGCACGTCACCGACGCCGATGTTTTCGCCAACAGTGAACTGATACCGCACAAAATCCTGAAAGATCACGCCGATGCGTTCTCGTAGAACATCGATATCCCATTCGTTCAGATCGCGGCCATCTAGTAGGATGCGGCCCTGGCTGGGGGTATAGAGCCGGGTCAGGAGCTTGATTAAGGTGGTCTTGCCAGAGCCGTTTTCACCCACGATCGCCAATTTTTGACGCGGTTTGAGATGAAAAGAAACGTCGGAGAGCGCGACTCTAGTGGAACCGGGATAGGTAAACGACACCTGCTCAAACTGCAAGCCAGCTGCGGGATTATGGCCCGATCGCGCATAGCCCGTCAATTGCGGCACCGGCTGCTCTAAAAATTCATAGAGGTTAGACAGATACAGGCCATCTTCGTACATGCCACCGATGGAGGTTAGGATGGCCGAAAAAGCATTTTGACCCTGGCGAAAAACCGCCAAATACATCGTCAGGTCACCTAGGGAAATGCGTCGCCCGATCGCCGCCAACACAATCCAGCCATAAGCTCCGTAAAAGGCGGCAGTACTGAGCAATCCCAGGCCATACGTCCAGCCGCTCCGGCGCACGGTCAATGCGCGATCTTCATCGTAGAGCCGGTTAAAGATTGCCTGATACCGACTCAGCAACATCGTGCCCAGTTGAAAGAGCTTGACCTCTTTGGCAAAGTCTTCGCGTCCCAGCAGCACTTCTAGATAATTTTGCTGGCGAGTTTCAGGCGATCGCCAGCGAAACAGCCGGAAGGCCTGACCGGCAAACCGCGTTTCGGCGATGAAAACAGGAATGGTCGCCCCCATTAAAAGCACCACCGCCCAGCCTGAAAACTGCAGCAGCAAGCCGCCGTAAGTCAACAGCGACAACGTATTTTGGATCAGGCCAAAGGTGCGATTGACCATGCTCAGCGGTCGGCTCGAGGCTTCGCGGCGAGCCCGAGTCATCTTGTCGTAAAATTCGGAGTCTTCGAAATAGATTAATGGCAGGGCTTGAGCCTTTTGCAAAATCAGCAGGTTCACCTTTTGCCCTAAGAGGGCTCGCAGAAGAGCCGTGCAGAGATTAAGTCCTTGACGCGCCCCCGCCAACAGAGTCACCAGAATCGCCTCAATGCCCAGATAGGTGAGTGCTGAATTGCGATCCGCGATCGCACCCGATTCTGCCGCTTTGATAACCGCATCAACGATAAGCTTGCCCACATAGGCGATCGCCCCTGGCAGCAGACCCGCCACCAAGGTACACAACGCCAGCAATAGGGTCAATTGGCTATGAGTCTGCCAAACCAGTTGAATTGCACGGCCACAATACTGATAAATACTTAGGGAACTTTGCAAGGTTTGCCATTGGCCTTGCCACCCCCCTTGCCAACGTCGGATGTATCGTCTCGTCATACTCCCAGCATACTGGGCCGCCCAAGGACATGACTAGCCTCTGGCGAACAGCGGCAACCATATCAAATCAGCATCAGAATCAAATGCCAAATGCGAGTAATCGAACTTCACAAAGATTCCGACCCAATAGTTGAGGCAGCTTGAGATCGCGCCCCATGCTGGTTGAACGCACTGCCAGAGGCGTCACCTATCCAGCGTTTTCTAAGTTGGCTACTAGACCAGACTCGCTGCAAATGCATCTGCAAAAAGAAAGCAGGACTCAACAAGCTGTAGATGTAAAGCGTCATCTCGCTAGCAGTGACCGGATCGCGCCAAACACCGGCACGATATTTGACGATATGTCGAATCATTTTGCGGATGTCGTTGACTGTATAGGCCAGCAGCATCGGATATTTTTGGTGCTTTTTGACGCTGAGCATACGAGTGCGATAACGGCTGAGGCCAATCCCCCGCATCAGATCGCATAGATAATCATGGGTCAATCGCTGGGCTGGAATTTTATGTTCAACTCGCATTGCTGGGTTATACCAAACCTCCCAGCCAGCTTGCTGAATATGTAGCGTCGTTTCCATATCTTCGCCAGTCAACATGCTGTCTTTAGTCCGGCCACCTAGAACAGGGTTATCTGGAACATTTTCCATCCAGGCATGGCGCCGCACAACCATACCAGCACCCGGTGGCAGAACTTTCTTCTCTGGGGCATAAAACAGCGGTTGAGGGCCACGGTCGATCAACGCTAAAAAAGGCGCAATGCGCTCAAAATCCTTCGGCACTTCACTGTCAAACTGGCCGCGAATGTGGCTACCAATAATGCCCGCTTGAGGGTGCTCTCGCAAAAATTTTATCGCCTGGGCAACCCAAACTGCAGAAGGCAGATTGTCATCGTCCAAAAAACCAATTAAGGGGCTCCGCGCCAGTTTGATAGCGCGCTGCCGGGCGTAGGTCGCTCCTTGCCTGGGTTCAAAAGCGTATCGCAAGTTCGACCAACCCTGCTGATAGCGGCGCACAACTGCCGCTGTCTGGTCAGAACTATTGTTATCGACAACAATAATCTCCCAACGAATGTGTGTCGTTCCTAGCTGCCACTTCAGGCGCTCTAACACTTCAGAAATACGATTAGCACCGTTATAGGTGGGAATAGCAACCGTAAAGTCACAAAAGAAACCCGTCACAGTCATCTCAGTCGCCCTGCATTAAAGACTCGCAAACTTCACAGACATGAAGATTGTTTATTGACAAACAAGAAGCACCTTTTATGTAGATTTAATGAAGTAAATAAATACATCGTTGACAGACTTCAAATCAACTCAAAAACGATTCCTAGATGTCTTTTAGGAGGATGAGAACTGTCGGCAAAAGCGTTGTCGCTAAAGTTCGATAGATTAATAGATGCCTTCATCCTTCACCTTGCTTCTAAATTATCTAAGAATCAAGCTTGTTTTTTAATCAGTAGATATACGCAAAAAGAATATAATGATTTCAATAAAAATACATTGTTCGGGGTTCTTACGTACTTAAGTCACCTTACGGACGATCTCTTGATTCCTCTGGAACCTCGATGATTATCTCCGAATCCCTACCCAGACTCACTGGGTATCGGAATTTTGACGGGTTTAGCTAAGGAACTTTATGGAAGCAGTATTATTTAATACGTTGTCATCTATAAGGCCTCCGGACGAGACACGTATATTTTGGAGAATATGTGGACTTTTTGAACAGCAGAGCTCAAAAATCTAGTGAAATATAAAGGCTGGAGATTCCGGTAATTCCAACGCCTAGCAGCAGGGTGATGCCATTGAGAATGCTCCAGGCTGGCGTCAATCAGGCCTGATTGACGCCAGCCTGGAGAGAGGATAATCCTCACCTTACTTTGCCCATCTCAGTGACAGCGAAAACAGCTGATCGTCCCCTCCTGATGGGCAAGTGCGTCCCAATTTCTATGGGGGTATTTGACCCTGTTGCTTACTGGCAAAGGCCCCCGTTCAATGTGTGAAACTGCGCTGCACCCAGACGAGAAAATCGGGGTTGCAGATATCTGTTTGGTTTGAAGTAGAAAGCCTTAACTATCGTAGGGTGTGTCATCGCCTAGCGTGACGCACCAAAGCCAGTCCTGGCGGTGCGTTGGGCTGTCACCACAACGCACCCCACAGCAATGTTTATTTATGGCTACCTACTTACTCCAGGCGTTGCTGAATCAAGAGATAAACCTTGCTGGAACTAGAACATCGTCAAACTTGAGGCAGTGAAGTAACGCCCCAAAGCCTAGGGGATACAAACGGTCGGAAAAGTCGTCTCTCAGTTCTGAAAGCATTGCCCTAAGGGACGTTTCCTATCCTGTCAGAATCAGGTTATCCTCTTAATCAATCAAGGCTGGGGAAGTTCTCAAGGGTGTCGTCGCGTGTGCCTGCCAGAGATGCGATGCCAGAGGGGGACTCGTCTATCGATCGCACTAGCTGACCGTTTTGTCCGACCGCCGGGCACTCCGACTTTTAGAGCCACCCAATTTTCAGGATTAAGATAGCCAGATGATGCAGCACGAAATTCCAACCCTCGACCGCCAAGGTTTGAGAAGATTTGGCTTACTCACTGGGGCGATTATTGCTGTCCTCTTTGGGCTGCTGCTGCCCTGGCTGCGGGGGCACAGCTTTTCGCAATGGGCGCTGTTGATTGCGGCCATTCTGGCGGTGTGGGCGATCGCGGCCCCCTCAACGTTAAATCCGGTTTACCGCGTTTGGATGCGCATTGGCTTAGTGCTCGGCTTCATCAATACCCGCATTACTTTGGGGGTCATTTTTTATGCGTTAATGTGGCCGATGGGAGTGATGATGCGTTGGGTTGGCTACGATCCCCTCCATCGGCAGCGGTTAGCCGACGCTGAAACCTACCGCACGGCGAGTCAAGCCCGCCTCAAAAAAAGCATGGAGAATCCCTATTAATGTTTGAAACCGCGATCGATTTCCTCAAAGATCTCTGGGGCTTTTTACGAGAGCGCAAAAAGTATTGGCTCGCACCGTTGATTATCACCCTTGTGCTCATTGGGGTGTTAATCGTCTTTACCCAGGGGTCGGCGATCGCGCCATTTATCTATACACTGTTTTAGCGCTACCCAGGTTTGAGCCGCGCTGACGTGTTAAGGAGCCTAATATGAAATCAGGCTGGTTAAAGCTGTTGTTCATTAACATTGGCTTGACGCTGGGCATCGTCTTCAGCCTTAACTTTTTGATTGCCCTGGTGGATTTCGTGGTCTCGATGGCTGATGCGGCCTTGAGTGGGACTGCCGGTGTGGAAGTTGATCCTCGGGCTAGCCTCCGCAATTACTCAGACAACCCCGATTTGGCGCTGCAGCATTTTCAAGAATTTGAAGCCCTCGAAACGGAATATCAGTCTTTTGTCGCCTGGTCGCGCCGGCCCTTTGCGGGACCAACCATCACGATTAATGAGGTCGGCGATCGCGTTCACACGGGCGCTCCTGCAGTCACGCAGTCAGACACCGACGTGTATTTCTTTGGCGGGTCAACGGTTTGGGGCACGGGCGTTTTGGACGATCAAACTATTCCGGCTTACTTTCAAGACCTCTCACAATTAGCCACCACCAATAAAGGAGAAACCGCCTATGTGAGTCGGCAGTCCCTCAACAGTTTCATCAATTTATTGGCCAGCAATCCCAATCTTGACACAGTGGTGTTTTACGAAGGGGTGAATGACGTGCAATATCACTGTCGAGCTGATATTGGTGCCTTTGATCATGCGCGAACGACTCGGTTTCAGCAGGCGATCGCGGCCGATTCTGAGGAGACGGCTGACCGACTGCTATCGCCAACAGCCAAGTTTTTGTCCTACTTAGACGTCCTATTTTTGCGAGAAATTAGGCGTGTTGCGGTGGATATCGGTGAAGCATTCGCCCCCGAACGTGAAGCCGAAAGAATTGACAAATCATTAATCTGCGATGATTCACCCGAACTAGCCGAGCAAGTCGCCCAAAGTCTATTGCTGCACTGGGAAACCGCTCATCAAATCGCCCAAGCCAGAGGGGTGCAATTAATTGCCGTCTTACAACCCGTTTCCTACCTCGATGATTCGCCGGTCGATCATCTTGAACTCGATGCCGAACTCGGCAAGCAGTACGAGGCCGTTTATCCGATCGTGCAGCAACTGGTCGAAGCGTCAGACCAACCCTGGATTTGGGACTACACAGACGTTTTTGACGCAAACGAGTATGTCTATATTGACTTCTGTCATCTGTCTGGCAACGGCAATCGGCTCGTCGCAGAAAGACTCCACCGCGACTTACAGCAGTTTGTGCCGCCCTCTTAAATGAGTCCGCGATTGTTGAGCAACGCCCTACTCAAACAGCTCACACTGGCCATGATGGCGGAGTAAATGGTCGCAAAGTACGAGTGCCACCATGGCTTCCATCATGGGGACGGCACGAGGCAGCACGCAGGGGTCGTGACGACCTTTGGCGGCGAGGACGGTCTCTTCTCCAGCATTCGTCACGGTGTTTTGCGCTTTGCGAATGGTGGCTGTCGGTTTAAACGCGGCGCGAATGACAATGTTTTCGCCATTGCTGATGCCGCCTTGAGTGCCGCCCGACCGATTCGTGCGGGTGCGCCAGTTACCCTCGTCGTCGGTATAAAATTCGTCGTTGTGCTGACTGCCGGTTAACAGCGTGCCCGCAAAGCCCGATCCCAGCTCAAAGCCTTTGCTCGCCGGCAGCGACATGACGCCCTTGGCGAGGTCGGCTTCCAACTTATCGAACACGGGTGCGCCCAATCCTTTGGGAACATTACGGGCCACGCATTCCACCACACCACCGATCGAGTCGCCCTGATCGCGCATGGCTTCGATGCGATCGATCATGCGCTGGGCGGCTTCTGGCTCGGGACAGCGGACAATATTGCTCTCGACTTGCGCCAGGGTGACCGCGTCGGGTTCAACGACACATTCAATATCTTGAATGCGCTTAACGTAGCCAATGATTTCCACCCCGGCATATTGCTTGAGGATCTTTTTGGCGATCGCCCCGGCGGCCACGCGACCAATGGTTTCTCGCGCCGATGAGCGACCGCCCCCCTGATAATTGCGAAAGCCATACTTGCTGTCGTAGGTGGCATCGGCATGGGAGGGCCGATAGGTAGTCGCCATCTCACTGTAATCTTGCGGGCGGGTATCTTTGTTGCGCACCCAAATGGCAATGGGGGTACCGAGCGTTTTGCCCTGAAAGACGCCGGACATGATTTCGCACCGATCCGCTTCTTTGCGGGGGGTGGTGATTTTGCTTTGGCCCGGACGGCGGCGATCGAGTTCCACCTGAATTTCGTTAACGGAAATTTCAATTTGTGGGGGGCAGCCATCAATCACCACCCCGACAGCGCCACCGTGGGATTCGCCAAAAGTGGTAATGCGAAACAGATGACCAAACGTGTTACCCATAAAAGCCTGAAGTGCAGCGGTATTTTCTCATCCTAGTACAGCGTGATGGCCGTTGGGGTGCGGCAGTCGCGACGGGCCAGGATGTCGTAGAGAACTGAATCCTAATTATTTTAGAGATCGGACTCCCGATGCCATTTTGGCAACGCCGGGGCCGGGGCACCGGGGGGCTAGATTTGTCGTACGGTGTCAGAAAATCGATATGAGGGGCTGTCATCTGTTAGCCGCTCAATGTCTGTACCACAACGGTGACAATCCCTGACTGGATTTGTGGGGCGGGCGCGGCCATGCTGCTCCCCTAGAATTTTGGGTATTCATTCATCACGCGGCCTCGTACTCCAGGGCAGAAGTAATACCAATTCTCCGAAACTGGGCTACAGATCTTCCTTGCGACGCCGCTCAAGGAATGTCGGCTGAGCGGAGTCGTCAGCCCGATGGGCAGGCCAGGCCAACACGCAGTGTCTCCTAATGGGAGAAAGCCGACTTGTATGTGTAGCTGTAATCACTCTGGAAACTAAGTTTCTTGCCGTATCGCTGCGATAGTCGCTCGATCCCCCGCTGTCGCCGCCCCTAAGCCCTCCGGACAGGCTGCGCCACAGAAAAAGCGATTGTCTTAGCTGTCAAGCCCCCCTTGCCGTTGAGGTTGCCAGGGCTGGCCGCTTTTGACGATCGCATTCAAGATGACCAATAGTTTCCGCATACAAGCGGTTAAGGCCACTTTCTTCTGTTTGCCTTGCGCTAGCAGGCGTTCATAGAACGCCTTAAGGACCGGATTGTGCCGTGTCGCCACCAATGTCGGCATGTAAAGCGCCGTTCTCACTCGTGCTCGACCACCCCCAATCATGCGCCGACCGCGAACCTGCCCACTATCTCGATTCGGTGGGGCAAGACCGACCAAAGCCGCGATTTGCTTAGGATTCAACTGTCCCAACTCGGGCAACTCTGCCAACAACACCGCTGATAAGACCTCTCCCACACCGGGAACGCTTTGCAGCAATTGGGCCTGCTGGCACCATAGAGGAGTTTGCCAACTGCTTGGCTGGAGTTGCTCGTCCAGTTCTCGGAGTTGTTCCTGGAGCCAGTCAAGAGGGTGGTCAATCTGCTCTCTGCTCACTCCTTGTACGGCGGCGCGTCGATTTTTCTCAGCGGTGATCATCTCGACCAACTGCTGGCGTCGTGTCACTAACTCACTTAATTGCCGCGTTTCCTGAGAGGCTAGCGGCCTGACTTCTGGCTGAATCACTTCTGCAAAGTGGGCCAAGATAGCCGCGTCTATCGTCTCCGTCTTGGCCAATTGCCCCGTTGCCCAAGCGAAGTCTCTCACTTGACGGGGATTAACCACGGCTACAGCTAGGCCCACCTGACTCCATTGAACAGCCGCTACCAGTTCCAGCCCCCCGGTGGCCTCCAACACCACCCGCTCGACCGATAGCGATTCAACTTCAGCCATGAGTTGAGCAATGCCGACCTCGGTATTGGCATGCTGTCGCCGCCGACCGCTGGGACGAATATCGGTGTCTAAGGTGCATTTACCAACGTCGCTGCCTATCCAACACTTGATTTGAGTCATGATGCTTCCCCAATCATGAACCCAATCAACCCACTCTTCCTTGCTAGATACGGGCTCGAAGCCCAGGCGTTGAGCTTTACTCTGCCGCAGGCTTATGTTCGAGTTGATGGCCTTGAATTAGGGGTGGCGACCCGAGCTTTTCCCCGGTTTGATGAACCAAGGGGGAGACGGTCTGCCACACCTTCAACAATACAAGGAGGTAGGAGCCATCTGAATTGTTGATGTGATTCCATATACTCCCGCAGCAGTTGATTAATCTGCGTTTGATAACCTGCCCCTTGGATCCAAACCAATCCAATACATCGCGACTGATGCGAAGCGTAACTTGAGCGGTCGCCCCCCGTCGATGATAGGCCCCGCCGCACAACAGCTGTGGCAAACCTGCCTGGTGTCACCTCTGGGCAGTTCGATAAATTGATGTCTTTATCGCTCATCGCATCTAAAGTGTTGCCCATCAGTTTGAGCGTTGTTCAAAAGTGCCGGGCACATCAGTGATCAGTTAACGGTCCATCGCCTAAGCGACCGTCTGGATTCAGCGGCATGCCCGGAGGGTAAGCGATCGCAGCTTAAGACTTGAAGGTCGTCCACTCTTGCTTGAGTAACGCCATGAAGGTCGCAATCCCCTGGGAAAACCCTTGAGGGTCGGGCTGAACGTACTCTGGAAACTCTTCATAGTAGCGCCAAGGCTCAGAGGGATTGTGGCGTAGGTGCAACACGCGATCGTCGCCCACCAATTTCCAGAGCATTTGACCGCCTTTAGGAATTTCAGCCATCACAGCCTCCTTGTTCTTAACAATATCGTTAGCCAATATCCGTATGGTTCAGCCAATTGTGCCAGGATCAACGCAAATATATGTAACAAAAGACACGTGTTTTCTAGACTTATTGACTGACATAGTATCTAGGCTTTGGTGAGAGCTTACCCTGATTGAATCGCCAGCGTCATCCTTCTCACCGGGGGGGAGGGCGAGAATTAAACGGGATGGCCAGTTGGCTGATCGGTTCTTAGTGGCTGAGTTATGACCACTGAGCGTGAGCCTGTGGTGGCGGTCTGGGTAGCCTTCGGTAGGGTTTAGTTATGCCCAACGGGAACTGGCACGATCAAGGCAACATCTAGATCTTCTAGGCCAATGGGATCGGCTGGTGATGCCGTCATCCTGATGTGGGGGTGTGCTACGGACGTTTGTTTGGGTTGAACAAGCGGCATAATAGACGGGGCTGAAGGGCAGATTACTCGATACCCTGACTGTGGTTAGACAAGGACATTCAAAATGAAGCACTTATTTTCTAGAACTGTTGGGCCTTGGGCTGCAGTTCTCACAATTTTAGGGGCAGGTTTGGTGGGAACTGCCAGTGTGGCGAGTGCCCAAACGATATTTGAAGAGCAGGGTACGATCGTCCCAGCCTTAGAGGAATATCCCTTAGACATGGAAGCTGGGGATGTCGTGGCGATCATCATGACTAGCGAAGATTTTGATACGGTGCTGACGCTGATCGGACCCGCCGGAGAAGAGGTTGCCTTCAACGATGATTTTGGCAGCACCTTGAATTCGCGGATTGTCTACAATGCCGAGGCGGCAGGTAGCTACACCATTGTGGCCAAGTCCTTTGATGGTCAAGGCGGTGACTTTGCGATTGAGGTGCGCACCGCTACCGATTATGAGGTGGCGTTTAGCCAAGCCCAGGTCAGTATTGAAAACCAGGATTATGACGGGGCGATCGCATCCTATTCTGATGCGATCGAGTTGGATGACAGTAACCCGGAAGCTTTCTTAGGCCGGGCCGACGCCTATTTTGGTCAGGCTCAGCTCGCGCTCGAAGCCCAGGGTGAATTTTTGGAAGACCCCACCGACTTAGCTCCTGAGATCCGGGAGGCGATCGTGGCTGACTTTGCCAAAGCGGCAGAACTCTACGAAGCCGAAGGCGATCCGTTCACCGCTCAGTCTTTGCGAGAGCAAATCCAATTCATTGAAACTGGTGAGTTTCCTGGCCCTGAGGGCGGCGGCCCCCGCTAGTCTGACCCGTTGGCAAATATTGGGGTGATTTTATCCGGACGCAGGGCGCGATCGCAGTAGAGAGGAATGGTAGATGCACCCTGATTTCTAGCCCTCGCCAATTTGGCGGGGGCTTTTATTATGCGTTAAAACGCTTTGGCTCCTGACCCTACAGCCAGCCATAATTTGATCCGGTCATCCCTAATGGCGGCAATCATTAATCTGACAGACTTTTTGACGCCGTAGGGCTTGCCCTTCCCGCAGGAGATTCCGAACTCTACATTCCGTAGGGCGTTGCCCTTCCCGCAGGGGATTCTGCGATGGCGGCCAGTGCGCCCCCGACCCAGTGGGCAAAATATCCGCACCGGGCGATCGCGGCGGTCGCCATTCCCTCGCCGAGCAGCTCAGCCCACCATTGCGCGCCCGCTACAAAGCGCGGCTTATCCCGAGTGCGGATGAGCCGGGATAACGCAGACAAAGAGCGATACACTAACCAGGTCATCCTGTTGTGCCAGTATTGATTCAACTTAAAGGTTCAGGCGGGGCGATCGCGCTGCCCTGACTGACGCAATTAACTCAATGGCGGCAAGGCGGGGGCAAATTGCATTTTGAGCTCACATACGCATGTCATCTTCTATGCCCATCCCGATTCTGCTGGTTACTGCCGAGCAATTATCGCAAGATTTTCCAGCAGAAAAGGGCTGGATTGAGGCTACCGGTTTCAAGGCAGAGCCCGGGACGTTTTGCCTGCTCCCCGGCCCCGATCAGCGCCTAGCCAAGGTTCTTGTCGGCCGGGGTAAAACGCTTAGCCTCTGGCTGTTGGGCACGGTGGCACAGCAGCTACCGGCGGGCCAATACGCCCTGGCTAGTGAGCTGACGCCCGCTGAGGCCACTGCAATCACCCTGGGATGGCGACTTGGTCAATATCGCTTTCATCGCTATAAGCAAACTCAACCCAGCGCGATCGCTGAGCTGGCGGTGCCCGCCGAAGCTGACCTCGCTTACATTGAAGCCGTCGTAGAAGCCACGTTTTTAGCTCGAGACCTGGTCAATACCCCCGCCAACGATATGGGACCTAACGACTTGGCCGAGGCCGCTCGCGTTTTGGCCGTCACCTATGACGCTGATGTGACCGTCACTCAGGGCGCCGATTTAGAAGCCCAAAACTATCCGATGATCTACGCCGTGGGCAAGGCCAGCACCACGCCCCCCTGTTTGATCGATCTGCGCTGGGGCGATGTCGATGCCCCCCAAGTCACGCTGGTGGGTAAAGGCGTCTGCTTTGACTCCGGCGGGTTAGATCTCAAACCCGCCAAAGGCATGCTGATGATGAAAAAAGATATGGGGGGGGCGGCTCAGGTTTTAGGCTTAGCCACTATGATCATGAAGCTCCATCTCCCCGTCTACTTGCGAGTTTTGATTCCCGCTGTTGAGAATAGCGTCGCGGGCAATGCCATGCGCCCGTTAGACGTGCTGCCAACCCGCAAAGGTATCACTGTCGAAGTCGGCAACACCGATGCTGAGGGTCGCCTCGTGTTAGCGGATGCCCTGTGGGAAGCCAGTGGTGAACAGCCTGAGCTCTTGGTGGATTTTGCCACCTTAACCGGGGCCGCCCGCGTCGCCTTAGGCGCCGAACTACCGGCCTTTTTTAGCAATCAGTCCAAAATCGTTCAATCGTTAGAAACAGCGATGGCGGCGGCCACCGATCCCCTGTGGAATTTGCCGCTTCACCGTCCCTATCGCGATTTGCTCAGCAGCAAAGTAGCCGACCTCTCCAACATTTCCAGCGGTTCCTTTGGCGGCGCAATTACCGCCGCCCTATTTCTGCAAGAATTCGTCAAGCCCGAAACGACTTGGATTCATATCGACGTCATGGCTTGGAATGTCCGTAACCTGCCGGGCCGCCCTGAGGGGGGCGAAGCGATGGGGATGAGAGCGATTTTTGAGCTGATTCGACAAGAGTTTGCCCAATCCGCTAAGTGACAAGGCCGTCGGAGTGCTGTGGCGATCGCCCAACGCACTGCCGGAGTTGACTTGGGTGTGTCACGCTAGCGATCACGCACCCAAATCCTTCCTGTGGCTACGGCCTCAAGACCAGCAAAACTATCTGGTTTAGAGGCCGTGGCTCGGTGCTGCCATCACATTTCTGCTCCGGCACAGCACAGCTTTTGCCGGGTTTTGACAATGCCGAGACCCGAGCGATCTGGACGCTATTTTTAAGCCCCTGAGCTGGATGCCAACGGGTGACTTTTGACCTCTCAAGCACCCGCACCAAGAACTACGAAGCCGCTCCTGATGCGCGCTCAAAAATGCGTTTGCGGCAACGCGAGAGCGGCTCAGTTGTTTTGAATCAAATGTACATCTCTCTGCGGGAAAGGAATGGAAATACCGGCGGCATCCAATCTTTTCTTGACGTTTTCGTGAACGTTGAAATAGACCGACCAGTAATCTTCTGGCTTAGCCCACGGACGCACGGCAAAATTAACGCTACTGTCACCCAACTCCATCACTGCGATCGTCGGGGTCGGCTCCTTTAAGACCAGCGGATCACTCTCTAGCACCTCAGAAATGACCTGCCTCACCTGGTCAATATCGGCTTCGTAAGCCACCCCAATCACCGTATCGACCCGCAGCTTACCGCGGACGGTGTAGTTGATAATATTGCTGCCTGTCAGACTCGAGTTCGGCACAATCACTTGTTTGTTATCTAAGGTGGCGAGGGTCGTGGTGAAGAGCTGAATGTCTAGCACCTCGCCTAATACATCAGCGGCTTCGATCAGATCGCCGACGTTAAAGGGTCGAAAAATAATGATCAATACGCCTGCCGCAAAATTTGCCAGAGAGCCCTGCAGGGCGAGCCCAACCGCCAAGCCCGCAGCCCCCAAAATCGCAATCAGAGAAGCGGTTTGTACGCCGAGGCGATTCAAGGCGGCAATCACGGCAAAAGCGAGGACGCTGTAGTAGGTCAAGTTCCCCACAAAAGAGGCTAGAGTCGGGTCCACATTGGCTTTGCTCATGAGCCCGCGGACTAACCGCCGCACAAATACGGCAATCCACTGACCGATGAAGAAAATGACGATCGCGGCCAGCAGATTGAGGCCAAAGCGGGTTACCAAATCTTGAATAACTACAAGATAATTATTGAGGCCAAGATCTTCCATTTAAAGGCTCCTAAAAATCAGCGTCGTCAGGCAGCATACTCGCGATGTAAATGGCTCCTGGAACTCGAACAGGTATCTTTATTTTTCGGCATCAATATACCAGAAAAATCAGAAATAACTGTGTTGAAAGCCACTAGGGTAGGACTTGTTGATCCAGCGGCTACCCCTGCATTTAAGCATCCAGAGGCTGTTTTTGTAGCCTCCCGCCGTGAATTGTTGTCGCCGATCGCAACCGAGGGGAAGGAGGTTTGCTAGCCTAGCGTTACCACAATCGTTCCTCACGGGCTATCGGCTATGCGCGCGCAGCAATCAGATCCTGAGACCAAGCTTGAGACATTAAAGCTCGTCATCTATTTAGTGCCGATCTTTGGCTTCTTCCCGGCGTTGTGGAGTTTGTATTTTAAGCAGGGGACGCGGCGAGAAACCACTGTGAGCAAGACGGCAGTGACCCTAGCACTCGCCTGGGTGATGCTGTCGCTGCTCACGGTAGCGGGCAGTCAAGCCGCGGATGTCGTCTCAACCCGCCTGCTGGTGACCAATCTACTGGCCACGACAGGATACTTTATGACGAGTTTTTGGCTGATGCTGCGCCTCCTGCAGGGGGGCAGTCCTCGCCTGCCCGGCCTGAGCAAACTCGGCGATCGCCTGCCGTGAAAAAGGCGGTAACCTGTAGCAACTTTTCGATTCGTCACTACAATACGGATGATTTCAGGGCAAAATGCTGGCTGACAGGGGGTTCATTCGCAAAAAAAGCTGTTACCATTTCAGCCACTTAAGATGAACAGCCGGGGTGAGCGCTCCTTTCCCCAACCGCCAACGCCCGGTTCTCTGGGTTCCTTAAAATCGACAAGCGTGAAACAATTGTACTGATTTCTGGGCCAGAGGCTCCTCCTTAATTTGGGGCTAGTATCTTTTGTTGTCGGTCAAGACCGCTGAGTTGTGGTCTGCCGCTATTGCCTAATTTCTGTGGTTTGAGGTCATTCGTGTCTAACAAAAAATCCTCTCGTCCGATTCGCCACTACCAGCCTCACGCTTCTGCTCAGCGATCGCGCCGCTGGCGCTTGCCCAAATGGCTCGGCATGGGCGTGGCCCTGGTGACCGTTGCCAGCGCTTCGGCCGTCGGCGGCGCGTTTTTGGCGGTGTCGCTCAACAGCACGCCACTGCTGCAGGGCAGCCTGACCGAAGAAGAATCAGCCTTCTTTAACCAGGATGATCCGATTACCGCAGGCAATAGCCTGCAGGTGCCGCGTCTGACGCGCCCGGTCAACATTTTGGTCTTGGGCATGAAGGTGCTCACCACCGACGTGAGCGACCTGCCGCCAGAAGCGCAGGATCTGGGCTATCACGCGCTGGTTAACTCCTTTGACGGGCTATCCGACACGATGGTGCTGATTCGCTTTAACCCCCATACCGATCAGCTAGTCGTGCTCTCGCTGCCGCGCGATACGCGCACGCTGGTGCAGGGCCGCATGACTAAGCTCAACGAGGCCAACCAGGAAGGAGGGCCAGCCCTCTCGGCGCGGTCGGTGAGTGATCTGCTGGGAGGGGTCGAAATTGATCGATACGTGCGCATCAACGTGCAAGGGGTCGAAAAGCTCATTGATGCCCTGGGAGGGGTCGAAGTCAACGTCCCCAAAGACATGAAGTATCAGGATGACAGCCAGCATCTCTACATCAATCTCAAGGCCGGTGAGCAGCGGTTAGATGGCAGCAAGGCGTTGCAGTTTTTACGCTTTCGCTATGACGACCACGGCGACATTGGGCGGATTCAGCGACAGCAGATGATGATGCGGGCGGTCTTAGAACAAGCGCTAAACCCGAAAACGATCGCGCGGTTGCCCAAGATTTTGTCGGTCATTCAGTCCCATGTGGACACTAACCTCAACGTTGAAGAACTGTTGGCCCTCGCGGGGTATGCGTCAAAAACGAATTCTTACAACACGCAAATGCTGATGCTGCCAGGCGACTTCAGCAGCACCAGCGATTATGAGCTGAGCTATTGGCTGCCCAATCTGCGCGAGATTGACGGCATGGTGTCAGAGTACTTTGGCTATGGCACCCGGCAAGTCGCCGCGTCCGAAGACCCACAATATTTACGAGTGGCGATTCAAGACAGTACCGGCGATGCGATCGCAGTAGATAGTTTGGTGCAAACGCTGTATGACAGCGGTTACTACAACGTCTACATCGAAGAAGACTGGAATGAAGAATTGCCCATCACCCGCGTCGTCGCTCAAAATGGGGATCTGGCCAGCGCCGAAACCCTGCAGCGGTTTTTAGGCTTAGGGGAAGTCCGGGTCGAAAGCACCGGCATTCTCGATTCGGATATCACGATTCGTCTCGGCCAAGACTGGCTCGATGAGTACGGCACCAGTTCCAGTTTGTAAGGCTCTATGGCAACTTCCCAGGTTCTGACCTGCCACATTTGGTTGGTCGACAGCGATCCCCCCATCTGGCGACAGTTTCAAGTCAGCGATCGCACGCTTTTGGCCGACTTGCATCCTATTTTGCAAGCCGTGATGGGGTGGCAAGATAGTCACCTACATCAGTTTCAAGTGCAGGGCCAGCCCTACGCCAACCCCGCATCGCCCCCTCTAGAAGGCACTCTAGATGCCACAACTAAAACGCTGGCCGACTTTCAATTTGCGCCGAACGAAACGTTTGCTTACACCTATGACTTTGGTGATGGCTGGCTCCATCAAATCACCGTAGAAGCCAGCCAGCCAGCTGCCAACAAGCCGGCAGCACCGCTCTGCTTGACGGGCGATCGGGCCTGCCCACCGGAAGATAGTGGCGGTGTTTGGGGCTATGAAGATCTCTTAGAACGACTCAATGATCCCGACGATCCGGAATACGAAGAGCTGCTCGACTGGCTGGGAGATTTTGATCCTGACAAATTTGATCTGCAGCAGATTAACCAGCAGCTATCGTCCCAATAGTCGCGGTCATTTGGCGATCGGGCTGGATCGTACCAGCGCAGGGGACTGGAGAGCTAAGGGGCTGGAGATTGATCGCAGCTGAGCAGAATCCCTCAAAAGCGTTCTCGTCGCCAAGATTATCGGTGGGTTTCAACCCTTGAGCCCATGCTGTAGCCGCTGGCAGCGTTTTTCGTAACACTAGAGGCTGTCATCATTTAGCAGCTGAGTCCTGATACTGAGAGTGGTTCAGCCTCTAGCTAAGTTGACGGAGCGGGCGCGGCAATGCCCATACCGTCAGGCTTTCGAGCTTAATTGATGACGCGCCCAAAAAAAAGCAGGATGGCGAAGGCTATGAAAACGGATGTGATCGTCATCGGTAGCGGCATTGGCGGGCTCAGCTGCGGTGCGTTGCTGGCCCGCTACGGCCTCGACGTGGTGGTCTGCGAAAGTCACATGATCGCGGGCGGTGCTGCCCACGGATTTGAGCGCCAGGGCTTTCAGTTTGACTCTGGCCCTTCTCTCTATTCGGGCCTGTCTGACCGCAACTCTAACAATCCGCTGCGCCACGTCTTAAATGCTATTGGCGAAGATGCCGACTGGCACACCTATGACACCTGGGGCTGCTGTCTGCCCGAGGGAGATTTTGCCACCCAGGTTGGTGCAGATCAGTTTTGTGAGGTGCTCGCGACCCTGCGCGGGCCGGAGGCGATCACGCAATGGCAACAGTTACAGGCTCTGATGCAGCCCTATGGTGAGGCGGCAATCGCCCTGCCTCCGGCGGCACTGCGGTTTGACTGGGGCTGCCTGCAAACCGTATCGCCATTCTTGGGCTCAATGCTGGGCCATGTGCTGCGGCTGCCAGAACTGACCGGGCCGTTCAGTCAGCTGATGCATCGGGTCGTGAGCGATCCGTTTTTGCGGCACTGGCTTGATCTGCTGTGTTTTTTGCTGTCGGGGCTACCAGCATCTGGTACGAGTACTGCTGAGATGGCCTTCATGTTCGCCGATTGGTACCGCCCCGGCGTCACGCTCGATTACCCGGTCGGCGGCAGCGCGGCCCTGGTCGCGGCTCTCGTGCGCGGGCTTGAAAAACAGGGGGGCCAGCTGCGCCTGGGGGCTCACGTGGATGCCATTATGATGGCGGGCGATCGCGCCACCGGCGTTCGGTTGCAAACGGGGGAGACGCTGCAGGCGCGGCGGGCCGTGATTGCCAACGCCTCCATTTGGGATACGCTACCGCTCCTCCCAGATCACCCCGCGACCCGCACGCTACGGCAGCAGCGGCAAACGATGCCGCCTTGTCCCAGCTTCATGCATCTGCATCTGGGCATTGACGCAACCGGGTTAGAGCACCTGGCCTGCCATCACATCGTGGTGAACGACTGGGCAGCCGGGGTCACCGCCGCACAAAACGTTGTGCTGATCTCGATGCCTTCACAGCTTGACCCCACCCTCGCCCCACCGGGCAAAGCCACCCTCCACGTTTATACACCGGGCAACGAACCCTATGACCTGTGGCAGGGACTTGATCGCCGCAGTGCCGCCTATCACCAGCTCAAAACCCAACGATCAGCCGTGATGTGGCAGGCGCTTGAACGAGTCATTCCCGATGTGCGGCAGCGGGTAGAAATAGAGCTGGTGGGCACGCCGTTGACCCACGAACGTTTTCTGCGGCGCTACCGGGGCAGCTACGGCCCCGCGATCGCGGCGGGCAAAGCGCTCTTTCCGGGGCCAAAAACCCCGATTGACGGGCTGCTGTGCTGTGGCGACTCCACGTTTCCCGGCATTGGCCTACCCGCCGTGGCCGCTAGCGGCTTCATCACCGCCAACACGTTGGTGCCGGTCAAGGATCATTGGCAGCTCATGGCTGATATTGGTCTGCGTTAAAGGGCGGGGGCGATCAAGATGTTAAGGATAAGCATCCGGATTTGATCTGACTTGAACAACGTGAGTTCGATGGCTAAGGAAGCTCAAGAAAAGACTGGGGCATCAGCTTCATAGTGTCCACTATTGAACAGCCCCAGTAATGAGCATCAGTCTACCGCGCCTCGATTTGACTCAGATTTTCTGCGATGTCGATGACTTTTATGCTGCCTTTGAGACGGCTTGCCAGCAATGCTCCCAACTGCCCTATGATGGCGCAGCCAAGCCCTATCGTTCGCGGTTGAGTTTAAGTGAAGTCATGACGATTGTGATCGCGTTTCAGGGCTCTGGCTTCCGCACTTTTAAGGACTTCTACACCTGCCAAGTGCTGCCCCACTGGCGTCCAGCCTTGCCAAATCTGGTCAGTTACAACCGCTTTGTCGAATTGAGGCCCTGGAGTGTGATGGCCTTAATCGACTTCTTGCCAACGACTTTTGGGGATTTGAGCGGCATTCGCTTCATCGATGCCACCTCGGTCGCCGTCTGTCATCCCAACTGAGCCCGGCAGCACCAGGTCTTTAAGCACCCAGCGGAGTGGGGCAAAAGCTCAGTGAAATGGTACTTTGGCTTCAAACTACACCTGATTATCAATGACCGAGGAGAGCTCTTAGCCGCGACTTTGACTCCCGGCAATACGGACGACCGCAAACCGGTACCCGAAATGGCCCAACCTCTCACCGGCCAGCTCTTCGGGGATAAAGGATATGTGTCTCAGACCTTGTTTGAACAACTCTATGAGCAAGGCCTAGAATTGATTGCTAGACGCCGCAAAAATATGACCAATCAGCTCATGAGCCTGATGGACAAAGTCCTCTTGCGCAAGCGGGCTATCATCGAGTCGGTGAACGACCAGCTCAAAAATATTTGTCAGATTGAGTATTCAAGACATCGCAGTGGGATGAATTTCCTCGTCAATCTGGTGGGCGGGTTAATTGCCTACTCTTATACCGATTCTCTACAACAAGGCTACAGATCTGGCTCCCCTGCTCCTTGGCTCCCCTGCGTTTCCAAGACTGCATCGGAAGTCCGATCACTGAGAACTGGTATTATAGTGATTCTAATTAAGAATGAGAATCACTATAGTTTTAGGCACATCGATAGT
>CALCCA010000070.1 GCA_937899725.1 uncultured Halomicronema sp.
TGCTCTAAACTTTCGACCACTTTAACCGATTAGACCTTTATGCGGATTGCTATATTTATCTGATTGAATGCCGTATATGCCGCTGGTCGTACTAAAGCGGTAGGGATGCATATAGAGCCAGATTGCCCCCATGTGATCTTCTCGCTGCTTGGAGAATGATTTCGTCAGGCAAGAGAGGCTGTCTTGACCAGTTCAGGACGACCGGCGATCGTTTCACCAGTCCTGTGATGTGGGCTGCTCAGAGTCGGAAATTCAACAATGTGCCAGTTTTTCCCTCTTGGGAGGGATGCCGTAGGCGGGGTAGGTTCGATCCCCAGCACTCATGGGCAACCCACCCCTCTGCCCCTCCCAGGCTAACCTTGTAGGGGTTTTGAATTCTGCCGTGGCATCGATGGGGTAAGTATGCTCTTGTCCGATGGCCATCTTGGCCGTCCTGAGTCGTTCATCGCTTTTGAGCAAACGGGTGATGGCGGTCGGGTAGGCTTCCTAGCCGGCCGGTGTTCTGAGGTGCTTGAGCGAATGGGAAGCGGTGATCGCGATCACCCTTGCGGAAACTGAAAGGGTGAGCATATCGTTTTTTGAGGAAACCCCTACAGGATTAGCTCCCAGGAGGGGAAATGGTATCCGGTTGGGCCTCATGTCAAATTGCGGAATTTGTTGAATCCTTGTTCCTCAGCTACGGATGCTTTCGTTGTTGCCTTGAATGGCGGGGGCATTCGATTCGATAACTTGCCTCAGTTGCGCACCCGTCATACATCTGCCACATTCTCTGCAACCTATCTAACCTGTTTGATCGACAACTTAGAGGATGCGATCGCACCCTCTAAGTTGCAGTCGTGGAATCAGCTGCTTGTTGGCGAATGAGTTCTTGAACGCTGATGAGTGCTCGATTGAGTTCCGGGCCTTTGTAGTCCGGATTTTGACGGTAGGCGGCTTGCTCTTGTTCTAACATCAACACATCTTGCTCGACCAAGCCATCCAGCATTTTTTGGGCGGCGCCAAATAGACTATTTTTGATCCAGCGTCGAAAGGCCACGGGCAGCTTGTGCAGTCGATGAAAAGCCTGCAGTGAAGTGAAGTGAATCAGGTAAGCCCGCGTCTGCGTTGGGCTGATAGGACAGAACAGACAGCAAATTTTGAAATCCTGCCCTAACGTCGAAACCCAGTTAGGGTAGGCATAACTCACCCGTAACTCTTCGGGATGCAGTCGGCGTAGGGACGGAAAGAACAGCTGTGAGACCGACCAAATTTTGTCGATGCGGTAATAGCTTTGCGCGTTGTAGAGCACGTCTACTCGCTCTGATGTTGCCGTTAGCTCAGCCAGCACCGGCTCTGCCCAAGCTTGATAGTCGTCATGGAGTCGCCCGTGGTACATATCCATCAGGTTTTCGATCAGAAATGAGTAGTGGGCGGCCACCTCAATCACTGAAACGGTAGCGATGTAGTTGAGATGATCCCATTCGGGCAGTGTTAGGGGCTGAATGTTGTCGGTCGCTAGCCGATCGCGATCGCCGGGAAACAGCCAGACAAAGCCGTCGCGCTCTTGTACGGGATACGTTTTGATCTTGCAGCTGGGCAGCTTTTGGTTCTCAGCCAAGTAAGGGACATGGGTACAGTGACCGGCAGCGTCAAACCGCCAGCCGTGATAGATGCATTCCATCTGGCCCTCGGTGACCTCACCCTGACTGAGCTTGACCTGTCGATGAGGGCAGCGATCTTCTAGCGCTTGAATCTCACCCGCCGCGTCTCTAAATAGCACGATCGCGTCGCCCCAAAGGACCACTGCTCGCGGCTGGTCAACCACTTCGGTGGAGCGGGCCACCGCATACCAGTGATTAGGGTTAATGCCCAGCGATCGCACGTCTTTGGGCGTTGGCGTTGAGGATGTGGTGACTGAGGTGGAAATAGCGACCATAGGGGGAGACTCATCAACAGCAGGCAGTAGGACTAGGCGGAAACACCCTGGTAATCGATTATTACCGATGGCTAAGGAGCAGTGGAGCAAGGGAGCAGAAAAACTGGAATGGCTGCGTGACTTCTGCTGTAGAGGACTAGCGGCTAGATTTTCAAGATTCCTTCCGGATTGACGGACAAAATCGGGCGGCGCTGGGCTCCTTCTTTTTGCAGGATGGCATTGGCTGCCAGTAGCCCACTGCTAACGGCCCGTTCCATCAGCCCACAGGGAAACGGCATTTTCACCCAATCACCGGCAAACAGCAAGTTGTCAGCGGTGGTCGTTGTTTCGGGGCGATCGCCAAAACTACCGGGAGGAAAGCCCGCGAAGTTTTTCTGGTTGACCAGCTGCTTGTGCAGCAGCGTTGCTGCCTGAAGCTCTGGCACAATTTCAAATAGCTCCGTTTGAAAAGTTTCCAGCAGGGCTTGCTGAGTCGGAAACTCTTTCTCTTTGTAGCAGTAGGCGTGCAGCTCAACGACGCTGCCGCCGGTGCGCTCAGCCCAATCAATATAGTCTTCTTGAATGCGGTGATAGAGGGTGATGCTGTCGGTGAGCCGATAGCCTGACAGGGAGGTAAACCAGCTGTGTGCCCAGTCAAAATCCCGATCAAACCAAAAGCGGCCGACTGCGAATGGATCAGCCACTTGGAGTTGATCAACCTGCATGGCAACAGTCGTTTCAACCGGCCCTGCTGATAGCGATAACAGCTGCTTAATGCCGGGAATGTCAGCGGCGAGGATGTAATAGTCGGCTTCCAGCGTTTCGGCGATCGCCGGGGCGTCAGGATTCGCGATCGCCACCAGCTGAATCTGGTCGTCTGATCGTTCCAGGACTCGATAACGAGTTAAGTTTTCTCGGGCAGGCCCGCCCAGCACTTCGCCATCATTGGCATATACGGCGCCATGACAGGGACAGGCATAGCCCTCGTCTGCCCCGGTTGACTGCACAGTTTGTTGCACTGTGCAGCCCTGGTGGGTGCAGGTGAGCGACAGGGCTTCTGAGGTGCCTGGTCGATGACTAAAGACGCGATCGCCCGCCCCAAAATATTCCATCTCGGCGGTGCTGAGCAGCGGGTTGCGATCGACCCAAAAGGGCACGGGCTGGGCGGCGACCGCTCCCAGCTGATAAGTCACGTGGGTGAGCTGGTCATGTTGCCAGCCCAATTCGCTCACCGTCGCGCCCGTAATTACTTGGCCGCCTCGGGCCGTAATTGCTGCCACGATGGGGTCGACCAGGCTACGGCCCATATCTTGGCAGGTGCCGTTGAAAGCGAGCCCTTCCGGATTGCCAAAAAAGTAGAAGTGGAAGAACTGCATGAGTTCACCGGCGCTCATCGTATCGGGCGCATTGAGGCTCGATTTGGCAAAGGGCAGAAAGTAGAGATCGTAAAGCCCTTGGGGAAAATCCTCTTGTACCCATTCGGCCACAGAAATTTGATCGAGCCGGTTGAAGCTTTGGGGGGCCCGAAACCCGGTGATTTCGCGAAATACCTCTAGATGCTTGAGTTTGGCCAGATTGATGCCCCACTTCAACCGGTTGGGCGAGTTCACCGCGAGGTCGATCACATTCCACGGGAAAGCCGAGTGGCTAGGTCGAAAGACTTCCGGCTGATATCCCTCTTTGTAGACGACAGAGTAGTAGTCGAGTGATTTGAAGTTGCGGCGAATATCCAGTTCTTCAACCAGCCCAAACAGGTTGTAATACTGGGGAAAGAAGCCATGAAAGCCATGCTCCATCATGAATTGCTCATCGCCCACTTGAATCGGCCAGCTGGCAATTTTGCCGCCCAATTGCGGTGATCGCTCTAGCAATGTGACCTGAACGCCGCGCTGGCTCAGCTCATAGGCGGCGGCTAACCCAGCTAAGCCACCGCCCACTACTACGGCTTTAAGGGCTCGCTGGGGCTGGTGCGGCAGCGTCAGCGCATCTTGATGATGAATGGTCGGCTGCGGCTTACTAAACCGGGAGTAACCGACCCCAGCAGCAAGGGTGCCAAATCCAAAAAGCTTGAGAACACTGCGCCGAGACAGGGCTTGCAGAGAAGAAAGTTCCGAGATAGGGAGCATGTATGCCGCAATTCAGTAGACATTAACGGGGGCGTGTATCGAGCTTGCTTGCAAATACTGTCTGACCGCTCAGGCCACCGCCGTTTCAGACATTGCCGGAAAAATCAGTGAATTCCCCAGAACTAGAGGGTAATTTTAAAATTCACGCCTTAAATCTTAACGATTCTTGCTCTGCTGAGGTAGGGAATTCACCGATATTCGGTCTGTTTGCCCATAATCCTTTCTTATCAGTGGGTCAGGTCTTGGGAGTTGACTCTCATCATTGATTGCTCGCTGCTAGGCGATCGGGCTCGGGCCTCGCTCTGGACTGTCCAAGAATTGAGGGGGGCAGGATGGGCCGTCTGGTTGCCGGGCCTGCGGTATGCCGGGTCGGGTCATGACGGCAGTTGAGCCATGAGGACAGCGCGCAGGGCTCAATGCCTGCCAGTGGGCGTATTGCTGGCCGCGCTCTAGGGACGCTCAGCATCGGCGGCAGCTTCATTCATGGGCCGAGCCGGGTCTGGGTCGTCGTTGGTCGGCGATGCCTCTTGGGGGTCGCCTGCATTTTCAACCGCTGGCGCGATCGAGGTCTCTGCGGTCGAATCGGAGAGCCCATCGCTGTCATCGACTGCCGGTTCACTGTCGCTGGCGGTGGGTGGCGTTGCCGCCTCCGGCGGTTCAAAGACACGGGTGTTGGCAATCCCCGCCGTAGAGACGGTTAGCACCTGGGGGGGGGTGGCATCGGGCGGATAAATCAAATCGACGACAACGTTGTTTTGAGCTTGCGGCGGCAGCAGCAGGCGTAACAGGGGTTCGCCCTCATCGCCTTGGCGCTGCACTAAGTGAACGTATCGCGTTTGTTTTTGCCCCGAGGCGGTTTGGTATTGCACGCGCACAGTACCGCGAAAGAAAATGCGGTTGGGTGGGTTGCGCAAGAACCGCAGGCCGTAGGGCAGCGTTTCATCTTGCAGGGGCGTTTGCAGCCGGACAACAATGCGCTGTTCACTATCAGAATCGTTGTAGAGGGGCAGCTTGACACTATAGTGAATGCCGTAATTACCGTGGGCCCGGAAGGCGGTGTCAGAATACCGGGCTAGCATCGGGGCGCTCTGAATTTGTTGAGTGCCAAAGGTGTTGTAATCAACCGTGCTCAGCACATAGGAGATGGCCTCACCGGGGCGTGGAATGGTGAGCCGATCGCCGTCGGGGCTGTCGGCTGCGACGGCCTCCCACTGTGAGCCTTCGGCGACGCCCGCCACGCGACCATAAAAAAATCGACCGCTACGATCGCTGTCCTGGTAAGCCTCGGGATCAGAGGGGGCAATGTCTCGCGGCCCAGCCAAATTACCATTGACGAGTAGCGCTAGCCATTCCTGCAGCGTGGGGGCGCGCTCTTGGCCTTCTAAGGTGCGCGGGGCGTACATGGCTAAAGTTGCCGCATAGACCGGCCCATCACTTGACATATGCAGCAGCAGCGATCGCCCATTACTCGGCAGTTCGCGGGTATCTCCCTGAGGGATGACCGACGCAACGGGGGCCACACTGCCAGTGATGGGTGCACCCGGCAAAACCGAGCCGGGAGGCAGCGTCGCATCAGCGGCAAAGGGCAGGCGGCGTAGAGGAATCGGTGCGTTGAGTAAGAGATAAGCGCGCTCGGGCGGAATGACCACACGCCGCGGCCACTGGGGTTGCCCCCGACCTTGCAAAAAATCGGTGACGGTGCGGCTGCCCGGCCCGGCAAAAACCTCCCCATTGGGATTCATGCGCAGAGCGGGCAAATCATAAAAAGGAGCATCTTGGCTGAGGTAGCTGACGCCCTGCTCAATGGTGACGGTGACCGGCTCATCACTGGGGTTGTAGAGAACGCCGCCGACGAATAGGGTGCGGCGATCGTCGTAGGCTGCCCCGCGGGCAATATGATGCGCAAAAAAGTCAAACCGCCCTTCAAAAGAAAAGTCTAGGTGGGCGTCCCCGTAGGCCATATCATCAGCCGGGAAGGTCGATAGTAAGATGCCTTCTTGCTGAATCAGCTCCGGACTGTTGCTATTAAATACCGGGGTCGTGTCGAGCTGACCCGGTAGCGGCCGCACCTCATAGAGAGAGGTGAATTCGTTGGGGATTCTCGGTAAAGCAGTGCCCTCAATCGGGGGAACAGCAGCGATCTGAGGAGGCGCTTGCAGCGGCGGCGCGATCGCGACAGCCTGGACAAGTGGAAGCCATGCAAGTGCAGTTAACATAAGCTAATCGTAACGGGATGAGAAACGTCAAACGTTGATGCGTGGCAGATAATGGCTCGAGGGCTAGCCTTCGTTCAAGTCTTGAGGGCAGGCATTGACGTCGGTTGCTCAGGGGGCTCAGCGATACCGGTTAAATTACTCATGCAGCTAATGCTCCACGGTTGAGATCCATCAAGCACCGAGTCTCAAAATATCATCTCGCCTGCTTTCTATTCACTTGGTGAGGTAAATCCTCAGGAAACTAGTCATCTAAAACTCATCATCCAAAGTGAGATGGTGGCCCCGCCGCTGCGTGGACAAGTTGATGGCGGCATTCGTATTGCCGCAGCATGGTGCGGAACTGGGGCAGGGGGCGAGGACACGAATGACCGGGAATAAGCGATGTGACTGGGGCCAGGCGGGTGAAGCTTCACCCCGGCTCTAGCGTTCCCACCAGGGTGGCGAAAGCGTAATGGCTGACAGCAGCGCGCCGACGGCTCATCCAGTAGACCGCATGGGATGATCAGCCTTATCTACTGATTCACCAGCGGTGGCTAGAATTTTTGATGGACGATGGATGCGTATGCGCTTCAAGCTTGCCCCTCCTCAACTCTCCGAAACGCACCTGTGGCAGCTGCATTTGCCGACTGCCAAGGTGGATCTCGCCCTGTGCGAGTCGTGGCTGTCTCCGGCTGAGCGCGATCGCGCTCAACGACTCGTGCGCTCGGCGGCTCGTCACCAATTCATCGTGAGCCGAGCCGGTCTGCGCTATCTGCTGGCGGCCTACTTGGGCTGTCCCCCCACAGCGGTGCAATTTGGCTACGGTGCCTATGGTCGCCCTCAGCTCAGTCGCACTTGTGCAGACCTGCAGTTCAATCTGGCTCATAGCGGCTCGTGGGTGGTGTATGGTGTGGGCCACTGTCAGTGGTTGGGTGTTGATGTTGAGCAACTGGTCCCGCGCCCACGGTTAGAGGCTTTGATCAGGCGCTGCCTAACCGCTGCCGAGCAAGCGACTTTACCTGCCGTTCCCACGGAGCGCCTAGAGCGCTTTATCCAATACTGGACGGTGAAAGAAGCCCATCTCAAAGCCGTGGGCTTAGGGTTGAGCTATCCCATGACGGCGGTGCAGGTCAGGTTGCAGCCGACGCCGCAGCTCGTGCGCCCAGTTCAGGCCGCTGAAGTCACGACCACGCAATGGCAAACGCAGCTCTGGTGCCCTGATGCAACGGCGATCGCTGCTGTCTGTGTGGGGCAGCCGACGCGCTTCGTGCGGCGTGATTGGCCGGGCTGGCCAGCCGCCGATGCGTTGGATTGGTCTTCGCCGAATGCCCAAAATTACCAACCGATCAACTGGTAACGGCCCTCTGCGGAGAACCGAGCTTTTTGACGCTAGCGGCTCCAGGTCGTCAACCGTGGCTCTGCAGAACCCACCAGCCGCGCTCCCCGTCACTGAGCAGGGGGATTAAGAATACTCCCCCTGCTACGATCGCGACACTCCCCATCCTGACAACTGTCAGGTGTGTATACCAGTTCTACCAATTACACCTACACATCTACACCTACACATCCGCTCAGCCGACGTTCCTTGAGCGGAGTCGAAAGGAAGAATCTGTAGTCCAGTTTCAGAGAATTGGTATTAGCCGTGCCGCCATGCACTACATCCAGATGGTTGCCAGAGGCAGAGTGCAGAGTGCTAAATCTTGTCGGCGCTGCGGATTGTTGGCAGTCTCAAGGGCTTGCGAATGAACAACAAAACCGTCCGCAGAGGCTCTGAAAGCTAACCTAAATCAGCTCACAAAGCACCTACGAACGGCCTTTATCGATGGCGACCCGCGATCGCTAGTTAGTCTGCCAACACTTCGACCCGGACCGGGCCAACACCCGCGCGATCCAGCCCAATCTCACGAGCGGCGGCGGCCGAAAGGTCGATTACGCGACCCCGAGAGAAAGGTCCGCGATCGTTAATGCGGACGATGATCTCACTGTTGTTGTGAACGTTGATCACCCGGACGCGGGTACCAAAAGGCAGAGTGCGGTGGGCGGCGGTCATTGCATTTTGGTTAAATCGTTCACCACTTGCCGTTTGCCGTCCGTGGAACCCCGGGCCGTACCAAGAGGCTTGCCCCGAAAATACAGAAGCGACCCCCCAATCAGCTTGCGCCGCGATTTCAGGTGCTGGCTGACCTTCAATTTCGGTCAGGGCCTCGGGTGCCCCCAACAGCATCCGCAGGCGATTTGTAGCTTGCAGTGCGTCAGTTGCTGCTTCACCAGTGGGATTGAAGTATTGAGTGGTGTCGTTAATCAAAACGACCGTTTCCCCGTCTAGGGTGATGGCATATTCTTCTAACGCTTCATCCCATCGCACAAGAATGGCGTCGGCATCGCTGTCGGCCTGATAAACCTGTTCGAGGTGCTGGGCGACCTGTTCAGCGCGGCTCGCAGGCGCCATCGCGGCATCAGTGGTTTTCTCGACAAAGGTCAGAGTCGGCAGGTCGTCGATGTGCAAAATCGCGATGCGGCGCTCATCGACGGTGTGGGTCGTAATCTGAAATATTTCCGAAAGCTCTAGCGTGTCAGCCTCTAAGCGAGCTGAGTCATTATCCTGGGGAACTAATTCGGTGGCGGCTGGGTCTGATTGTTCAGCGGCAATTTCCAAAGTTTCCTGAGAATTCGCGTAGGCATCCTGAGCCGCTGGCTCAGCATGGGCTGATAGGGGTACGCCAGTGGCAGAAACCAATACAGCAGCGGCAAGACTACGACACAAAGTTTGAATCATTATGGAATCACTAGAACTCAACAGGGCAGGTGTAAGCAACTGAGAATTGGTCGCTGCATCAGGCGCTCGAATCCCAACCAGAGTCGGTTGAGTGGGCACGACTGCGTTTACACCTACCTACAAAAAATCTTTCGTAACGTTTAATCGCTCCGTACGTTAGCACGAAGCTTCAGATTGGCAATCCGCATCCATTGAGGCAGAATCAAATTCCTGAAATTGTTAACCTTTCTTAGGATGCGGCATAAAATCGCCTGATCCCCGTGCCTGCAGATGTAGAGGGGTGATCGCGCACCCGAAATGGGGTCAATAAAACTTATCAGTGGCCAAGCAAAGCTTTCAAAAATGCAATCCTTAGCCGATCGCTCGCCGTTGCCGAATTTGTTCCAGGAGCAGATTTAAGTGCAATAAATTGCAGTGTCACTGCTGAGGACAATCAGGCCGAACTTGAGGCTATGTCATAAGTTCGGGTTATTCGATAGTTTTTTTGGGCTGATGCGATCGCGCCTCGGCACGGCGCTTACCAACGCTCAGAATGAGGGAGCTTCTGTCATAAGCTGAGAGGCGGTGGCGTTTTGAGGGTAAAAACGATGGATTATCGAGACGCTGGCGTGGATGTCGAGGCCGGTCGCGCCTTTGTTGATTGCATTCGCCAGATGGTGAGCAGCACCCATCGACCAGAGGTGCTGGGCGGACTCGGAGGATTTGGCGGCTTTTTTGAACTGCCCTCGGGGTATCAGACGCCTGTGTTGGTTGCGGGCACCGATGGTGTCGGCACCAAGCTCAAAGTGGCGCAGGCGCTCAATCTCCATCAATCGGTAGGCATTGATCTCGTGGCGATGTGTGCCAATGATGTGTTGACCAGCGGTGCTGAACCCCTCTTTTTTCTGGATTATTTAGCGACGGGTAAGCTTGACTCTGAGCAGTTGGCCGCTGTGGTGGGGGGCATTGCCACCGGATGTCGTGAGGCTGGTTGTGCCTTGGTGGGCGGCGAAACTGCTGAGATGCCGGGTTTCTACCAGCCAGGCGAATACGATTTGGCGGGATTTTGTGTGGGTGTTGTTGAAAAAAACCAGATTTTGGATGGCACTCAGATTGCCGTTGGGGATGCGGTGATTGGTCTGGCTAGTCGAGGGGTGCATAGCAACGGCTATAGTCTGGTGCGCAAAATTATGGCTGAGGCCCCTCGCCGCGATCGCGACACCCCCGGCTATGACTGGTCTGACTGTCCGCCCTTGCTAGCCGGGCAGTCCCTCGCTGAGGCATTACTGACTCCCACCCAGCTCTATATCAAACCCATTTTGTCAGCGCAGCAAGCTGGGTTACCCATCCACGCGATGGCCCATATTACTGGGGGCGGTCTGCCAGAAAATTTACCCCGCTGCTTGAGCGATCGCCTGGCGATTCAGCTTGAACCAGCGAGTTGGCCAGTGTTACCCATCTTTCAATGGTTGGCCGAGGCCGGTGACGTTTCCCCAACAGCGATGTTTGACACCTTTAATATGGGGATTGGATTTGTGGTGATGGTACCGGAGGAAGCGGCAGCAGCGGCGATCGCCCATTTTGAGACGCAGGGGGTGGCTGCCTATGCGATCGGTCGGGTCACCGCTGGCGAGGGAACGCTCACCGGTCTACCGACATAGAGCAGTCCCTCACTGAAAACAGAAGCGCTTGCCGCCTGCGCACTGTGCGGCGAGAATATGCGCTTCTCTAAACCCTTCACACTGATGAAAACCGGTCGCTGTGATGGATGCCGGTCCTTCAGGGGGTATCGACGGCGGGTGACAGCAAGACGACTTCGCTGCTATCGACGATGAACGCACCAAAACTGCTGCTGAGCATTTGCAACACTTGGGTCGCCGTCTGCGGATCGGGGCTTTGAGTGGCTAGCAAAAATGGCCGCTGGGCGTAAACTGCTAGGCCAATTGATTGATTGAGGGTCTGCTGTAGCTGTTTGGCGACTTCTGGGTCATTGCCATAGTCAACCAGCACAGCATAGCCTTCGCCCAATAGTTTCGGTGCATAGGCGACGGTGGCATCCGGCATCGGGTCTGGGGTGGTGGCGACCGGCTCACTTGGCGTTGGGGTCGTCGGCTCTGCCGGTACGACGGGTTCTGGCTCGACGGGCTCGGCGGCAATGGGGTCGTTGGCTGACACTTCACCGGGAGCGGCGGGTCTCGCCACAAAGGCTTGAGCGCCCTCGACTTCGGTGAGGTACTGCGCCCAGGCGTTGGCGTTTTCTAAACTGGTGAACCCGCCAGCTCTGACAACAATATCGTCGAGATAGCGACACACGCTGATACTCGTGGTGGTGGGGAGCAGGTTTTGAATGCGATCACGGGCATCTACCGTATCGCCCTGCACCAATAGCAAATATTCATTGGCCGCGGGTGGCCCACAAGGCGGAAAATCGTCCGCCCAGGCTCGAGGTGCGATGATGCCCCCCGTCACCAGTGTCGTGATTAGACCCCACCGCTGAAGCGTTTTTATCCCAGACATCGGCACACCACGACGAACAGCAAATTAGGCAAACTCAAATCTAGCTCCCTATAGTGACATATCCTCATCGATTTACCACCCCCTGTAGCGGCTTTGTAACGCCTAGCAGACTGGATGGCGCGACACAAAGGTTAGCGGCAGTTTCCCCACGCGACTAAAAGCAGCAGTTTCACGGCACTCATACGAGGCGCACTTAAACCGATGCTCTGAACCAAGACGCCAAATCTGGCTCCCCTGCCCTCGGCTCTCCAATGTTTCCAGAATGATATTCGGAGCCCGATTGCTAAGAATTGGGGTTACCCATCCGCCATCATGGGACTGGCAGACGAGCGGCTGGGCGCTTTGGTTTCTTCGGCTAGGGGCACGGGCGGCGATCGCCGTCGCCGTTCGGCCATCAGTTTGGGCCGCAGATAAAGATTCTCTAGCAGCACGGCCCCGCCTGCCACCCAGGGGGGCACGATCAGCGCGCCGATGATGCCCAGCAACTGGGTACCGCCTAAGACTGCCAACAATTGATAAAGCGGATGGACGCCCACCGATGTGCCCACGAGTAATGGGTCGAGCACATAGGTTTCTAAATTTTGAATGACGACGTAAAGGATGAGTACCCACAGAAACGTCCAGCCGCCTTGGGAAATCGCCACCACCAACGCAGGAATCGCCCCCAAAATTGGGCCTAAGAACGGGATCAAGTTAGTGAAGCCAGAGATGGCACCCAGGCCCAACGCAAAGTCAGATAAGCCCAAAATGCTCAGGCTAACCGTGGTCGCCAAGGCCAAGATAGTTGAAACTAACAGTCGCCCTCGGATATAGCTGCCCATCCGATTGCTGATGGGTCCCACCTGCGCCACCATGCGATCGTCCCAGGGCTGCGGCAGCAGGCGCACAAAATTTTTCACCAGGGTGCGACTATCTGCCAGCATGTAGCCTGATAAAAAGAGGGCGAGAATCAGACTAAAGAAGCCGCCTAAAATTCCCGTTGTCAGTCCGTAGGAGCGCACCAACAGTTGCTGACTCGAGCGAATCACCCAGCGACTTAATCCCTGCACGTCGATGAACTGGTTAATCAGTTCACTCGTAAAATCGGGTCGTTCATCGTTGAAAGAAACAAGCCAAGTTTCGGCATAGTCCAAAACTTGTTTCAACGAGACGGGAATCTGCCGAATCAACCGCTGAATCTGCTCTGCGACCGTTGGCCCCACCCACAGCCCGACCCCTGTAATGATCGACACGATCGCCAGATAGGTCAGCACGACGCCGAGCCAGCGAGGAATCCGATAGCGTTCTGCCCAATCCACCACGGGAGCGATCGAAGCTGCCAGCACGATCGCAATCATCACTAATAAAAATAGACTCCGCAGCTGCCATAGCAGCAAGAGCAAGGGCACCGAGAGCACCAGTAACACCAGACTGTTAAGGGAAAACGTGAGGCGCTGTTCGTTAGAAGACATTCAAAACCTTCCCCTGACAAGGTTTGAGGTGGTTACTGCCCTCATCCATAGCAGATATATCGCTATAAAGTCCGTGGCAGTGACGTTCATCTGAGTGTAACGCTGGCTAGCCTGGTCGGGGTTCTTCCCCACGTTGCATCAGCGCGAGCCGCTACAGTGACTGCTCGGTTTAGGGCAACCGACTTAGACCGTTTTCAGGCTGCTGATTCGATGTTCCCCAGCTGCCTGCAGGGGGCAAGCTGATGAACTCAGTGGGGTTACCCACGTTCAAATAGTCTATATAGATGTCAGCCGTTGCATTCTGCGCCGGGTGGTCGTCAGCATCAAGTGGCAAGATCACCCTCGATGCAGGCTTACCCAAGACCGGCAATTGGGTACTTTTAGAGCAGCCCTAGCAGTGGGCACCTCCATTGCCGTGCAAGATTAAAAGATAGGAGAAACATGGAACATCGTGGCGTGACCGTTTGGTTGACTGGGCTGAGTGGCGCAGGCAAAAGCACTATCACAGACGCACTGGCACAGCGTTTACGTGATCATCAGTGCAAATTAGAAGTCTTAGATGGTGACATCGTCCGCACCAATCTCACTAAAGGTCTAGGCTTCAGCAAAGAAGACCGAGATACCAACATTCGTCGCATTGGCTTTGTGTCGCACCTATTGACGCGTAATGGTGTGATTGTTTTGGTGTCAGCGATTTCGCCCTATCGAGCCGTCCGCGAAGAAGTCCGCGCGATGATTGGCGATTTCATGGAGGTGTACGTCAGTGCGCCGCTCGAAGTTTGTGAATCGCGCGATGTCAAAGGTCTCTACAAAAAAGCTCGCTCTGGGGAGATCAAGCAGTTTACGGGCATTGATGATCCCTACGAAGCGCCGCTCAATCCCGAAGTCAATTGCGAAACTCACAAGGAATCTTTGACCGAAAGCGTCGATAAGATCATGGCCAAGCTGGAGGAATTGGGGTATCTCAGCGTTGCCGGTGTCACAGTTTAAAACTGGTTAAAACTGGACGGATACGTTAGCCGCGATCGCCACTGTCGTTGCAGCATCCTGAATGGAGCGGCGACGGGCGATCGCCGTTGGTACTTTCAAGCCATCTGCCGGTCTCAGCTAGGGCACTGTCGCCTCGGTAAACGTTAGGGCGCGTCATTAACGTTAATTAAACTCGAAAGCCTTACGGTATGGGCATGATCGCGCCCGCTCCGGAAACCTAGCTAGAGGCTAAACCGCTTTCAGCATCAGGACTTCAGTTGCTAAATTGATGATAGCCTCTAGGACTTGCCGGCAACGGCTGGCCACAATTACCCGATTTTGCTCTGGTTCTGCTTGAATCACTCCATGAGTGGAGGGCTGAGACAGGCACACAGTGATGCCCGATCTCGGTATTGGGGGCTCGTTGCTAACGTGCTCTATGATCAGCAGCATTGTTGAGCCGAAGCGTTTGAGTTGTCGTGCAGTTGCGGAGAACCGGTCTGAGACCTATGTGGAAAAAGCAGCTAACCGTTTTGACTGTCGGTGATCCTCGACTGCGACTGATGGCTGAGCCCGTAGTCACCCTCGATCGCCCCCTACAAACTCTGATCAAAAATCTCATTTGGACGGCAGAAAAAACTAATGGGGTCGGTATCGCCGCGCCGCAGGTCGGCGTCGCCAAACAGCTATTTATTGTGGCGTCGCGCCCGACTCTGCGCTATCCCCACGCGCCTACGATGGCCCCTACCCCGATGATTAACCCCCACATTGTGGCCCACTCTGATGATCGCACCGCCGATTGGGAAGGGTGCCTGAGCGTGCCTGACCAGCGGGGTCAAGTGGCACGGTGGCGCGAAATCGAAGTGGAATATGGCGATCGCCACGGCCAGATGAAACGTCAGGTATTCACCGACTTTGTCGCTCGCATCTTTCAACACGAGCTGGATCATTTACAGGGCACCGTGTTTACCGATCGCGTCGCTGACCCCACCACACTGCTCACCGAACAGGCCTACTTCGACCAGCTCGACTCGATGCCAGCGATCGTGACCGATCACAGCGATTCATTAGCTTGAAGACAAACTGCGCAGTGCCGAACTCTGAACGAGACCTTGTTGACAGCAATCTCCGCGTCATTGGGTAAGTTACCGAATCTTGTGCCTTAAACCTTCAATCCTGAACCCTAACCCCCAGTCATTGTCCGTAGCTCTCGTTGTTCGCATTGCTGCGCGATCGCCCCTGCTGTATGGTGAGTGAGGATTTTGACGCATTGAGGCAGCAGCTATGGCATGGCAGCGTCCCGACGGTCGGCAAGCCAATGAACTCCGGCCCGTCTCGTTTGAACTCGATTTCACGCGCTTTGCGGCTGGGTCGGTGCTGACTCGGTGTGGCAGCACTCAAGTGCTTTGTACGGTCTCGATCGAAGAAGGCGTGCCGCCGTTTCTCCGTAACTCCGGTCGGGGGTGGCTTACTGCCGAATACCGGATGCTACCAGGGGCGACTCCCGAGCGCCAGCGCCGCGAACTGATGAAGCTGTCGGGTCGCACGCAAGAGATTCAGCGATTGATTGGCCGCAGCCTGCGATCGACCGTAGACTTTGACGCCCTGGGTGAGCGCACAATTACCGTCGATGCCGATGTGCTGCAGGCCGATGCGGGTACCCGCACGACGTCAATCACCGGCGGTTATGTGGCCCTCAAACACGCGCTGCAGAAGCTAGTGGAGCAGCAAGTGCTGCCCACGCTGCCCTTGACCCGTGAAGTCGCCGCGATTTCGGTCGGCATTGTCGAAGGGGAAGCCCTGCTGGATCTGAAGTATGAAGAAGACGTCGCTGCCGCTGTGGATTGCAACGTCGTGCTAAACGGCAGCTTAGACATCATTGAAGTGCAGGGCACCGCTGAAGAAGGTAGCTACTCGCGATCGCAGCTTAATCAACTTTTAGATCTGGCTGAAACCGGCATTCAAGAACTGCTGACCCTGCAGCAGCAAGTTTTTACCGCTGAGTGCTGAAGAGGGATGAGACCAACGGCGATCGCTGGTTCTTACCGACAGTGGACTCCCTGCTAAAAATGTCATGAAATCCTTACTTAGTGATCAATGTGCAGAGCGATGGCTGCCGCTTAAGACCATTCAGGCCCTCCGAAAGCCTTAGGAAGCGAGGCAATTAGCCCCTGTATCGAAAGCGATTCTGTAGATACGGGATATCTGTTAAGGTGCCAGATTGATCTCGTACTATAGTGAGAGTCCACATAAATTTTCGTGCGTTCTGGGGCGCTGTTCAAATGCTCTCAGAACCTATTTGTCGACTGCCTGCACCTGCTTAAAATCATCCTCAAAAATTCATGACCTCTTCTGTTACTGCTCAGGATAAAGTGACAACTCAGCGAGCCACCGGTGGCTTTGCTCTGATTGACAGCCTGCAACGTCACGGCGTGTGTCATATTTTTGGGTATCCTGGCGGGGCAATTTTGCCCATTTATGACGAGTTATACAAGGCCGAGCAGCGTGGCGGCATTAGTCACATCTTGGTGCGCCACGAGCAAGGGGCCGCCCATGCCGCTGATGGCTATGCCCGCGCGACGGGAGAGGTCGGCGTTTGCTTTGGAACCTCTGGCCCTGGGGCGACTAACCTGGTCACGGGTATCGCTACCGCTGCGATGGACTCGATTCCCATGGTGGTGATTACGGGGCAAGTACCGCGCGCCGCGATCGGTACGGACGCGTTTCAAGAGACCGATATTTTTGGTATTACGCTGCCCGTTGTCAAGCATTCTTATGTGGTGCGATCGGCCAGTGATATGGCGCGGATCGTGGCCGAGGCTTTCTTCATTGCCCAAACGGGGCGACCGGGGCCGGTGCTGATTGATGTCCCGAAGGATGTCGGGCTCGAAGAGTTTGACTACATCCCGGTGGAGCCAGGTGATGTACAGTTACCGGGCTACAAACCCACGGTAAAGGGCAACCCGCGCCAAATTGATCACGCCATTCGCCTGTTGCGAGTCGCGAAGCAGCCGCTGCTTTATGTCGGGGGGGGGGCGATTACCGCTGGTGCGCATACCGAAATTCAAGCCCTCGCAGAATATTTCTCGATTCCGGTCACGACGACGCTGATGGGCAAAGGAGCGTTTGACGAGCACCATCCGCTCGCTGTGGGCATGTTGGGCATGCACGGCACAGCCTACGCCAACTTTGCCGTGAGCGAATGCGATTTGCTGATTGCTGTGGGTGCCCGCTTTGATGATCGCGTTACCGGCAAGCTAGATGAGTTTGCGTCGCGGGCCAAGGTCATTCACATTGATATTGACCCCGCCGAGGTGGGCAAAAATCGCATTCCCAATGTGCCGATCGTGGGCGACGTGCGCCAGGTTTTGCAGCGACTGCTGCAGCGGCTAGATGAGATTGACAAGCCGGCTGATGCGGATAAAACTTTGGCCTGGCGCGATCGTATTCAACGCTGGCGCGACGATTATCCTCTTGTTGTCCCCGCCTACGATGAGACGATCGCCCCGCAAGCAGTCATTGTGGAGCTGTGCCGTCAGGCTCCCCAAGCGTTTTACACCACCGATGTCGGACAGCATCAAATGTGGGCGGCGCAGTTTCTCAAAAATGGTCCCCGTCGTTGGGTTTCCAGCGCTGGGCTGGGCACCATGGGCTTTGGCCTACCGGCTGCGATGGGGGTCCAGGTCGCCCGCCCTGACGATGTCACAATCTGCATCAGCGGCGACGCCAGTTTTCAGATGAATCCGCAAGAGTTGGGCACCCTGGCCCAATACGATATCAAAGTCAAAACGGTCATTATTAACAACGGCTGGCAGGGCATGGTGCGCCAATGGCAGCAGTCGTTTTTCGGCGAGCGCTACTCGTCTTCCAATATGCAGGTGGGCATGCCAGATTTTGAACTTTTGGCCCAGGCCTACGGCGTCAAGGGGATGGTCGTGAATCATCCCTCTGAGTTAGCAGACGCGATCGCCACAATGTTGGCCCACGATGGCCCGGTGCTGATGGACGTGCGGGTGCGCCGCGATGAAAACTGCTACCCCATGGTGGCTCCGGGCAAGAGCAACGCCCAGATGATTGGCTTGCCGCCGCAAAAGTCACCGGCTCACCAAACGATTGAACTGATGTACTGCAGTAGCTGTGGGGCCAAGAATCCTTCCAGTCATGCGTTTTGTCCTGAGTGTGGCACGAAGCTCTAAGGCGCTGCATGCCGGCCCCGGTACGACTTGGTTAAGCGTGACGAGCGATCGCTGCGCAGCTCTGTCAGGTACTTGAGAGGATGTCTGCCTGGGCTCGTGCTCACCAGTTGAGTGCTAAGTGTGCTTCTGAGAAGAGGCTAAACTGATGCTCCCAGCCATCTCGGTCGGCTCATCGTTGCTCTTACGGCTGATCCGAGTGCCCTCTAGAGGATCGGTCACGGTCTGGCCCCTATCGATGGTCTCAGCCGTTTCGCGATGCTGGGTTGGGGCGGTGATGTGATTGTTATGCCGGTTGGCGGGCGCTCACGGCTCAAAAAATTGTCCCAAGAGGTGGCAAATTGAGAGGCTTGAGTTATTTTATGGGAGCGAGTTTCGGCGATGAGCCCCGACGTCTAAAAAATACTTGCTGAGTCCCCAGCCGCACGCTACTATGGCGCTTAATCTCAGGGGGCAGGCCGTCAGCACAGGATAACGGGAAGGCAATAACTGGGTGTGAATCAGGAGTAAGTGGATGTCTGCAGCATTGCAATCTCAAGAAGTGGAGCTTCGGCCGCCAGCATCGTCGAGGCGATCTGAGTCGCGACGTCGCCTGACCGCGTTGCCAGCGCCACAGCCTGCTGCTCCTGCGGTGTTTCCCTCGGTTCAGCAGCGCGATCGCCCCACTTGGCTGAAGCTCTTGGTAGCGGGGCAGCGCGTTTCGGTAGTGGCGACGACGTTGGGCCTGGCGGGGGCCTTGGCCGCCTATGCCCTTACCGTTAATACTCATCGACGGCTCACTGCCGCTACGGTGCATCTAGAGCACCTGCAAGATCAGCAGCAGCAGTTAACGACGGCCAACGCGGTGTTTAAAAACCATCTCGCTCAAGCGGCCCGGACGGAGATGCGTAACGGCAATTTGCATCCTCGGGACGTCATTTTTTTAGAAGCAGCACCGCTGCCCGCCTCGCCGTCGGCTCCGGCATCGGAGCCTGCCGACGCTTTGGGCGCTGGTCAGCGATTTTTTCCTAAGGGCTACTAGGTCAGCTTGATCTGAGCCATCTTTGTATTGAGGTTTGTTGATGGGGCGTTCCTACCCTTCTGTTCGTAAGCGGTCTGGCCATTCGCGATCGCGGCGATTGGCGGCTCGCCCTCATCTGTCAACGCCCCTGCGCCGACGTTCTAACCCGCCCATCTTCTTGGCCCGACGTCGCATTGCCCTGATTTGGGCCTTGCTTTTAGTGGTCGCCCTGGGGCTGGCTGGGCGGTTAGCCTACTTGCAGCTCGTGCAAGGGGATGCCCTGCAGGCGGTGGCCCATAACCAGCAAGCCCGTGGCCTTGATCTGGCTGTGGCCCGGCGAGCTATCGTCGATAACCAGGGTACGCCCCTGGCCGTCGATCGTCTGGTCTATACCCTCTATGGTCACCCAGCCCTGTTTCGGCAGCCGATCGGGGTCGTGGCCAATACCTTGAGTCCGCTCTTAGAGATGCCGTCTGGGGCGTTAGCCGAGCAGCTGAAAAGCCAGGCAACGGGGGTCCGACTGATCGACGGTCTGTCTGAAGAAAATGCCCAGCGCATCAAACGTTTACGGCTCGATGGTCTAGAGCTGATTCCGACCCAACAGCGGTTTTACCCCCAGCAGGATCTCTTTTCGCAAATTGTCGGTTTCATCAATTTAGAGGGCGAGGCTCAAACTGGCTTAGAGGCGTCTTATCAAGAGCGGCTAGCCTTGCCCCTGGCTGCAGTGCCGACCGTCATGGGGCCAGCCCTGCCCGTCGCCAACCTCCCCCAGTCTGACTCCTCACAGCAGCTTAAGCTGACCCTCGACAGTCGCCTACAGCGGGTGGCCCAAGAAGCCCTGCGGCAGACGATGCGTCAGTTTGGGGCGAAACGGGGCACGGTGATGGTGATGGATGTGCACACGGGGGCAATGCGAGCCTTCGCGGTAGAGCCGACCTTTGACCCCAATCGCTATTTTGATGCTGACCTCGCCTGGCTGAAAAATTGGGCCGTGACGGATCTCTATGAGCCGGGATCAACCTTTAAGCCCATCAATGTGGCGATCGCCCTCGAAGCGGGTGCGGCGACTGCTGAGGATACGGTTTACGATGAAGGGCAACTTCGTTTTGATGAATGGATTATTCAAAACTCTGACTATGAGGCGACGGGCCGCATCGGTACTCTGACGCTGACCGAAGTGCTGAAATATTCCAGTAATGTCGGCATGGTGCGCCTGATGGATCAGCTACCGGCGGCAGAATTTTACGCCTGGTTAGAAAAGCTGGAACTCAACCAACCCACTGGCATCAGCCTGCCCGCTGAAAACACGCCGCTGCTCAAAGATCGTGACCAGTTTGTCAACAGCTGGGTCGATGCGGCAACTGCTGCTTTTGGTCAAGGTCTGGTTCTGACGCCGATCAAGCTGCTGCAGCTGCAGGCGGCGATCTCCAATGGCGGTCAGCTTGTCACGCCGACCGTGATTGAAGGGTTAGTCGATGACCTCGGCAACCTGACTTGGCAACCCGATACCCCAGCTCCCAAACCGGTGTTTTCGCCCGAGACGAGCGCCACTGTGCTCAACATGATGGAAGCCGTCGTGGCGGAGGGCACCGGCAAGCCCGCTCAAATACCGGGCTATCGCATTGCGGGCAAAACAGGCACCGCGCAGAAGGTCACCGAGGCGGGTGTCTATGGCGCGGGTCGCATCACCAGCTTTGTCGGTCTCCTACCGGTGGAAGCCCCGCGCTATGCCGTGCTCGCGGTGATTGACGAGCCCGCCGGGGAAGATGCCTACGGCTCAACTGTAGCGGCCCCGCTGGTCAAAACCGTGATGGAATCCCTCGTTGTTTTGGAAGGGATTCCTCCCTCGTCGCCTCAGGCGTTGGGCGGCACTGTGTTGTCTCCAGATTTATGAAGTCGTAGCTTGCGCCATTTAGCAGTGGTTCACAGCCTTAGGAGATGCTCATCACTGCTAAATGGCGCAAGAGCCCCCAGAAAGCTGAAAGAGTGACAAGGCGACTTTAGCCTATGCCAGGTAAAGATTTGAGAGAATAATCAGGCAAAAAAATAGGGAACCTTCTGAGATTCCCTCACAAAAATATGTTGCCTGCCTCATACCAAAAGACGCTCCGGGCTCATCTGAGCGAAAGCCAGTATTTGACCTTGCAATTGCTGTTGTTATTGTTACAGGTTCATCGTCAAGTCAAGCTGTCGACCCTCGCCAGTGTCTTTCCCCAACCCATCCACTAACAGAGTCGTAAACGGAACTTACAGCGGTTTTTAGCGTTGCCACAACTGACGGTCAAAGCGCTGTGGTTACCGCTGATGAAGGATTGGCTTCGTCAAGTGCAAACCGGACGCGGGTGGAATCGGGAGCAGCGCCGACGACTGAGGAAGCTGAAGCATCATAAATGGGGCGATTGGCTGGTGGCGATCGACCGCACCCAATGGCAGGACCGCAATGTCTTTATGGTGTCCTTGGTCTGGGGCACTCATGCCCTCCCACTCTATTGGGAGAGCTTGAAGCAACTCAGAAACAGTGACCTGAAAACCCAAAAACGTCTTTTGAAAGCGGTCTTGCCTCTCTTTCAGAATTATCCCGTGTGATACCAATTCTTCGAATTAAGGCTACAGATGCTAGAACAGATATGAAGCATTCAT
>CALCCA010000071.1 GCA_937899725.1 uncultured Halomicronema sp.
CGCCAGCTCCCCACAACAACTGCGCGATTACTCACTGTTTCACAACAACTCTAATAGTTTGAAGCGGGCGAGCCGAATAGCGATCGCCCAAAAAGGCCGTAATTGATGGTCTGTAGGCAATGCCTGCAGGATGTCTGGAGTGCCAGTCAAGCTCAATGCCTGGGGCGACTACATGGAGACGATTGTCGCTTATTTCATTGGCCTTTAGAAACGGTACGCAATACGCTCAAGCGCTAGCAAACAGGCGGTTTTAGGAGGTGTGTCTCGTATCCTGATGAGTTGCGGGGTGAACTGCGCAAAGACCTGGGACGAGAGATTGACTCCAGCATTGCGATCGCCGACTCGCAATCCGTCAAAACGATGGAAAAAAGTGGATGCGTTCCCTAGCGCCATGTAATGGTGCTAGGGAACGCACTCCAAGCAGGGGGCGGTCTCCGGTCGTAATGGCGGCAAGAAGGTTCAAGGCTGTAAGCGTCATACCGTAGTGGATTTCCCACGGTTTGTCGTCGGCGTTTGAGTGACTGCAGCAAATGCTTCTGAACGATTAGGGGCCGTCGTGGTTTTGCATGAAGCTCGCGAATAGTTTTCTTGTCTAGAAGTCGTCTATGTCGACCAAGGCTACTTGGGGCCAAACTGTGCTCGGGCGGCGCGCCAAGGGTGTGGAGATGCTGTGCGAGTTGAAGGTATCAAGCGCTCGACCCAGACCTTTGAAGTGTTGCCGAAACGCTGGCTTGTGCAACGCACCTTTGGTTGGTTGAATCGATATTGACAGTTGAGCAAAGACTATGAGATGTACACCGTGTACGCCGACAGCCGTGCAGCCATGATTTACGAGGCGTGGATTCGACTCATACGGCAGCGCCAGGCAGCTTAAAGTTTGCTTTAGAAATGAGCTCTGAGAGTCGTATTTTTCATTAAGTTGTCAATACTTAGGGTGTCTTAGCTTAAAGACAACGATGCCTGAGGTGGGCTTTGGAGATCAACAGTAGTCGGGGCACTGCCAACATACCTGGGGATGATGACGCGATCGCGGACGGCTTGAATCGTGCCGCTCATCTTTCTCTAGAGGACATGTCGGGAGCTTTCTTAAAGGCCATTAACGCTATGGTGCGGCATATTAGTGCGGCGCCCGAGCTGACGGATAGTCTGCAGATCGCGGTTGATGACGTTCAGCAGTTGCTGGGGAGCGATCGCGCCGTGATCTATCGCTTTGAGCCCGACTGGAGCGGTAAAGTTGTTGCTGAAGCGGCCTCTGCCCCCCAGTGGCTCATCGGTGATCGTGTTGTTCATGACCACTGTTTTGAATGGAATTGGTTAGCGCCGTATCAAGCACAGCAATATTCGGCAGTAGAGGATGTCACAACGGCTGATATTACGCCCTGCCATGCAGAACTGTTGAGCAGTTTCCAGGTCAGAGCGAATCTGGTTGTGCCCATCCTCAAGGGCGATACCCTGTGGGGGCTGTTGATTGCCCACGACTGTCAAGCGGCGCGCGTCTGGCAGACCCACGAAATTGAGGGCTTGCACCTGGTGACAACCCAGGTCGGGATGATCCTGCAACAAGCGGCTCTGGGTGAGCAGCTGCAAGCCGCTCAGGCCGATTTGACCGCTGCTGGGGAGCGCACTCGCGAGTTAGAAGCGGCTAATCAAGCCTGCAAGCAAGCGAATCATCGACTCACGGAAAGCCAACAACGCCTACAGCTGACTTTAGAGGCGGGAGGCGATGGTCTCTGGGAGTGGGAAATCGCCACCGGGCACATGGTCTTTAGTCCCGGCTGGACTCAGATGCTGGGCTTTAGTCCCGGTGAGTTAGAGGCCAGTATCAAAACCTGGGAACGTCTAGTACACCCAGAGGATTGGGCCTTCGTCTCTGAACATCTGCAGACCTACTTGGCAGACCCGTCAGTCCCCTATCGATTTGACTATCGCCTGCAGACCAAATCAGGTGAGTGGCAGTGGATTGCCAACTACGGCAAAATCGTGACCTGGGATGATCAGGGTAACCCTACTCGGATGTTAGGAACCCATCGAGAGATTAGCGATCGCAAGCAGTTTGAGGAAAAACTCCGGCAGAGTGAGGTGACCACGCGCTCGATTTTGACGGCGATTCCTGACTTGCTGCTGCGCGTCGGGCGCGATGGTACCTGTCATGACTGTCTGCCCCCAACAGAGACCGATCAGGGTCGCTTACTGCCCCTCCATCAGCATTTGTCAGAGGTGTTACCCCCAAATCTTCTCGCTCAGCAACTGCGGGTCATCGCTGCGGCTTTGCAAGCAAACCAGACCTATACCTATGAGCACCAACTCGATAAAGAGGGGCAACTCTGCTACGAAGAAGTCCGTGTTGTTCCCTGTGGCGCCGACGAGTGCTTGCTGATTGTGCGAGACATCACCCACCGTAAGCGCACTGAAGCCCAACTGGCGCAGAGCGAAGCTACCAACCAAGTTTTAATTGCAGCCCTCCCTGACTTTCTAGCGCGCATGCACCCCGATGGGACACAGCTAGAGATCTTGAGTACTGGCCTAGTGCAGGGGTTGCTAGAGGTAGACCAGTTGCCCGAAGACTGCAGCATCTTTGATGTGATGCCCGCTCCTGTGGCCCAGGCGCAGGTGCAACTGGCGCAGCAGGCAATCGAGACGAAGGAAATTCAGACCGACGAATACGAGTCTACTGAAAATGGACAAACGGATTACCGAGAAGCGCGGATTACATTGCTGTCGGAGAACACAGTCTTGGTCATGGTGCGCGATATTAGTGAGCGCAAACAAGCTGACCTCAAACTACAGACGGCCAAAGCGCAGCTGAGTGGTATTTTGAATAGCTCTCTAGATGGCATTATGGCTTTTCGGTCAGTGCGCGACGACCCAGGCCAAATCATCGATTTTGAATGGCTGTTGATTAATCCGACAGCTTGCGAAATTGTGGGCCAGTCCGAAGCGGCCCTGATCGGCCAGCGGATGCTGGTGAAACTGCCTGGCAATCGTGAAGAGGGTCTGTTCGATTTCTATTGTCAAGTGGTTGAGTCGGGTCAACCCGCCCGCCGTCAGTTCTATTATCCCCATGATGGCATTGACTCTTGGTTTGAAAGCGTGGCCGTGAGGCTAGGAGATGGGTTTGCGGTGACGTTTCGTGATATCACTCATCTCAAACAGACGGAGCAAAAAGCCCAGCAGGCTAATCAACAGCTCGCCATCAACGTTGATCAGCTCAAAAAGCACAATGCCGAAATGCTGATGCTGAGCCAAACCAGTGACTTTTTGCAGGCCTGCCGTTCTGTTGCCGAAGCCTACACCGTTATTTCCACCTTGGTGACGCCCCTGTTTCCCAACTGCTCAGGCAGCATCTACATCACGTGCGCTTCGCGCAATCGCTTAGAGCGGCTAGCCGATTGGGGTTCACAACGTCATGCTCAGCCCGATTTTATGCCCCACGACTGCTGGGGCCTGCGGCGCGGGCGACTGCACTTGGTCAGCTGCGATACTGTTGGGCTCCGGTGCAACCATACGATAGACGTCGATCCGGCAGCTGATACGCTCTGTATTCCCATGATTGCCCAGGGGGATACATTGGGACTCTTTTACTTACAAACGGAGCCCGGCCACCCGCTAGTCGATACCCAAAAGCAACTCGCACAGACAGTAGCCGAACACATTGGTCTCGCGATCGCCAATTTGCACCTGCGCGAAACCTTGCAAAACCAGAGTATTCGCGATGCCCTCACCGGGCTATTCAACCGCCGCTTTCTCGAAGAGGCGCTCTATAAAGAAATTGCCCGGGCCCAACGTAATAAAACTAAGATTGGGGTGATGATGCTCGATGTCGATCATTTCAAGCGGTTTAACGATACTTATGGCCATGAAGCGGGCGACTTGGTGCTGCAAAGCATCGGCACCCTGTTGAAAAAACAAATCCGCAGTTCAGATATTGCCTGTCGTTACGGCGGCGAAGAACTGACCATTATTCTGCCAGAATCGTCCCTACAAAACACTCAAATTAAAGCGGACCAGATTCGCAAAGCCATTGGCGAACTGAAGGTTGCTTGCCGAGGTATCGTGCTGAGTGGCATAACGGCCTCATTGGGCGTGGCTGAATTTCCCCGGCACGGTGACGACGGAGCGGCTCTGCTGCAAGCTGCTGACGCGGCGCTCTATAGAGCTAAAGCGACTGGGCGGAATCAGGTCATCATGGCGCCTTAATCTGTTTAGTGGATGATGCGATAGACCGTCACTCGCTGACGCCCCAATTGGTCGCGATGTGAAAGTAGGTGTGATACTCTCGCCAATATACCAAGGTCAACAGCCCCCCCTCCTTCAGAGATAGTTTAGGCTTAGCGCCCGGTGTTGAGGCTGATCTCTAACCGAGGTCTCAGGATCTCCAACCTCTGTTTGAAGGTTTGTCAGGTTACTCCGAACTGCTGCTTGAAGTGCTGATGAGAAAGGGGTTGCGCTATTGTGTAAGCCATCATCAGGAGCTGTAGGTTATTCGATATCCTGATGTGTGCTCATTGTGCTAAACGGCACTGGTATTAATTTGCAAAAGGCCTTTTTACTTAGGGCTTGCTGAAAAAAGGCGAGACTGTTCCAGGGCAGAGGTTTGAGGACTCAAAAGCAGATTTCAAGTGCAAGGAAAAAACCGATAATTGATTCAAACCCTTGCACTTGTGTTGCCCATGTACCGTCGTGCTAGCCCCGGCCAACTGAGTTTTGTCGATTTTTATCTGCCCTTTGGTGGCTAACTCTCAGGGGAGAATCGCTGGGTCAAGTTGGCTGCGATAATCCCTTGGGAAGAGTTTGAAGCGACCTATGCCGAACGGCTAAATGCTTCTCAAGGGGCGTCGGCGAAATCGTTTCGGCACCGAAGAAACCCCGCACCTATCACCAAAAGGCGCGTCGAGCTTATTTGAAAGT
>CALCCA010000072.1 GCA_937899725.1 uncultured Halomicronema sp.
CAAAATTCAGGTCGGCAAAGCTCTCTAAATGGCAGAAAACTTTATTTCCAAGGTATTTACCCTGAAGACAATTGAGCGGTCACTTTCAAGATGGGCAAAAAACAACGCAAAAAAGCTGGACAGTTCGGCTATTTGCCACTTCAGCACAAATTTTTCTTAAACCCTCATGCGGATGCTCGCTTTACCTGTTGTCCCAAGTGTGATGCCAAAACTAAGCTGCGGAAGAAGCCTCTGCTGATTTTGATTCACCCGGCCCAGCCGGTGAGTTTGAATAAAACCTGCCGCTATTGCCCCAGTTGTGACTTGCTGATTCTCCATCAAAACGAACTGGAACCGCTGCTGGAGCGCATGTGTCAGCAATACTATCCTCAGCTAATTGGCAACGATTACTTGGTGGTGGGCACGGTAGAACGCAAAGCCTGGAAGGAAGGTCGTCAAGACATCACTTCCTTGGATGACTTATTCAAAACGGTTCACGATTTTAAGCAGCATCTAGAGTTTGAACCGGCTCGCTATGTGTGGGTCCAGGAGGATTGAGCCTAACCGCATGGAGAAGTCAGGACTTGCGGCATTGAGTGTTTGGGCGTTGGCGTCTTTATGGCCCTAGAGCTGGATCATGTGTTTATCTTGGTGGAGCCAGGGGCCCCGGTGGCCGATTTGCTGCTGGCCCACGGTTTCAAGGAAGGCACCGGTAATCGGCATCCGGGGCAGGGAACAGCCAACCGGCGCTTTTACTTTGCCAACGGCATGCTGGAGTTTTTGTGGGTACATGATGCGGCAGAGGCTATGAATGGCCCCGGACGAGAATTGCGCTTTGCCGATCGCACCCAATCCTCTACCGCGTCGCCGTTTGGGGTGATTTTGCTGAGCCCAGACCCCACCAATCTAGAGATGCCCTTCCCCGGCTGGACTTACCAACCCGACTATTTTGCGCCGCCCACCGCCTTTCAGGTGGGAGCCAACTCCAGTGATTTGGCCCAACCGCTCTGCTTCTGTGCGCCCTTCATCAAGCCGCGAGCCGCCAGATCTAAATCTGCAGACACGAACGCTCAAGTCATGACTCAGGTGCGTATTCATACACCCGCCCGCGATCACTCAGGGGTTCTCAAAGTCGTCAATCAAGTGGACCGACTTGCCGTTGAGTTGGGGCACGAGCATCTGATGGAAATTACTTTAAACGGCAATGAATTGGACTATCGCGTAGACTTTCGCCCAGACCTGCCACTGATCATTCACGGATTGTCGTAACTGCGGTGTCTTTGATTAAAGCTGGCTAGATTGAACCCTGGAGGTCGGTCGCTCGCTCATCGCAATCGCAAGGGCTCGAGAGATTGGCTCTGGAGTCGGGTTGCACAGAGCATCAGAAGCGCCTCAGTGTAGGGACGGCGAGCGGCAATGCGAGTGCTGATGTGGATATGGCGCACCAACGTGAGCACCGTGTAAAGCTCGATTGTCCACCGGAGACGATCAGCTTGTCCGCCAGCCCTGGTCTCAATAAACGCTGCTCGTAGGGCAGCTTCTTGTGCAACCATTGCTGCCGGATCCGCCAACTGCCGTAGGCTCTGTTCGGTGATGTGGGCGATGAAGTTGCCAATGTCGAGGGCCGGATCGCCCTGGCAGCAGCGGTCGAGATCCACTAGTCAGAGGCGATCGCCCTCCCCCAGCACCTAATCAGCGTAAAAGTCGTGGTGGATCAGGGTAAGCGGCAGAGGTGCGGCAAGTAAATTGGCCGGTCGGCTCTGCGTCAGGAGGTCGCAGGTCTTGAGGATGTGAGCGATACGAGTCTGCTATTGGGGGTGCGGCTGGGCGACCAGCGGTAGCCGTTCATGGAGGATGCGCAGTTCGTCGGCGAGGATGTGGGTTTTGGCTGTGGAAATCGGGATTTAGTGCAGCTTATCGGCCAGGCCCGCGATGCGGCCGGACAGGGCACGCCAGCCGAGGTGGTTAACAGCTGAGTGGCGAGCACGCCAGGCACCTTGCGCTGGAGCCACATGTGCCAGTGGGGAATCACGCCCAGCGGTTCTGGGACGGAGTAGCCGTCTGGGCGATCGCCACCACCACTGGGCCAAGTACTAGCGCTGGCAGAAATGACGCGACGCGAATTTTGGCAATTTCTAGCAAACTGAAGCCGAGGCCGATAATCATCATGCCGCCAATGCCCGTGGTGAGTAAAACGTGGGGATCGGTGGCGGGGTCGGTGAGGCTAGTGGCTAGCATTCCTGCTAGGAGTGAGAGCCCGCCTTGCATCAGCAGTACCGTAATGGCCGAAAAGCCGACGCCAGTGCCGTAGGTGCTGGTGAGGGCGATCGAGGCTAAACCATCCATCGCCGATTTGAGGGTTAGCAGAGTGTTGTCGCCCGCTAGGCCATTGTTGAGGCTGCCGATGATGGTCATGGGGCCGATGCAAAAAAGCAAACTGGCGGCGACAAACCCCTCGGTAAAACGGCCGCCGCCTTTGACCTGAGCTTTGAGGGCATCACCGATCGCCCTCAGCTTTTTTTCAATCTGCCACCATTCCCCCAGCAGACCACCGAGTACGAGTGCGAGCAGACCCAAAATGACGCCATCAATGGGGCCAGCCTCAACTTCAAACAGGCTGCGCGACAGGGCAAAGCCAATCACGAGGGTCAGCAACCCAACGGCCTGAGTGATGATTTGCTGCATGGCAACCGGCAACCGATGCCGCAGCAGCAGCCCAAGGCCAGAGCCGATTAACACGGTAGCGACGTTGATCCAGGTGCCGCTGGTGCGTGCCCAAAAACTCAGCATAAAATCTGCGCGAATAAAAAGCCTTCCCCTCACAATACTGGGGAAGGCCATCGGGCTAACTATTTTCCAGCTGGTTTGATCCGCAGCAGGCTGTTTGAGATCATGCCCTTAGCCCTGGTGAACGACAGGACTGAGTAACTGGCTGGAGCGCTGCCAGAGGTCTTCCCACCAGGGATTGGGATCGAAGTTAGCTTCTCTGACATCTGGCAGGCGGCGGCGAATGTCGTTGATATCCCAACCGGTGAGACGGGCCAGGGTCTGCGCCTCTTGCTCAAACCGGGTAGGCAGCGATCGCCGATAGTCTGCCCCAGCCGAACAGGTGGCTTCGCCCAAAAAGGGCTGCTGCATCACATACCGCCCCTGAAAGAACTCTAGATTATTCGTCTGTTGAAACATCAGATCTTCGGGGAATTTGTCGCGGCTGTAGCGCACGTGCAGGCGAGTTACATACACGTTGGTATCCCAAATGGAGCTGTTGGGAGCAAGCCAAAATACCCCAGCCTGGCGCAGTTCTTCAGGACTCAGCGGGTCTGCCGAGCAGGGGTCGCAGCCCGCCATGCTCCAGGCATATTCCAAAAAGGCGACCTCTTTGTTTTCACGCTCATAGCTGCGATCGAACATCGTGCCATAAAACTCGCCAAACTCCGCTTCTACAAACGAGGGAATGTTCGCATTCGAGGGAATTTTGACGGTGCGATAGTTGGTTAACTCGACCTGACCATCGGGCGTAAGCAGGTAGGCTACCAAATCTTGTGCACCCTGAGCATTCATCATGCCGAGACGAATCGGCAGCATAAAGCGCGGCGACTCGTAGGCGATTTGCAGTGGGCGTAATTGCTGAAAGCCGGTGCGATCGAACTCCTCTAGATTCACCTTGGCGACAAAAAACTTGAGACCCTGTCTTACATAGGGCTGCAGCAACTCACTCGCCCCAGTGGGAATTTGATAGCCGTTTTGAATCAGCCAGGTTTCTAGACCGTCCGATTCTTCGGCACTCAAAATTACGATGTCGTATTCGCCGACGGCAAACTGCGCTTCGACCGTGACGCCCAGCGCCCCATCGGCAGCGCGGCCTCGGGTGGTGGTCGCCTGGGGAGCGGCAGGCAACGCTTCGGCCTCATCAAACATCATCATTGGTTCGCAGGGGTCGGGGTCAAAATATTCCACCAGGCGCGGGGCGCTGAAGTCATCGAGCCGCTGCACGATCGCCGGATCGCCCACATTCACCTGTCCTTCTTGCAGCACCGTGGGCACCGGTACCACCATGGCAAAATCGGCCACTTCGCCCTGATAGTCATTCGCCATTGTCAGCACGGTGCGATCGCCGTTGCGGGCAATGATCACCTGCGAGGCTTCGTTATACAAACTGGTATCGGCTTTAGCGACGTAGAAACCGCAGAAAGCCAGCGCGGTCGGCGTTAAAAATAGGAGCGCGGCGATCGCGCCCAACAGGCCAGTCCAAATCGAACGGTATTTAGTCATCGTGGGGTCTCTTTCTAGGGGTGTCATTCAAAAAAATGGAATCGCAAGCCGGGGAACGATGCGTCTGACCGTTCCCTGAATGCGAGGTGATGCACATGTGCAACTAGTTAGGGCAATTGAGGCGGATAACGCAGTTGCCAAACCGAGGGCTGGGGCTGGGGGACCTCAGCACTGATGCGTCGCCGAATGGTGGAAAGGTCGCGCCCCGTCAAACGCGCCAGATTTTTTGCCTCTCGTTCAAACCGCTCGGGAACTTCATGGGCAATGTAGTTTTGATGTGATTGACGTAAGTATTCAATTTCTCTGTCGCTGAGAGCATAGCCGCGATATTCCGTCTTCTTAGCTAGACAGGCTTGTTCGTTAGCATCGGCAAAGGCATGGTGCATCACGTAGCGCCCCTGAAACAAGCGACGATTGTTCGTTTCTTGAAAGGTCAAATCTTCAGGAAATTTATCGCGGGTATAGCGCACGTGCAAACGCGTGATGAACACATTGAATTCCCACGGTTCCATGTCGTCTTCGAGCCAAAAGATACCGGCTTGACGCATCTCGTCCAAACTAGGCGGATCAGCTGCACAAGGGTCGCAGCCCCGCAAATCCCAGGCATATTCTAAAAACGCAATGTTGCGTCCTCGCTGTTCGTAGCTGCGCTGAAATAGCTCGCTATAAAACGGCCCAAATTCGTCCTGAATAAACAGGGGAATATCGGCGTTGCTGGGCACTTCCACCGTGCGGTAGTTAGTCACTTCGACCTGGCCTTGGGACGTCAGCAGATACACCACTAAATCTTGCGGCCCCTGGGCATTCGTCATGCCCAATCGAATCGGCAACATAAACCGGGGCGACTCGTAGGCAATTTGCAGCGGGCGTAGGCGTTGGTAGCCGGACTGGTCAAACTCGTCGAGATTCACCTTGGCGACAAAGAACTTCATGTCCTGGCGGATGTACGCGCCTAAGACTTCACTGGCACCGGTCGGAATCTGATAGTTGTTTTGTCGCAGCCAGGTTTCTAACCCGTTAGACTCTTCGGCACTGAGGATCAAGATGTCGTATTCCCCCGCCGAAAACGCCGCCTCAATTGTGATACCTAAGGCTTCTGCCAGACTCTGAAAAGCGCCCCCTGATTCTTCGGTGAGGCGATCGATAGTCGCCGAGGGATCTGCATCTATGCATTCAGCACAGGGCAGATAGCAGGGATCTTCATCAAAATATTCCACTAGGCGCGGGGCGCTGAAGGCATCTAGGCGATCAATAATGGTTGACTCAGCGACATTTACCTGCTCCGGCTGAATCACCGTGGGTACCGGCACCACTAGGGCAAAGTCTTGCACCTCGCCCTGATAGTCATTGGCCATCGTCAGCACGGTGCGATCGCCGTTGCGCGCAATCATCACCTGCGAGGCTTCGTTATACAAACTGGTGTCGGCTTGGGCGACGTAGAATCCGCAAAAGGCCCAGGCTGAGGGCGCAAAGATCAGGCAGGCGATCGCAACAATTAACCCCGTCGCCAGGGGACGCAAACGTTTCATAGATTTGGATAGGAAATCAATTAAGTGAATTCGGAGCCCCGATTTGCGAAGCCTTAGGAGGCAAGAGCGATCGCTAGCTGACGATTGGCTTACGGGGCGCAAACACCTTCCAGTTAAAGCGTTCTGATTGCCACAATCGGTCGAAGAGAATGGTCAGCGGCGACAGCAAAAACAAGGCCCAAAAGACCGCCGTTGAGAGGTAAAAATAGTTGCGCAAGATGAAGGTGAGCCCGGCCAAGCTCAGCGCCCAAATCAACCGTGCCGGTCGAGCATTGGGAATCGAGCGCGGATCGGTCACCATGAACAGGGCAAACAGCAGCAGCGACCCGCTCGACAGGCGATGCAGCCACACGTCCCAAGTCCACCCCAGGTAAAGATTGCGACCGGCTTCTAAAAGGGCATAGCTACCTAAGAACGCGGCGGTGGTATCCCAGCGGCCCACGCGCTTCAGCACCATGCCGCCCGCGCCGATAAAGATCAGGGCATACCAGACTTCTTCACCCCACTGGCCTGGCGAGACCCAAGCGTCGTGAGTCAGGGTTAGCGCGGCGATAATGCCCAAGTTGGCGGGGTTAAAAAAGTGCTTGCCTTCTACCTTGCAGATAAACTTGCTGGCGATCGCCACGAACGCCGCCAACGCCATCGTGGGCAGATGATCGACTCGCAACAGCAGGCTTAGCCCCAAGGCCGAAATCAAGGGGCTGCGCCAGTTCAGCGGTTGGCTAGCCACCGCCCGCAGTCCCGGCATCACCGGCAGCGAACGGGCTGGGCTCAACACCGTAGCGGGCAACTTTAAGTCTGCAGTCGCCGGGGCGGCAGTGCCCCAGCGACTATCAATAATGGAAAAAATAAATTGTGTCAGCAGGCAAGTCGCGATCGCGACGCCAATCGCCGCTGGCTTCAGCGTCCAGTCGCGGGTGGCTAACCCCAACAACAAAAACAACGATAAAAATAAGATTTGATAATCACGGGCATCTCGCAACATCGGCCAGCTCTCCAGTCAGTACACAGCTTGGTTGCTAGTATGACGAGGGTCACAGGCCAGCAGTTGCCCGGTTACAGCTTTCGTAACAGCCCTATTCAGTATTTGTACTAGTTGCTGTCTTCAGGCGATCGCCTGCATTGTCCACAGGGGCTGGTCGAGCCACGGCAAGGGGGGCTTGGCCAAAGGCTGGTTGACTAGCTCCTCAACGTGCCAATTTTGCGGATTCCAGTTAGTCGTAATCCACAGTTCGTTCACGGCATCATAAATGCAGGCTTCGCCGTCGCGATAGTTAAAGCTAAAGAACGAGGCATCAGTCGAGTGCGAGCCCGAGAACAGCACCTTGGCATGACCCAGTTCAAATTGGCCAAAGACATCGTCAAAGCCCATCATGAGACTACCTTCGGGGCTGAGGCAGAGGGCGGTAAGCGATCGCAGATTAAAGGCAAAATCGGGTTGATTCGCGTAAACATCACCGACGATCGTGCCGACTAGCTTGTGCCCAGACTCAAAGGTGTAGGCAAAGCGAAAATGTTTTGTTCTTAGACGCAATATCATTGATGGAGGCTCGGTAAAGAACGCGCAGTTAGACATCTTGGTAGCGACCACAAGGAACCTCTTTGGGGGCAGGTTGCCCAATGGCTGCTGACCCATGCCAAGCTGAGACTTTCAGGTTTTGAACAATTGCGAACGTAACCGTTTGAGTAATTACGCGGTAACTCTGCACCCCTGCTTTCTAGAACTATAGTTTTGAGTAGGTAAAACTCAGTATTTATTCCGATGCAGTTTACAGAGGCTTGAAAAAAAGCCGCCTAAAACCGACGGAAATGTGAAAGCTTCACAAAGTTAGGTTGATAAATCCTCGAAAATTAGTCTTTGCACCTTCGCTTCAGTTCTCTGATTTCATTCTCTAAACCGTCGCAAACATCCGGAAAACGGTGCTCACTGTTGTCAGCGCTCGTTTCAGCCGCCGCTGCCTACCCGACTCAGAACTGGTCGGTGATGGCTGCGTATTTATACGACTTCACCCCCATGTTCGGCGCTCTTACACTCCTCATCCACCTCGAAGTGTTGGACGTAAACGAAACTGAATTTGTTGCATCGCGGCGGCAATTCAGTCGCCTCAGGATGAGCTGAAACAGCGGTCGCGGCTGACCCAGGCGGATTGCTCGGTTCAGGGGGTGCGCAAAAGTCGTGTCCCGTAAGGATGTCAGATTTGTCAGCTCGGCTCAGGGCCTGTGGCCATTGGACATCTCCTAGCGGCCTGACCTTTACAGCGTTTAATAGTTGGGTGGCCCTCGATCCGGCAAGATCAAGGCATCCGGCAAATTGAGGTCCGTCATGTATCGAGTGGTTGTGAAGGGGTTTGGCGATGTTGACCAGCTCACCATCGTCGAAAGCCCTGATCCGACGCCCGGCCCAGGGGAAGTGGTGGTGCGATTGACCAGTATTGGCATGAACCATGCTGAGCTGATGGCGCGGCGCGGTGAATACCGCTTAGTTTCGGGCAATCCGCCGTTTACACCCGGGTTAGAAGGTGGTGGCGTGATTGTGGCGGTAGGGGATGGCGTCAGCGATCGCACGTTAGACCAGCGCGTGATCCTCACTTTAGAGGCTCCGGCCAGTCGCGGCCTGGGGCAGGGCACCTACCAATCGCACTATGCCGTCGCCGCCAGCAAAACTGTCCCCGTTCCCGACGGCATTGATGACATCCTACTAGGTGCCCTTTGGCTACCCTTTCTGACTGCCTGGGGCTGTTTAGTGTGGAAACAAAACATGCAAATTGGCGATCGCGTGTTGATTCCTGCCGCGAGCAGCAGTGTGGCGATCGCGGCGGCTCAAGTGGTGAAATATTATGGCGGCACTGCCATTGGCACCACGACCCGTCCGGACAAGGTCGATCGCTTAGCGGCTTTGCCCGCTGCCTGTTTTGACCATGTGATCGTCACCCAAGACAAAAACTGGTGGCGAGAAGCGAAGCAGCTGGTTCAAGGTAAAGGCTATGACATCATTTTTGATCCCGTCGCTGCCGGTGAATTTCTCAATCAGGAGATTCGGCTGCTGGCTCCTCAAGGCACCCTGTGGATTTATGGCCTGCTGGGTCGGCCAGATACTGTCGATGTCACACCGCTGATTCGCAAGATGGCCTCAATGCGCGGCTGGCTGTTGAATGAAATCGCCGCCAGCGGCTCTGAGCAGGCCGCCTACCGTCACGTGCTCGATCGCGTGGCTGATGGCACCTATCGGTTGCCGGTAGCAGAGACTTTTGCCCTCAGAGACGTGCAAACAGCCCATGCCGTAATGGCTGCTGGCGATCATATTGGCAAACTGATTTTGCTCCCTTAAGAGGGTGTCATCAATTGAACTCGAAAGCCTGGCGGTACGGGCATTACTGCGCCCGCTCCGGAAACCTCGCTAGGGGCTGTTAATCGAGATTGACATGGCCTCCCGTTGAGCCTGTGGCTGGTGCTGAGCGCCGCCACCCAAAGGCTGATCAGGGCCAGCCTCGTGAGGAGGGGCAACTTGCCTCAAGCCCAACCGGCGTCATTCACATACCGATACATCCGGCAAAATGTGCCTCTGGTTACAGTATTGTGCATACAGCCCCCGCTAGACATAGGGCTGCACTGCTTTGTTGCAGTGGTTGTGTGGAGGTTAAGAAAACTGATGAAAAAGATTGAAGCGATCATTCGCCCTTTCAAGCTTGACGAAGTGAAAATTGCGCTGGTCAATGCTGGCATTGTCGGTATGACCGTTTCTGAAGTGCGCGGGTTTGGTCGTCAAAAGGGGCAGACTGAGCGCTATCGCGGGTCTGAATATACCGTTGAGTTTCTGCAAAAACTGAAGCTAGAAATCGTGGTGGACGAAGACCAGGTCGACATGGTGACGGAAAAAATCATTGCCGCCGCTCGCACCGGAGAGATTGGCGACGGTAAGATCTTCGTCTCGCCCGTGGATGAGATTATTCGCATTCGCACCGGCGAAAAAAATACCGAGGCGGTCTAATTGGCAGCGAGCAGGGCATGACTCTTTGTGCTCATTTCACCGTACTCTGGCCTCTCGGATCGAGACGCGATCGCGTTAACGCAGGTTGTCATCATTCTCTTAATCACTGCCATCAGCGCGCGATCGCCACCTGAGCGTTAAGGCTGGGCAGATACTCACCTTCGTCTAGGCGAGTCAGCTTCCGATTAGACTGTTTGTCTGACCTGATATCGCTGATTGATGTCTCTACCCCTGTCTGATGATGCAATTACCCAACGTCTTGCCGTCTACGGACGGTTTGGCGTTCACCTCGGATTGACACGGATTCAGCGACTGCTGACAGCACTAGCGCATCCCGAACAGCAGGTGCCCATCATTCACGTTGCGGGCACCAACGGCAAAGGGTCGGTCTGTGCCTATCTCTCATCGGTATTGACCCAGGCGGGCTATCGGGTCGGGCGCTATACGTCGCCGCATTTGGTCAGCTGGTGTGAACGCATTAGCCTCAACGGCGAACCGATTGCGGTCGCCGACCTCGATCGCGTCCTCACCCAGGTGGAAGCCGCCATCACCCCTGAGCATGAGACGCCGACTCAGTTTGAAGTGTTCACTGCCGCTGCCTGGCTTTACTTTGCCCAGCAGGCGGTTGATATCGCTGTCATTGAAGTGGGTCTGGGCGGACGATTAGATGCCACCAATGTCATTGACGCACCGCTGGTAACCGTTATTACGTCCCTCAGTCGAGAGCATTGGCAGCAGTTAGGCCCGACCTTGGCCGATATTGCTGGGGAAAAAGCCGGCATTTTGAAACCTCAGCGGCCGGCGGTGATCGGGCCACTGCCCCCGGAGGCGGAGACCGTTGTTTTAGCCCGCGCTGCCGCTGTGGACTGCCCCGTGATTCGTCCCCAGCCCGCGCAAATCAATGAGCAGGGGCTAGCGACCTACAATTTTTTGGCCTCTAGTCGAGGTCGCTTTCAGTCTCGCGTGCCGTTTGCCGGTGCCCACCAACTCACCAACTCAGCGATCTCGATCGCAGCCCTGCAAGCCTTGCGCGATCAGGGCTGGCAGATTACCGATCAGGCAATTCAGGCTGGGATCGAGCAGGCTCGCTGGCCGGGACGACTGCAATGGTTGACCTGGCCCATCCCAGGGGCACAATCGCCGCCGTGGCTGATTGATGGGGCTCACAACCCTGCGGCAGCGACGGTTCTCAGAGCCTATGTTGATGAAATTTCGCAGCCTCACCCCACCCCAGCGATCGCTGCCACACTGAAGCAACAGGGGCTCACGCGGCCACTGCCGCGTGAGGTGACCTGGGTGATGGGCATGCTCACCACGAAGGATCATGCCGATGTGTTCACCGCGCTGCTGCGACCGGGCGATCGCCTGCACCTAGTCCCCGTGCCCGATCATTCCTCGATGACGCCAGCGGCCCTCCAAGAAATTGCCCTCAAAGTCTGTCCCGAGCTGGCCGACTGCACCCCCTATGACACCCTGGAGCAGGGATTGATCGGGGCGATCGCTGACCCCACGGCGCTCAAAATTCTGTGCGGCTCACTCTATCTGGTCGGCTACTTTTTTCGGACTCAGCTACCCAAGCGATGACCTCATCGGCTGCGTGCCCCGCTCGTTACTACGGCTCACCCCTTTTGATCAAGCGATAGGCGTGATGGGCAAAATCCGCTGGGGAAAGCGCAGCGCCCGCTGGAATGCAGAGCGGCTCACTTCGCCGGGCCGCTATTCCGCCTGATGCAACGGCAGCTTGACCTTGAAATGAGTGCCCACTTCTGGCTGGCTTTCAACACTGATATGGCCGCCGCACTGCAGCAACAGCTGCTGCACGATCGCGAGTCCCAAACCCGCGCCTTCCTCTTCGGCAGTATTTTGGCGACCGCGATAAAAATGGTTAAACACGTGGGGCAGCTCATTTTGTGGAATGCCAATGCCCGTGTCTCTGATATTGATCAGCAAGGTGTCGTCCTCATTCGCTTGAGCTGTGACCCAAACTTCGCCGCCGGGATTCGTGAAGCGAATGCTGTTGCTCAGTAGGTGAATAACAATTTGCCGCACCCAATTTTCAGGACAGTCGATCGCGGGCAAAGTATTCGGCACGGTATAAGCCAGACGGATACCTTTTTCTTGGGCGAGGGGCTGATAGGTACTCACCACCCCCGGCAAAATGTCGAACAGCATGACCGGCGCTGAGGGCTCGGTCGTCAGCGTGCGCTCGATCTGCAACAGCTCTAACACGCCCTTAATCAAGTTCACCTGGCGATCGCACTCGCGGCTAATCATGTCTAAATAACGCTGGCGCTGCGGGGGTTTGAGATTAGGCGACGACAATAACGGCAACGCGGTTTTGATCGATGAGAGGGGCGTGCGCAGCTCTTGTCCCACCGTGTTGAGAAAGTCATCCTTGAACCGCAGCGTATTCAACAGGGATTCGTTTTGCGTCGAGAGGCTCGAAGCATTCATCGCCTGCTGACGATACATGCGCGCCTTTTGCTGCATCTGATCTTGGTAGCTGCCGCCCTGCAGCAAAATGGCATCGACTAACGCCGCATGGCAATGCTCTGGCAAAACGGTGCGCGCCTCCCACTCAGTGACCAGCTGCTCTAGCGCGGGTTGATCGCCATACTCATCCAGGCTGGCCTGCAAAACCAGCGCCAAGGTGTCAACTTTTTTTTGAATTAAGGGCCGCTGAAAGGTGATGTTGTAATTGACCTTGGGCAGCGTACCGGGGCTCCCAGCAGAATCTTCTGATACGGGTTTGGCGTTCCTTTCTGGGGTGGTCACGCTCACATTCTCGCGCTGTCCTTCCAGCAAAAAACTGACCGTCTCCGAGACGACCCAAACGAAATAGTGGCCCTGCATCGGGTAAGCAGTGGGAATTCTCACCGTCTGCCCCCAATCTAGGGTGGCCCCTGATTCACGGCTAAACAGATAGATGTCTGGGGTGGGATGAACCGCCTGGCTGTATTGCTGGAGATCGGCTGACCAGCTGCTACCTCGGGGTAGTTTGGCGAGCACGGTCGCCCGCAGCCGCAGCTGGGCTAAGGCCCCTAAAACTGTCTCCAACTGGCTCTTGAAACTTCTCGGGGAGACCTGAATCGGCTTGAGAATCAGGGTTGAGGGCTGCTCGGTCGGATGAGCCATAACAACAGAGGCCTGTGACGAGTGTGGTCAAGTGAGCAATAAGACTCAAGGCGAAATACAAAGCAACCTGAGGAGAATGCGTAAAATTTTGTCACTTTCTCAGATTATGTCGCTTGTCACCCGTCACAACACGCGGGTGTCATAAACTTATGTAATAACGGCCCAACAAATTGTGCTGACGGCCCCGAATTTTTGCGCCTGCTGCCCTATTTCCCGGTGCTCTGAGGCTGACGTACTCCGTTTTTGGGCGGTTTTAGTGCGCCATGATCAAGCGTGATCAAGCTTCTAAATAGCCCCGAGTGGCAAAGGCGATCGCGACCACCGCTGCCGGATGTTCGGCGATCGCCACTGTGAGCCCCTCACCCCCGGCTTTGGTGCGAATGTAGCCTAATCCTAAAATCTCAGCGGGCGTCTCGATACAGCTGGTGAGGATGCCCACTTTTTGTTCGTCTAACAGAATGGGCGTTCCGGGCGCTGCCAGCGCCGTCAGCCGTAACCCCCAAAGCTGTTGTTTCACCCCCTGATAGGTTTGGAGACGGGCAATCGTTTCCTGACCGATGTAGCAGCCTTTCTCAAAGGAGATGGCTTGCCAGAGGGCCGCCTCGAGGGGATTGTAATCTTCCGTCAGCTCGGCCCCAGGCAGAGGACGACCCTGCCGGACTCGTAGCTCTTGCCAAACCTGCTCGCCCAAAGGCGTGGCCCCCGCCGTCAGCAGCGCCTGCCACAAGTCAGCTCCCGCCGCGGCCTCAGCCATGAGCGTAAAACCGGGTTGAGCTAAACCGCTGCCGACGGCTAAATGCGCTCTCACGCCACCCAGCGTGACCGGCCAATGACTGGCTGGTAATGCCTGTTCCAGATCAGTGATGCCCAACCCCGTCAAAAGCGGCAAACTCTCTGGCCCCAATAGCGTCAAGGCCACCGTGGTGTCGGTCTCATCTGCTAGGGTGACTTTATCGGCAAAGAAAATGTAGCGATCCATCCAGGCGCTCAACACCGGGGCCTGCCCCGGCGACACCAGCAGCAACACCGAGTCATCTTCGATGTAGGCCGTCACGAGGTCGAGGGTACGCCCGGTCGAATTGACAAAAACCGTGTCACAGCCCTGCCCCGGCGCGATTGACTGCAGCTGGTTAGTGGTCTGGTTGTGTAAAAATCGTAGGCGATCATCACCGTTCACCCGCAACCGCCCCCAGTGGGAGCGATCGCATAATGCGACTCCAGATGCAGCCGCGGTACGAGCCGCAACATCATTGTCAAAACTGGTCGGTACCGCCAAGTCTGTGGCCCACACGGCCCCCTCAGCGGTTTGCATTGTCTTTAACGAGTTACCCATGATTGTGGAGACGTCTTTCTAAAAAGCGTTGAGCCAGGTTTATTAGACACTGTATCGGTTTTGGATGAGCATCAGCCCAGGTTGACCCAACATCCTGAGGAAAAGTCGATGTGGCCCTCTTTCTGCCACAGCATTTATTCCAGACGGTTCCCTGCAATTTCATGTTCTGAGCCTATCTACCTCTCCCGGTTCCTAGCCTTCTCTCCCTAGTAATATCAAGAGTGCGATTCTGACTCAGGTCGCCATGACGCCAATGCCCTGCGGCTGACCGCTATACTGCCCCTGTGAATGGGAAAATCAAATGCCGCTGCCGACTGCGCTGATTTTTGACATGGACGGGCTGATGCTCGACAGCGAACCCCTGTATCAAGCGGCTTGGCAGGCGGCCGCTCGCGAGCTGGGGTATGACCTCGACGCCGAGCTGTATCTCAGTCTAGTGGGTCGTAGCAGTGTTGAAGCCGATCGCGCTTTTCAACAAATCTTCGGTGAGCAGTTTCCGGTTGAAGCGTTTAACGACCGCTGGGATGAGCTGTGGCAGCAGCTGATCAAAACTCAAGGTGTGCCGCTGCAGGTGGGACTGCTACCGCTTTTAGATTGGATCGATCAGCAGGCCATCCCAAAAGCGATTGGCACTTCTAGCAACGCTGCTGAAGCGGAACTGTGTCTGTCGTTAGCGGGCATTCGCGATCGCTTCGAAACGCTGGTTACAGTCGATCAGGTGGCGGCAGGTAAGCCTGCCCCTGATATCTTTCTGGCCGCCGCTGCCCAGCTTCAGGTTAAGCCGGCTGACTGTTTAGTGCTTGAAGATTCCAACGCGGGCGTGCAGGCTGCCCAAGCTGCTGGCATGGCAGTGGTGATGGTGCCGGATTTACAGACGCCAACCGCGGCGTCAGGCGCGATCGCTCAGCGTATTTTGCCGTCGTTAAAAGCTGTTTTGGCCTGGCTGCAAAGCTTCTAATCGGTCAAAAATCTGGTTCAACTGGTCAGTCGTGATCAATCCATACTCCCACAGGGCAATCGGTAGCAGGTTGGGTAAGGCCCCAGCTTGCCGCAGCCCCAAGGCGATCGCCGCTTGCGATACGGCCATCTCTTGCTCTAAATATTGAATGAGGCTGGCTTGCCGACTCATGGCACAGTGAGCGAGGGTGAGGGTGCTTACCGATGTAGTGTAGCGGTGAAATCTCAGATCGGCTGATATTGTGCGAAATTTCCTGAGGATAGAGTGATGGCGATGTGAACAAACGCCCCTGAGCTTTAACCGTTTTCCACCGATGGGACGAACATTGCCCAGGCAGGGAAGGGGGGCGCGGTCAGGGTCACGCTACGATCATGCGCCACCACGGCACGACCAAACTGGCACCGGTCTCTTTACGCCCTAACATTGCTAGTGGCTCTCGGGCAGCTGATACCTATCTAGGTGTGAGCACTAGTCCAAGACGATGGTCGGCAACCAATCGGGCCGTGACTCATCACTAAAATCAGACTCGACCCAACCCTCAAAAGCCTGCACATATGGGCGCAGATCATTGAGCTCTTGCTCAACCCATTCCAAGTTAAACACCCGTCGATAGATGCGATTTTTGACTCGGAGGCACTGGTGGCGTTTTTCGACAATGCCGAGCAAGAGTAAGCCCAACTGAGCCACCGAGTTGTCCGCCAAAATACAGGCGCGGGGTGACCGTTCGGCGGCTAACACTTGCTGATAGAGGCCCAACAGTTGGCCGATTTTGTAGGGCTGATGCCACAGGCGAGCGCGAATGGTGCGCAAATGTTCGGGTTCGTCTTGCATTTCCCAATTTTCTAAAATGCGCTTTTCGACAAGAGCATCAACCCACGCATCACTCAGTGTCAGCGACTCGCTCGAGTGATGGTTGCCGGCCTCAACCACATATTGACAGAGCTTTTGGGTCAAAAACGGTTGTCCCCCTGTCCAATACAAAATCCGCTGCAAAACGGTCTCGGCGTTGATTACCCTCGCGCTCAACCCCTGCGCCAACTGGCATGATCGCGCCTCGGTCAACCCCTGCAGCGCGATCACCTGACTGCCTTCAAAGGGCGTCCGAATTTTATCCATAATCAGATCGAATGGCGTCGCGACGCCGAACAGCGCCAAAGTTAACCGTTGGTAGCGGGCGGAGCTAGCCCGGCGATCGCGGAAGGTACGCATCAGCCTAGACAGCTCATCGGTAGCAAACCGCAACCCAGTAATGCTGTCAATTTCATCAAGCAGGATCACGATCGGCGTTTGCACTTCGACTAAGAGCACCTGCTCGATCAGTTCTGTCAATCGGGCCACGATCGATAAGTGGTGACGACAGCGCCACCACTGCGGCAACTCAATCGATAGTTCAAAGCCCTTCACAATTGAAGCTGCTAGGGCGGCATACCATTGTTCGCCAGTGATCTGTTGGGTTCCCATGCTCGTCAGGTCAATCGCCACGCTCTTGATGCCGACCTGCTGCAGCCGGGCCATCGTCCGTACCCGCAGACTCGATTTGCCCGTTTGGTGAGCATCAAACACATAGCAAAATTTCCCCGCCAGCAGCGACTGAAACAGCATTTCATCCGCGTCGCGATCAACGTAGGTAGTCGCCGTAGACGGTAAACTGCCACCGACTTGATAAGGCGATCGCGCCCTCGGTGCCCGCATCACGCCTCCAAGACTGTGTCGAAATATTGGCGATACAGCTCACAACTGGGAATCGCCTGCTGCGCCTCAAAGCGAACTAATCCCAACCCTTGCAAATAGTGGGCATGCCGGGGATACACCTTGGCCCCGGCCGGACTTTTAACGACTTGGGCCATGGCTGACAAAGCCTCAGGTTGCGCCTCTAGCAATTCCAGTTGCCGTCGCGAATGGCTACTAAAAACACTATCTAGAGCACTCGCTGAGTCTGTCAGGGTTCTGATATCAGCCCCCTGACTCAAATAAAACAGGCTGAGCTGGGTGAGATAGGGATGCCCCCCCAACAGCTTTAAGAGCTGGTCAGCATCCGTTTCCGAAAAATCCAATTCATAACGAGAGGCAATTTCCTGCGTTTGATACCGATCAAAGCTCGGCAATTCGATCGGTACCCCCACGTTGAAGGGCGATTGGTGCCGATTCAGCGGCAGCAAAACTTCCATCGAGTGCGCCACCACTAACCGCAAACGCTGCCAAATCTCCTGCTTGAGGCCATAGCGTCCCTGCTCATACCAAGCCCGCAGCAACCCACAAAAGTCAGTGGTGACATCGCTGCGGGCAAACAGCGCATCTAAACCGTCAATCATGACCACCAGCGGGCGATCGCAGCTGGGTAATAAATACGTTTCAAAATAGTCAGTGCAGCTATATGCCGCGCCAAACATGGGTTCCCAACGAGTTTTCAGCTCATTGGGCAGATTGAGCGATCGAGCGACCATGGCACAAAACCATCGCAAAAAAGCATCCGATCCTTCTAAGATCTGACCTTCAGCCAACTGCAGGTTCACTACCGCAACTTGTAACCCTTGTTCTTGGGCGTAGCCTAAAATCTGCGTCAATAGAGAGGTTTTGCCATATTGTCGAGGGGCTTTGATGCGCACCAACGAGCCCGGATTCAAAAGCTCTTGAAAGCACAGCCGTTGCAACGGCGGTCGGTAGACATACAACGGTGAACCTAGGGGCAGTGGCCCTCGGGGTGGCTGATTTTGCTGAGAAAAGAATTGATTAGAGGCCCGCACGTGGACTTCAGGTGTCACTAGGTCGGTGGGTTCTAAGGCCAAATCGAACGTCCCGAAGTAGGTGTCAAGAGTGGCAAAATCAACGGGCTTTTGCCGCCGCCGCACCTTGGTCAGCGTATTCGGGCTTAAGCCCGTGGCCTCACTCAACTGTTCAAGCGTAAAGGGATTACCGCCATTGCGTTGAACCGCAACCAGCTGCTCCGCTGATTGCAAACGCTGCCACCCCTGAAAACTTAAAATGACACCTCGGCGACGCTTTTCAGAAACTCCAAGATCGTTCATCTGTCTATTGCGATCTGCTTAAATAAACGGCTTGCAACATTTTCCTGCCTGGTGAGGTGCATTCATTTGCCTGCGAATAAGGGTTTCGAAGTGATTCTCGCACTTCACTAGTACTCCAAAGCAGCAGTAAGACGGCTATTCCAGTTCTCTGGCCCCTTTGCCCCCAAGGCTCCCTAGTCATTGGCAATGGTTGGTGAAATCACGCCTCAGTCTACTAGCTTCAGAAATGCTGTATTTAGGTTGAACAGGAATCGCAGCCCCAATCTCACCAGCATGAAACTCAATTTTTCATTCTAAAAACAAGTTTTTATTGGCCAAACCTGATCCCTAATAAGGCTATAGAGAACAATAGCATCAGGAATGATGGCAATGCCTAACACCCTCTATCGTTGAATAACCAAGAATACTCGAGCAGTACAACCATAGATCGGACTAACATGCTTAAGATAGCCAATGCTCTGCCAGTAACATCATTTTTCGTTTCACAATTAAAACTCCGAAACACCTTGCAACATATTTCAAGAAAGCGCAAAAATACCTCAAAAGACTAAATTCTCTATGATCTTATACTCTTTCTCCTTTTTTGAATAGGTATTTGTAAGGGCTTGAATCCGTCGATACTGAATGAGTATTTTTGAGTCGATCTCCAAGATGCAGATCAACTTTTTCTGCCAAATCACCATTTGTCATCAGGAGATTGATGGCAGACAAAGAGATTAAAACTTCTCAATTAGCTTGTATTTGTGATCTGATAATTCCGTATAGAATAATTCGAATCGCTGCCATTAATACCACTCAACAGTCAACGCTAAAAGTTTCACAGATTCTTTTGAAGAATATGGGGAATCTCACTCGAGTAAAGTATTTTTCTCGGCGCAATACAGAAGTGAATCTGCACAAAAATCATGAGCTACTGGCATCAATCACGACCGCCTCTCAGAGATTGTGTCTGCGAATCTTGGAATACCATTCCTGCTGATTATGGAGAGAACAGACTAGCTAAAGCACTCAGTATTGAAATCCGCGCCTTCGTGATTCCCACAACCGTATGACTGATGACAACTCCCCCACCCTCTCCAGGCACTTTTGCGAGGCGTCTAGGTCTAGGGCAGTAAATAAGTGAGTTATGGTGTTGTGCGACAGAATGCTATGGACGATTCCCAGAAATCCTCTTAACAGACTGGGTGTAACCGGGCCATGATTTTTGATATCAGCCCATCTATCCGCGTAGCCAACGACAACAAAGATTACTAGACGACTCAGGTCCAACAGTTAATGGCTACGCTGGTGTTCAGCCCGTCAATCAGCGAGATTTCGGCAATGCTCTAGCAGAAAAACTCGCTCGCTATGCTGGCACATCCTGTCCTGATTAAATCATGTCGCTTTATTGCCATATTTTTGAGTATGCGCTTGATCTGACACTATTCAAAAAGTTGAGCAATCATTTAGAAAAGAGACAGGTTGTTGAGGATTTCTGAGTATTATCGTCCCTGAATGGATGAAAGTGGGTTCGATTAGGTTTAACCAAGAGGTTTTACAAACTGCACTCTCACGGTCTCCTGTACTCCTCAACCACATACATATCATGTACAGCTAGCAGGCACTAAATTTTTAGTCTGCAATTCTCAAACAGCGGAATTTCTTACGTCCCTTACCTCAGACATGAGAACAGTCGTATCTAATGATTCAAGATTTACGGTCTCTTATCAACATCTTGCTGTAAGAGTGTTCTACAGTGTTGTTTGTCTAGCGAGACGCAGATTCAGTGAGTCAATAGTCATGTAATAATTAGTTGATAGACTTTATCGATTAAAGGAACCCTATAAATAGAAAGCATCTCGTTAGCTTTTCAAGGATAAAGCTGATCTAAAGGTGGCATACAATCTCATGCCATGAATCCTGTTTGAAGTCTCAATGGAAATAGATATCGACAATGAGAGCTAGAGTTGACTCTTTCAAGGCCTTTCTTAAAAAAACGTCGAACAATTTGACCTTTAAAAAGCCATTACTCACTCCGAAAAGTTATTTTAGAGACTGGATGGGTCGAAGCACCTACCTTAGGAAATATTCTGCTAAGTGGCATCGAAGCTACCGTGGTCAAAAGGTTTCCTGGCCCATGCCAAAAGCATATGGCAGTTCAAAAATAGATTTCAAATCTCAATTAACCTTTAAATATCCTGAGGTGGGATTATTAGAAATTCCCAATGGCAAGGTGATTGGGAAAAATGCATGGATTGTTGGGGAGAATGATACGCTTCTGCCCGAATTTTCCATTTTTGCAACTGATGTAGAGAGTCTCAACCGGAATATTCTGCTTCCACCAGCGGAGCCTCCGATCAAAAAGATAACTGGTAGATGCTTGTCTCTAGTCAGCACTTGGCCAGGCAACTACTATCATTTTCTGCTTGACTCTTTACCCAGGCATCACCTATTTGAAAAGGCTGGCTTTGAGCTCGCTGATATTGACTGGGTATATTGTCCGCCGACGAAATATCAAAATACTCAGAATTTGCTTGAAAAAGTTGGATTCAAATCTTCTCAATTAATCACTGCAGCGGATGATTTTGGGATTCAAGCTGACTCATTGTTTGCACCCAGCTTTCCCGGAACGAGGGGAAATCATCCGAAATGGGTAACACAGTTCCTAAAGGAGTTGGCAAATTTACCCAATGAAGCGCCAACAAGGCGCTTATATATTAGCCGTAAAAATTGGAAAAGAAAGTTGCTGAATGAAGAAGATGTTTTTAGTCAATTAAAAAGATATGGCTTCGAATTCTACGATCCAGATCAAGAAGAAAATCAACCTTTAGATTTCAATCAAGCGGATATCATTATTGCACCTCACGGTGCTGCTCTAGCAAACCTGGTATTTTGCCAGCCAGGTACTAAAGTCCTTGAACTCATTCCCACGGATCATCCTTTTGGCTATTTCTACACGTTATCTCAGACAAATAATCTGAATTATGCGTACTTAATGGGACAGAGTGAGCATGTCCGAAAAAAAATCACGTCGTCGCCAAGCAAATATGATTTTACAGTTGATCTGTCTGAGTTTGAAGCCACAATTTCTGAGTTTCTTGCGATTTGACTACAGCTAAATCCCAAGAAGATTGCTGATAATAAACAGCTTTGCTTGAAGTTCTGACGTTATCTCATCTGCTCACAAATCAATGAAGACTTAAATAAGCAGTATTACTGCAGCTTTGCTAATGAGCCATTAGGCATCGCAGATTTAGCAGCAGCATACAGAACAACCTTATAAATTCTCCTTAATAGAATTTTGATGGCTTGAAGATGCAAGATATTCCTCAACCAACGACTGGATGCTTTCGGTAAAGTGCTTTTCTCCAAACAAATATTTTCTCTGTTCTAAGGATTTTGAGATTTTCTGTTGGAGTGCTGGATTGCTCAAAACATTGACTATCTTATCAACAGCTTCTTCGTGATCGTCAAACAAAAGCTCTCCGTTTTCCTCACCAACAATTTCAATCTGTCCACCTCTTTTTCTTACAAAGGGAATGACGCCAGACTTAACCATTTCAGCAATAGAAATACCAAATGGTTCTGGTTTGTAATGCAGTCCATATCGACAACGGGATACTAAATCTAGGTAATCACAATAAGGTAAGTTTTCATGAATATAGATCCATTCAGAGTTCTTTTCAGCTAAAGAATAAATCTTTTTCTGGTATTTACGTTCTCCGCCACCGCCAGCTCCAGTAATATGGAGCTTTACATTAAATCCTTTTTCCCTGACAGACTTCAGAATGTTGATAACTCGATGAGGTTGTTTTGCAAAAACAAGACGTCCGCTACAGATAAACAGATCTTCTTTTTGCTCCCAAGGCAACGATTTCATTTCCGCAACTACGGGTGGAAAAACAATTTTTGATTGAATTCCATATTTTTTCGAGACGGCTTCAGACGTATATTTTGAATTGGATACAGAAACGTTCTGACGTATTCTCTCTGGAGAAAGCTGAACCCAATCCATTAATACTTTCTGCCAAAACTTTGCTTTTTCATAAGGACTTTCTACGACATGTGTCCAGTGTAAATATTGAACCCCTTGCTGTCCCATATCTACTGCATTAAAGGCAGAAAATAGAACATCGTATTTCCTTGATGTGTTCTTTAGATTTTTGATGGTGAGGTACACAAGAGCCATTCTCAATATCTCGTTATTAGACATCAAGAAGTCGAGAGATCTGGCGAGCTTTCTGGGAAGTTCAGCATGGACTTTGATGCTTGTCTCAGAGAGGCTAGTACCATACATCTTATTTAGCCACGAGAAATCGACTGGATATATCGTATGTAGAGTCACCTCATAATTATCCTTAAGAGCTTCGAGTATCCATAAAGCGACAGCTTCGGCACCCCCACCTAAAAAAAAGGGCTGCCAAACCGCAATTTTCTTTTTCGTATAAGAATTCACTTTCGAAACCCCTCAAGACTACTTTTCATAATTGAAGCTATTCCTAATTTTGACCAGTACTTTTTTCGGCACCATAAAAAGAGCATCATTTCTGTTGCCTTGATGATGAATGAAATTCTTGATTTATTAAACCTACATGGCATTTCTCAACCTAATGGAACATATGAAAATTGAGGATTTCTAAGGCTATTTAAATTTAAGATTTGTCTTACTAATTGGAGGTATGCTGCGAGTTTTCTCTGGAATCGGATATCTTAGTTATTCGACTAAAATATTCAGATTTTGCTTTTTTTGACTTGTCTAAGATCTGCTCGAAAAAGTTGCTTTTAAGGTTCGAGTGAATTATTATTTCTCTATTTTCTCTAGGGTTTTTATGATACTCGAAACCGAACGACTAAAGCGCTCTTTCAGGTGTTCCTCTTCCTCAGGGAAATCTTTGTCGAGGAGGCTGATCATACCCAGGATTTGATTCAACTCTGATCTAGTCTTATAAGAAATTTCTTCGATTTCGCCTCTTGATAGAGAACTGTTCTGCGGTACCTCATTGCTATCCACCTGCTCTGTCGTTAGCTGCATTGAACAGAGTTCTGCATATTTACCTCCATTCCTCAATAGCTCGCTGTGACTTCCATGTTCAATAATTTCTCCTGCTTCTAATACTGCTATGCAATCGGCTTTTCTAACAGTTGACAGCCGATGTGCAATGACAAGGGTTGTTCTCTCCTGTCTAAGAAGCTCCAGAGCATCCTGAATTAGTTTTTCAGAAACAGTGTCTAGGGCACTCGTAGCTTCATCAAGAATTAGAATTTCTGGATTCTGTAACAGTGCTCTTGCGATCGCTAACCTTTGACGCTGTCCACCGGATAGAATCACTCCCCTCTCTCCAATCCTAGTATCAAAGCCTTGTGGCAAGTTCTGAATGAAATCTAAGGCATTAGCCTGCTTGCAGGCTTGATATACATCCTCATCAGTAGCTTCAGAAAAGCCGTATTTGATATTTTCTCTTACGGAGCTATTTAGAAGAAATGTGTCTTGGCTGACAATTCCGATCTTCTTCCTAAAGTCTTTTAAGCTGTACTCTCTCAAATCAACGCCATTGACCTCAACGACCCCTTTTGTGGGGTCGTAAAAGCGTGCTAGTAAATCAGCCAATGTAGATTTCCCAGCTCCTGATGAGCCTACTAACGCCAGCGTTTTGCCTCTCGACAAATCTAGATTGATGTTCTTGAGACTCCATTTATCACTTGTTGGGTAACGCAGCCAAATATTTTTGAAACTTATTCCATCTTGGACACCTTTAAATTCATATGAACCCGAGTTCATGATCGGCTTATTTGTTCGGTCAAGGAACTGTTCTAGAATATTAATACTGGAAGAGGCAACCGCAAGTTGATTACGCCCAGCATTGATACCGTTAATGAATGGCATCATCCTATTAAGAACAAATAGATAAGTTAAAATAACAGAAGTGAAAGCCTGAATATTTCCTGTAAATAATAGTCGCCCCATGAAAATGACTAAAACTAGGGAAGAAACAGTCAGCAATTCGTTGAAAGAAGAAACGGCTGCACCCACTTTTTGAGAACTCAACTCAGCGTGTTCTCTCTTCGCAATAAGCCCTTCAAGATTTGTACGTTCCTGTCCTTCATTTGCAACAGACTTTACTAACCGCATGCCTGATAAAACTTCTATAGCCTTGCTTGATAAGGCTCCGGCAGACTCGGACAGACCTCTGCCAATTGATTTGGATTTTTTAATAAAAAATTGATTCAATGATACATTTAAGACCACAATAACGACAGTTACCAATGTCAACTGCCAAGATATCAAAATTAAGATGCCAAGAAATACGAACGCATTAGCGAAGGAGATTGCTACTTTGATCAAAGATCGCACCCCAGCAGCGGCTCTGTTAACCTCTCCATTGGCATAGTTCATTAGGTCGCCAAGCTTGGCATCAGAGAAATACTGAATGTCCATCTCTAGTAACAGACCAAAACAAGACCTTCTGAGATCAGCTGAAAATCTGCTGCTTAAAATTCCTGACGTTACTGTATTGCAATAGCTGACAAGGTTCTTTAGCACTATTGCAAGGATTATGCAGGAAATCATGGCAGTAGTGCTGTAGCCTTCCGGCAAATTGTCGAACGCAGAAAATATTCTATCTAATATTGGTGGAAGCCCTTTTGAATCGATAATATCAAGATCCAAAAGCTTAAGAATTAAAGGAATTATCAAGGTGACTCCGATACCATTGAAAATAGCACCGGAAAGGCCTAAAACTACAGATAGAATAACCCAGGAAAAATATTTTCTGAAAAGCCTTAAGATTAAGCTGTTGTTGTTTCTCATGATTTGTTTAGGCTTTTAAGGGGCAATTATGAAAAGATTGAAGCCGCACTTTCTGAAGCATCAGGGCTTCCTAGGAAAATATGCTGTGTAGAGTCTTCTGCATTCTTTCAAAGCTATATTCCTCAACACAACGCTTTCTTGCTTCCGCTCCTGTGGCTAATGCCTGATCATAATTTTCGAAGATTTCCAGAATTGATTTTGCCAACTGCTCTGGTTTTTCGGGTTCTACTAAATATCCTGTATTACTAAGAATGCTGGGAATGTCACCGACTCTAGTTGCTAAGACTGGTTTTGCCATAGCCATACCATCAGTGATTTTGAGCGGAAACTGTGCTCGAGTTACCGGCGTGTCTCTCTGTGGAACGATCAATACATGCGCTGCAGAAATATATCGTGGCATATCTCGGTAAGAAACTACTGGAAGTTTAATCAGACGATCGCTCCATCTTTTCTGAAGATAGTTGTCATAACTGTCGTAGGGACTTCCTCCAATGACTACTAGCTTCAAAAGCGGGTCGTCTATAAGATTAAGAGCTTCAAGGACGTCTTCAACGCCTTTGTAAGGGCGAGGTGCTCCTGGAAACATCAGGATCTTAAACTCTGACAACCCTAATTCTTCTCGATTGCGTGATGGACTATGGTGAGATGGATCAAAAAGATGAATGTCTTTGCAGTTAGGCAACATGATTCCACCAAAGCGGCTTTGTAGGAAAGAGTTGTGGGTGGTTATTCTATCTGCGAGAGGGATCAGTTTTTGCATACCCTGCAGATACGTTGGATGCTCTGGGTTGCGAAGACTACCCTCCGTTTTTAAGATGTCTCTGCCAAATTGCTTGAGGCTAGGCCTGTATTGAAACGAGTCGCCTCCATGCCAGCTTAGTTCCCAGTCATCAATGTCTAGAAAAACTGCTCTTCGCTTGTGTAGTTTTGCGAGTAGTGCTAGGCCAAAACTAGTAGCTTTAGGCTTGTAGGCGTATACGATATCTCCCTTGATTGCTGAGATGGCCTTTTGAAAAGATGCCCAAATTTTTCGCCCGCCTTCCCTGCGGATGATTTGGATGGAGGAATTTTCTTGGGTGTTTGAGTAGTCGACATCTCCCAAGCCGATAATCTCTGAAGTGTATCCGATGTGGTTCAATGCCTTACTGATCATAAATGGACGATCGCCACTATCCAATCCCCAACGTCCTGAACCAACGGTGGATAAATCACTCACTAGAATCGAGACGACTGGTTTATCTACTTTGTTGCGTTTTTGAATATTCACAATACTAAAGGTGAAATAACTCAGTATTAGCCATTAATTTAGCTCACTACAGTTTCTAATCTATCGGTGCTGATGTTGGTGAGATTTTTCTCAATGATGCAAAGTAGTATTGCTGATTGCTTCTAGGCTAAACGGTCGTGCTTTTGGTTTATTTAGAGGCGATCAAAAAACTTCAAATGTGATTTATTCGTTATGATGCCTGGCGCTGAGATGCTGGCCTAAATGTCCACTTTTATCTCGAGAGGCCTGATAAGAATGTATGACTTGTGATCACTATTTCTATGGCTTTCTCAGTATCTACAGTGACCAATATGTGTGCTTCACCAGAATGCCCACATTTTTCGTCAAGTCAACGCTGGTTAAAGTAAAGTCCCGAGCTCTTCTCAGCTGGTGAAGGGGCTCAATGGAGACCGGCAAATCACGCCGGCCATTCTAAGGGCAGGTGCCCGAGATGCCCGACTCGATAATCTCGGAGGAGGCTCCGCGCCGCTCGCTCACGATCGCCCTGATATCTGACCGCTGCCATGTGCTGCAAGTACGATTCGCCAGTGAGTTCGGCGACGGGAAGGCTGTAGCGATCACTAAGCGCTGCTAAATAAGGTACTGCCTGACTGCGACTGTCTAAAGCTTTGAACAACTCGACGCAGTCCGCAGCGATGCGCTGGTTATCATAGGCCGCCTGACCAATATCGTTGCAAATCGCTAGCCTGAGAGCCGCTGCTTGGTCTTTCAACTGGGCCGGCAAAATTCCGGGGGCATCCAATAGTTCGAGATCATCAGCGATGCGGATCCAGCGCAGCTGACGAGTGACGCCGGGTTTACGAGCACTTTCGACCACCTTCTTTTTGAGCAGACGATTAATCAGAGCCGATTTGCCCACATTGGGAAAGCCAATGACGACGGCGCGAACTGCTCGCGGGCGCATACCGCGATCGCGACGGCGCTGATTCATGCTGGTGCCTGCCGTTTGGGCGGCTTTGGCAATGCCCGCCACGCCTTTGCCCTGTTGCGCATCCGTAAAATACGGGGTCTCTCCCTGTGCTCTGAGCCAGGTTTCCCAAGCGGTACGTGCCGCTGACGGAATCATATCGACGCGATTGATGACAAGAATATGCTCTTTGGCGCCAACCCAGTGGTCAATTCGGGGATGACGAGTCGCCAAGGGAATGCGAGCATCTCTCACCTCTAAAACCACATCTACCCGTTTCAACTGCTCGATGAGCGCCTTCTCAGCTTTGGCAATGTGACCGGGGTACCACTGAATCGCAGGTGTCATGAGCAATGGAAAATCCAAAGAGTACGGCAAGCCAAAGAACAGTCTTGGGATGAAGTGTTCACACACCGAAAGACTGTCCTTGGCGGGCAAGTTTCATCACCATAAGGCATTGCCAGGCATTGAGAAGAGCGGGCTGTGACAGCCAGTGCATCTGAGCCAGAGGAGCGGCTTCTAGACTTCCCAGGGATGCAGAGAGGTTGGCATTGGGGTCGTGCGGACAAGCGGTACAGCCTATAGTCAATGCTAATAAGGGGAACGAGCCGAATTGTCAGGGGCTAGTTAAGGCACAATCAGAACCGGGCAAGGCGCAAGATTAATGACTCGATTTGTGACACTTTCGGCCATTGTTTCTTCAATGAGTCCGACGCCTCGGCAGCCCATCACAATCAGCTCCGCCTCAATTTCATCAGCGACGTCACAAATAACAAACGCCGGCTGGCCTTCACGTTCTAAGGTTTTGCTAGCCACCCCATGCTGGTTAAATAAAGCCTGAGCTTGAGCCAATAGCTTGGCAACGGCTTCGGCAGAAGATTGTTGGGGATGAGCGGGATCTTCGTTAGCTTCGACAACTGAGAGCAATACGAGTTGACTTTGGTGCTGGTGCACTAAGTCAATGGCCAAACTCGCGACCTGTTGAGCTTCGGGGCTCATATCAATGGGGAAAAGAATCGTCTTGAACATGGCTCCTCAGACGAATACACAGACTCCGGTAGAATGATTCTCGGGCATGGCTGGTAGCACTGGCAACAAAAATGCGGCTTGCTTTACACCATGAGCTTGCGGACTCAATCTTAGAGTAGATCAAGGTTGGTCGTCTCTTTGCCAAAGCCATGCATAAACGTAATAAATGCAGTTTTAGGAGGTTTGACCTGTGGCAAAGAAGACAGTGGCAACGCTAACCGAAGCCGATGTGTCAGGTAAGCGAGTGCTGGTGCGGGCAGATTTCAACGTGCCCTTAGACGATCAGGGCAAGATCACCGACGACACCCGGATTCGGGCGGCATTGCCCACCATCACAGCGCTGACGAGCAAAGGCGCTAAGGTCGTTTTATGCAGTCACTTTGGTCGTCCGAAAGGCAAAGTCGTTGAGGAAATGCGTTTGACTCCGGTGGCGGAGCGGCTGTCAGAACTGCTCGGCCAAGCGGTTGTCAAGTGCGATGATTGTGTCGGCGCAGCTGTCGCAACAGCGGTGAATGGTTTGCAAAACGGCCAAGTCGCGCTGCTAGAGAACGTGCGGTTTTATGCCGGCGAAGAGGGCAATGATCCAGAATTTGCCCAACAGTTGGCGGCAAATGCCGACCTTTATGTGAATGACGCGTTTGGCACGGCTCACCGAGCCCATGCTTCAACGGCAGGAGTCACGGCATATCTCAGCCCCGCAGTCGGCGGCTATTTGATCGACAAAGAGCTGCAGTACTTGCAAGCGGCGATTGAAAATCCGCAGCGTCCCCTGGCGGCGATTATCGGTGGTTCTAAGGTTTCCAGCAAAATTGGCGTGATTGAAACCCTGCTCGATAAGGTTGACAAGCTGCTAATTGGCGGCGGTATGGTGTTTACCTTTTATCAGGCTCGCGGTCTCGGAGTCGGCAAGTCTTTGGTGGAAGCAGATAAGCTTGAACTTGCCAAATCTTTAGAAGCAAAAGCAAAGGAAAAGGGTGTCGAGCTGCTGCTGCCAACTGATGTGGTGGTTGCTGATAACTTCGCTCCCGATGCCAATGCTCAAACTGTGAGCGTTGAGGCGATCCCCGACGGTTGGATGGGTTTGGATATTGGCCCTGATTCGGTGAAAGTATTTCAAGCCGCACTAAAGCAGTGCAAATCGGCGATCTGGAATGGCCCGATGGGGGTATTCGAGTTTGACAAGTTTGCCGCAGGTACCGAGGCGATCGCCCACACCCTGGCAGAGCTGACACCCCAAGGCGTCATGACCATCATTGGCGGTGGTGACTCTGTGGCGGCGGTGGAAAAAGTCGGCGTGGCTGAGCAAATGAGCCACATCTCTACCGGTGGTGGGGCCAGTCTGGAACTGCTGGAAGGCAAGACCTTGCCGGGCATCGCGGCATTAGACGATGCCTAGGTCAACTGCGCTTAGCGATGAGTAAATGCTTGTTCTGGCTGGGATGCTCTCTGGGAGTGTTCCAGCCTTTTTTGTTGAGACTGAACCGTTCTAAAAATCGAGTAAAAAGCCACAATCAGCAAAGCCTCAATAAAGACTTTGAGAGAGTCTTCTAAGTGATAAATGTGGAACTGCAGGGTATTTGCAGCGGCGGGATCAAGAAACAGCTCAAGCAATTTTTGACCATTGGCCAAAAAATCTAGAACAATCATGAAAAATAGAAGCACAAATGCTCGCTTTAACAAGGCGATCGCTTGCTTGTGAGATTTCAGCTCAAACCGATTAATCCAGAGTATCCAAGCACCGAAAATGCCGTAAAGCAGCACAATAAAATCATCGATACTATCCGTCAAACTAGTTTCCTGGATATTGAAAATGTCGTGGATAAAGTGATCAGTCACTTCATGCAGCGCGAGAAACTCATCAGCCGCCAAGAAGATGAATCCCCAAGCGATAATGCGCCACAGCAAAGCACTCTGACGGTTGTCTGTTTTTGGGCTTGTCCGGCGAATCTGGGCTGTTTTATCCGATAACCAGGCGATCGCCAGTAGCTGAAATGTGGATAAAAATGTGATGAACCCTCTTTCGCCAAAATGATCTCTGCCACCGTGATGATAGATGACTAGAGCCAAAACAACGGCTAATGCATTCCCAACCAGCACCCAAGAGAATAGTGATTTTACGCTCATTTAGTTTTAACGACGCCAGATGAAAAGTTGATTGATGAACAGGAAGTAAATCCATTCAAGAGTGGATACAAAGAGAGAGTTCGAGGCGGTAATTAGTCGATTCGCTTAACGTTTCTACTCATCAAATCTTGTGGATTATCCACAATCCCACAGAAACCGCAGACCCGTTCTGAGCATTGATTCTGGCCACCTAAAAAATGGCTAGGGTAGAATGCCGCTCCACCCTCAAAAAGATGTGTTAACTATATTAGAGGGTTTTGTTAATTTTGAGTTAATCCCAAATTAATCCGATGTTGACGTTACCCTGTCTGTCATCGCTGTCTCAGGGCCTGCTGGAGGCCACAGGAGCAAGCTGAGCCTGGATCGCTGGAGATAGTCTCTCGGGCGAGGTGCTGGCGCTGAGGCCTCTGAAGTCTTGACCTAAAAAGCTTGTGGCTGCTTTCTGAGGGGGCGATCGCGATCGCCGATACGCTGCTGGGCGAGTGTTTTCTCGATCTATCAAGTTTCGACGGTTGAGCGTGACCCGCACTGGGTCGATTTCTCCGGCTACGGCCGCGTCGACACTCACGGAGTACTCAGCTAAAGTCGATATCCTGAGAGAGTTCTCTGACTAGACGTGAAGGATGCCGGTGGCGCAACCGATTGTGAAGGATTTGGTGTTTTTAGGCGGTGGGCATACCCATGCGATCGCTCTGCGAAAATTTGGCATGCAGCCGCTACCAGGGGTGCGGCTGACGCTCATCACCAATCTGACCGACACCCCCTACTCCGGCATGCTGCCCTGCCACATTTCGGGACTCTACGACTTTGATGAGTCGCACATTGACCTGCGACCTTTGAGCCAATTTGCCCAGTGTCAACTATTAATGGATCGCGCGGTTGGGATCGATCCGGTCAACCAGCAAGTGATTTGCGCCCACCATCCCCCTGTCGCCTTTGATGTGCTGTCGATCGATACAGGGAGCACCCCGGCGACGCTAGACGTACCGGGAGCCGCCGCCTATGCGATTCCGGCCAAGCCCGTGCCCGATTTGCTCTCAGCCTGGGAGGCCTTGCTAACGCAGGTGCGTCACTCAGCCGCGCCCATCGCTGTCGCGGTGGTGGGGGGCGGGGTCGGTGGGGTCGAACTGACGCTCAATATGCAGCGGCGTCTGTGGCAAGTGTTAGAGGCGGCGGGGCGATCGCGCCAAGACCTCTCGATGCATCTGTTTCATCGGGGCACTGAGGTGGCTAATGGTCGCAATCACACTACTCGTCGGCGATTGCACGAGCACTTTGTCGAGCGTGGGGTGCAGCTGCATTTGTCAGAGTCGGTATGCGCCATTGAAGCGCGGTCAGAGGGGCAGCAGCGAGTGCGCTGTGCATCGGGCTTGGCCATTGACTGCGATCGCGTCTTTTGGGTGACCAATGCGGCGGCTCCAGATTGGGTCCGAGCAGCGGGCCTGACCACTGACGCATCGGGTTTTGTCCTAGTGGAAGACACGCTCCAGAGCTGTTCCCATCCGGCAATTTTTGCCGTGGGGGATGTGGCCACGATGAAACATCATCCTCGACCAAAAGCCGGGGTGTTTGCGGTGCGCCAGGGTCAACCCTTGTTTCATAATCTGCAGGCATACTTAACGGGGCAGCCCCTCCGGCCCTTTCGGCCCCAAAAGCAATATCTCAACATTATCGACCTGGGCGACGGTTGTGCGATCGCCTCGCGGGGGCCATGCACCCTCGAATCACGCCTCATGCGCCGGTGGAAAGATCGTATTGATCGCCAGTTTATGGGGCTGTTTACTGATTTTCCGGCCATGCCGTCAGCACCCGCTGCGGGTGCCGCAACGGCAGCGGCCCTGCCAAGTCCTGCCCTGATGCCCTGTGCGGGCTGCGGCGCTAAGGTCGGCAGTGACGTGTTGAGTCAGGCGCTACAACGACTACAGCCATCGGAGTCAGGGCGGCACCATCCTCCTCGCGAAGAGGTGCTGATCGGTCTCACCGCGCCGGACGATGCCGCCGTCGTACAAGTCCCGCCGGGCCAGCTGATGGTGCATAGCGTTGATTTCTTTCCGGCCCTGGTGAACGATCCCTTTGTGTTTGCGCAGATTGTGGTGAAGCATGGCCTCAACGACCTCTACGCCATGGGGGCAACACCGCAGTCGGTGTTGGCGATCGCCACGCTGCCCCACGCGATCGCGGATAAACAGGCCGAAACGTTGTTTCAGCTACTCTCGGGGCTGCAAAAAGCCCTGCTCCCGGCCCAGGTGCCCCTCGTGGGGGGCCACACGACCAGTGGAGAGCAGCTGGCCTTGGGCCTTGCTTGCAACGGCTGGGTTGCGCCCGATGCCGTGTTACGCAAGCAGGGGATGCAGGTCGGCGATGCGCTGATTTTGACGCAGCCGTTGGGCACGGGCACCTTATTTGCTGCTGACATGCGCTATCAAGCCAAAGGTCGCTGGATTGAAGCCGCGATCGCTCACATGATTCAGCCCAGTGCGACGGCTCTCCGTTGTTTGCAGCAGCATGACGTGACCGCTTGCACCGACGTCACCGGCTTTGGGCTGCTGGGCCATCTGCTGGAAATGGTGACGGCCTCTCAAGTCACCGTGGCCTTGACTTTACAGGACTTGCCCATGCTCTCGGGGGCACGGGAAACGTTACGGCAGGGCATTGTTAGTTCTTTACAGCCGCAGAATTTGCAGGCGGCGCGATCACTGCAGAATGCGGCCACCTATGCGGGGCGGCCCGACTATCCGATTTTGTTTGATCCGCAAACGGCGGGCGGTCTGCTCGCCACCGTGCCCGGCGATCGCGCCGGCGACTGTGTGGCCCACTTGCGGCAGTTAGGCTATGGGGCTGCCACCTGTATCGGTCGGGTCGAAATGGCCCGTCAGGCAGAGTCGCCCATTACAATCGAGTCATGGTAAAACGGCTCGAAATCAACGACTTTTTAGCAGCGCCAGGACCACTGTTAGATGTCCGTAGTCCGGCAGAGTATGCCCAAGGGCGGCTGCCAGAGGCGATTAGCTATCCCTTATTTGACGATGCCGAGCGGGCTCAGGTCGGCACCTGCTACAAACGTCAGGGGCGAGATGCAGCGGTCGAGCTGGGGTTTGAGCTGCTGGGGCCAAAATTAGGGGCCATGGTGCGACAGGCGCGGGCGATTGCCCCCGATAAAACGGTGCGGGTGCACTGCTGGCGGGGGGGCATGCGTAGCGGCGGTGTTGCCTGGGGCCTACAGTTGGCAGGCTTTCAGGTCACGACCTTGGTGGGGGGCTACAAGGCCTTTCGGCGGTGGGTGCGGCAGACCTTCACCACCCCACGCCAGATCATCGTTCTAGGCGGTATGACTGGCACTGGCAAAACCCAGATCTTGCATGCCCTTGCCGCTTTGGGAGAGCAGGTCTTGGATTTAGAGGGATGCGCCAATCATCGGGGCAGCAGCTTTGGCAACCTTGATCTGCCCCCGCAGCCCAGCACCGAGCAGTTTGAGAATTTGCTCGGCGATCGCCTCGCGACCCTCGATCCCCACCGCCCCCTGTGGATCGAGGCAGAGAGCCGCCGGGTCGGCACCTGCTGCGTGCCTCCAGAGCTGTTCCAGCAGATGGAAGCCGCTCCCACGCTGGAGATCGTACGTCCGGAAGCCGAGCGGCTAGATATTTTAGTGGCGGTGTATGGCCAAACCGATCGCGCCGAACTGATTGCCGCCACCGAACGCATTCGTAAACGCCTGGGCGGACAACGTACCCAGCAGGCGATCGCTCTGATTCGTCAGGAGGCTCCCCGCGAAGTCTGCCAGATCATGCTCGATTACTATGATCGCGCCTATCGCTACGATCTCGACCGACGCGAGCAGGTCATTCCTCAAATTGACGTGACGGGATACAGTGCCACCACCGCCGCCCAGCTGCTGATCGAAAAAGCTACTTTTTTAGCATTAGCCGACCGGCCGTCCAGCGACTAGACGTGAGAAACCGAACTCAGTGCCTTACCCTGTATCGAAAGGATGAAGGGTAACTGGCGGCGTTCATGTTCCTCAAAACGCTAGAACTGCGGCATTTTCGCAACTACGAAACGCAGCGGGTTGAGTTCACAGCGCCCAAAACAATTTTGCTAGGCGCCAATGCTCAAGGCAAATCAAACCTGCTGGAATCGGTGGAACTGCTGGCCACGCTGAAATCTCACCGCACCCGTCGCGATCGCGACCTAATTCAAGCGGGACAAAGCAGTGCACAAATTGTGGCGGCAGTTAGCCGGGCGGTCGGATACGCCGATTTAGCCCTCGTCCTGCGCGATAAAGGGCGGCGCACAGCTATGCGCAGTGGCGAAAAGCTGCGGCGACAGATGGATTTTTTAGGGGCACTCAATGCGGTGCAATTTTCGAGCCTGGATTTAGATTTGGTGCGCGGGGGACCGGGCGAACGGCGCACTTGGCTCGATACGCTATTGATGCAGCTAGAACCGATTTACGCCTACATTCTGAGCCAGTATCAGCAGGCATTAAAGCAGCGCAACGCCTTGCTCAAGCGCGAGACGGGGACACCCGACCCGGCTCAATTAGCCCTCTGGGATGCTCAACTGGCCGCCCTGGGCACGCGGGTGATTCGGCGGCGATCGCGCGGCCTGGCCCGGCTCGTCCCCATCGCTCAAAGGTGGCATAGCGCCATTAGTGGGGCTACCGAGCAGCTCATCCTGAGCTATGCGCCCAATGTGCCCTTAGGCGAAGACGATCCGAGCTTGATTCAAGCGGCTTTTTTAGACAAAATTCAGCAGCGGGCAATCGCTGAACGGCATCAGCTCACCTCCCTGGTCGGCCCCCATCGCGATGATATTGACTTCACTATCAACTCGACGCCCGCCCGCCAGTATGGCTCTCAGGGCCAACAGCGCACTCTGGTTTTAGCCCTGAAGCTGGCGGAGCTAGAACTGATCGAGTCGGTCGTCGGTGAGCCGCCACTGCTATTGCTGGATGATGTGTTGGCCGAGCTTGATTTGAACCGCCAAAACCAGCTGCTAGAGGCCATTGGCGATCGCTTTCAAACCCTGATTACGACCACCCATTTAGGGCTGTTTGATGCTGAATGGCTCAATACGTCCCAGGTGTTGACCGTGCAGTCTGGACAGCTGGCCGTCTAATGCCACGACTCTGAAATCAGATAACCAATCGGCTCCCCCTTGCCTCCTGAGCTCTTCTGCATGGCATTGCGATGGTCGCATTCCCGATGAGAAAGGCTAAGCCCGACAGCGTGCAGAGGTAGAAGTCCGCATTGCCAGGCTGGCCAGATCGCCCTCTCAGCCATCCCCAGCGACTTGTTCAACATGTCGCTGGACATAACAATCGATACCGAGGGGGGATGTATCCAAAAGTACTTTTATAAAGAAAATTCCATCTATGTATGAAGCTTTTTGCGTAAGTGTCAGATGGATGGACAGTTGCCAGAGGATATGGGGACATTGATCTTGTGTTCCCTCTGAGTAACTTATCTGAGGCTGATTGATCCCGCGTTGCTGTCGCGCGCTGTGATAGAAAACATCTGGAATTGCGGAATTTCTGTATTTTTCATGTATAAAAAAGTACAAATCCTTCGCCTCGCGCTTTGACGAGATGTGGGGTTGAGCATCAGCCTAGAGGGTGACTGCTGCAGCTCGCTGCTAGCGGCCTACTCTGAGGACGCTTCCTGACCAAATCGTCCTGTAGATTTAACAATGATTATTGATTCTCGCAAAATGTTGCTTGTTGATGACGATCCTAACGATATTGAGCTAGTGCAGCTGGCGATCGCGGATCTCACCGTCATTCGCACCTTAGATGTCTTAACCGATGGGGCCCAAGCCATCCAATATCTCATCGGTTCAGCCGAACAGTCGCCCGTTGCCGCGCTGCCCCGCTTTGTCCTGATGGATCTCCAGCTGCCCAAATGTACGGGGATTGAAGTTCTGCGAGCCATCCGTCAAAATGGGAGGACCCAGCATCTGCCAGTGATCATCATGTCCTCCTCCTCCGAAGATAGCGATCTGGAAGCTTGTTACAATTTGGGCGTTAATAGCTATGCTGTAAAGCCTCTCGATTTCCAGCGCTTTCAAGAGTTCGCTAAGTGTATTGGAGGCTACTGGATGACGATTAATCACCCTCCTCTTATTTCAAACCCCCCCCGGGAATTATGAAGGCAGGCTAGGAATCTCTGCATTTATGGCGAATTGTTTCTTCTCGGCTCCGAGAGTTGTTACCGATATTTCTGATGAAGGAGTGACTACCCTGGCTTCATCTCGGTTGCGGTTGCTGGTGGTTGAAGATGTTGCCGAAGATGTCGAGTTAATTGCGCTGTCGTTAGATGCGGGTGACGTTGACTATGAAATTCAAGTTGCCGATGCTTTCGAACCGTGTCGGCAGCTCCTGAGTGACGAATCGTTTGATGCGGTGCTAGCTGACTATCGCTTACCAGGGCTCCAGGCACCAGATGTCTTTCGCTTAGTGAGCGAGTATCAGCCTCTAACTCCCTTCATTTTGGTGACTGGCAGCTTAGGAGAGGAAGCGGCGGTCGACTGCATTAAAACAGGCATGACTGACTATGTCTTAAAAGATCGGCTGTATCGTCTGCCGACGGTTTTGCGGCGGGCTCTAGATGAAGCCGAACTCAAACGTCAACAGCAAGCCGCGATCGCCCAAGTCGAGCAGCAGGCTTGGCGGGAGTCAATCATTAATCGGATTGTTCAGGCCATTCGCGAAACGCTGATTCTAGAAGAGGTTTTGCAGACCACTGTCGACCAGTTACAGGCCGCCCTGGAAGTGAGCCGCTGTTTATTTGTGCAGCCCACGGCCCATCAAGCCATGCAGGTCCAGTATGCGAGTTCAATAGATACTGAGGCGGAGAGTTTCCGCTTCAAATTTTGTCAGATCTGCCTGTATTACGAAGCGACACTCAAGACGGGACAGGCGGTTATGCTGCACCAGTCAGATGCTGACATGCCAGCAGCAGTCGCTGAGTTTTTGAAGAAATACCAGCTGCAGTCGGTCTTGCTAACGCCGCTGAATTATCAGAAAGAATTTTTCGGCGCTTTAGTCCTCCACCAAAACACCGGCTATCGTCACTGGCAGGCGATTGAAGTTTCGCTGATTCAAACGGTGGCTGAGCAATGTGCGATCGCCATTTATCAATCCAACCTGTACGCCCAAGCTCAAGGCGAAATCGAGCAGCGTCGTCGCATCGAAGAGCAACTACGCCACGATGCCTTTCACGATGCCTTGACCGGGTTACCCAATCGCGCCCTCTTTTTAGATCGCCTTAACCATGCCCGGCAGATTGCCCGCCGCAATCAGGATGCCGAGAACAACTTCTTGCTCGGCAGTTTTGCCGTCTTGTTTCTCGATTTAGATGATTTTCGTATTGTGAATGACAGTCTGGGCCATGATGCTGGTGACTTTTTGCTTCAAGTGGTAGCGGCTCGCCTCGGTCAATGTTTGCGGGTTGGCGATACCTTGGCTCGCACCAGTGGCGATGAGTTTGCCATTTTGCTGGAAGATATTGAGCAGATCGAAGATATCCTGGCCGTCGTCGAAAATATTCAGACCGTTCTCAAGCAATCAATTGTTCTAGAATCCCAAGCAATTTTTATTAGCTCTTGCATTGGCATTGTGATTGATGCCCCCACTTACCACGACGCCGCTCAGTTTTTGCGCGATGCTGACACCGCCATGTATCAGGCCAAAGATAAGGGGCGCAATAGCTATCAGATGTTTGACGGGGCCATGCATACCGAGGTGAAGCAACGCCTGCAACTGGAGAACGATCTGCGGCGAGCGTTTGACCAGGGTGAGTTTTATCTGGTTTATCAGCCCATCGTGCACTTGCCAAGCCACCAAGTGTGTGGTTTTGAGGCGCTGATTCGATGGCATGATCCGATCAGAGGGCTCCAAGCTCCGGATGCGTTTATTCCCGTGGCTGAACGTACTGGGCTGATTATCCCGATTGGGCAGTGGGTGATTCAGGCCGCCTGTCAACAATGGCGTCAATGGCTGCAGCGCTGGCCAGAGGCGATGCAGAGCTGGAATATCAGCATCAACCTGTCAGCCAAACAGTTTGTGCAAACCGACCTCATGGCTCAGATTGAGAAAATCCTACATAGCACTGGGGTTGATTGCCGTCACCTGCGGGTTGAGATCACTGAGAGTGCACTGATGGAAAATGAAATCACATCACTGGCAACGCTCCGGCAGCTCAAATCAAAAAGCATTCAAGTGGCGATGGATGATTTTGGCACAGGCTATTCGTCTTTGAGCTATTTATTGCGGTTTCCCAATGACGTGCTGAAGATTGATAAATCCTTTGTTTCCTACCTAGACAACAACCCCAACAACCAAGAGATCATTAAAACGATTTTGGCCCTCGGTAAAAACCTCGATATCGAGGTGGTCGCTGAAGGCATTGAGACCAGTCATCAGGCTCAATTTTTGCTGGAGCAGGGCTGTGTTTTTGGGCAGGGCTATTGGTTCTCGAAGCCGTTAACGCCGGATAAAGCAGAAGCTATGTTGGAGGCTCATTTCAACGATGATTAGGCCTCATCCCCACACCCCGCAACGGGACTACACATGGCACCCGCTAGAGTGATTTTCCGGCCTCCATGGAGAACGGCAAGGCAGCTGCATGGTAATGAGAGCAACGCTGAAATCCATCTGGCTTAGGGTGGGGCGGTGGCAGTGCAGGTTTCGCCATCAGCGGTGAAGGCCAGCGGATAGTTGGGGCTGAAGGGATCAGCTGTGACGCCTTGGGCGCGAAACCCGTAGCCACGCACCAATGTGTAGGTCTTAATATCGATGCCTAATCGCTGCACCTCTAGGGTTGTGGGCGCATCGGTGCGCTCAAACATGGCTAGGTGAGTGGGACAGATGGGGTGCCAGCGATCGCCCACCAAAATGGCATCGCGACCCGCGAGAGCGGCGGGGTCATACCAAAAGTCGAACTGGTCGATGCGTCCCGATAAGGCAATGACTGAGGGCTCGCCCCAGACGTATGCTAGCGCCGAGGCGGAGCGATAGTCGGTAGTGAGCAACAGCGGCTGTTCTGCGAAGACAGCGGCCTCCCGCTTCACCCATTCGGCTACGGATTGCCAGCCATAGAGCATCCGAGTGTCGTCGTCGCCCGTGGGGGAGACTAGCGCCGAGAGCGGCAAGACCGTGTAGTGAATCACTAACAAGGCGGCGGCCACGGTGCCCAGGGTGAGCGTGCCATTGAGCAACCGGCGATCGCGCAGTTCATAAAGCCGATCAGGGTTGAGAAAGCCCCCAACCATCAGGGGTAACAGTAGCGGATAGGCCAGAATGTTCCAGTAATAGAGCACGGGGGCTTGGCAAGAGAGCAGCGCCAACATCAGCGTCGAGGTGCCAAAAATCACGAAGGCAACGCGCTGATAGGTTGCCCCAAAGCGAGTTGTGAACCCCCGCTGGGTCGCTTTCGCCGTGAGCCAGACATGCATCGGCCCCAAAATTAGGCCGCTGAGCAGTAAAAAGCCGATCGGCCCCAACCAGTGGATGGTCGGGGTCTCGGCTTGCACACTGCGCCCGAGATAAAAGCGAAACGAATAAAAGTCGTGCTGCCAGTTCCACCAAAATACGGGCGCCAGCATGAGTAAGGCGAGCCCGATCGCCCCATATAAATGCCCCTGCCAAAAGAGCGATCGCCAACGCCGCTGGGTGGCGATCGCCACCAAAAAGCCAATGCCCAAAAACAGCGCCACATACTTGCAAAGTCCGGCAAGGCCAATCAGCCCCCCTGCCCCATAGAGCCAAGGATAGGCGTCGAGGCGATCGCGGCTGAGAAACTGAATCAGGCAGTAGCTGGCAGCGGTGCCCGATAACACCAGCCAATGGTCGTGCCAGGCCATCGCTGTAAATAGGAAAAACAGCGGTGAAGTGAGCATCAGCAACACTGTGAGCCCTAACGCGTTGGGGGCTTGTTGGCCATAAAGTTGGCGACAAATGTTCCCATATAGCCAGACTAAAAGCCCCGTTGTGGCCAAGGTGGGTAAGCGGAGGATGAACTGCGATCGCCCCAGCCCCGCCGCAAAAATTCCCTGGATCCAGGCATGTAAGGGGGGATGGTCAAAATATGACCAGTCCCAATGCTGTCCCCACAGCCAGTAATAGGCTTCATCGGGATTAGGAAATGCCCCCATCCAAAAAATCAGCCTCAGTCCAACCAAAAGCGCTAAGACCGGGCCATAGCGCCACAGCAGGGTGGAATTCATAACCTCACCGTCTCAAACCTGAAAGCTGCGCACATCCAGCATAAATCTGCGCCGTATCGCCCCGCCCATGGTCGGTGATTAAACAGGGGCAGCGCGTTGCCGCCAAATACTCGGCAAGAGGGCTCGGTCCGGCGACATGCGGTGGTCGGCAGATGGAGCTGCAAGGCTGGTCACATCACGCCTTTAGTCTGGAATGTCTTGACCTGACTACGGTTTGCGATCGGCGTGTCCTGTTCTAAAGGACATCATCAGTAAGCACCTGAAAGCTTCACCGCATCCGCACCGACGCCCACAGTCAGCGCTGACAACCCAGCGTTGGAGTGAGAGGCGATCGCAATGATGACTGTCTCTAGAGGTAGACGAGGCCGTTTACAAATCTCCTGTTTCCAGGAGATGTAGTTTGCAGCGCTTCGCGGTAGACTTTTAGCATTAGCAACATGAGTTCGCTTGTTTAGAGGTTCCTATGAAACAGATTGCACATTCTTTGAGTCGGTTGGGGCTGGCTTGCTTATCCCTGGTGTTAGTGGTAGCTACTTTTGCTGTGTCTGCGTCTCCCGCACTGGCAGCAGACTATGAAGTGAAAATGGGGTCTGATTCGGGCTTGCTGGTGTTTGAACCCGCTAAGCTAACGGTCAGCGCTGGTGATACGGTCACTTGGGTTAACAACAAGATGGCTCCTCACAATGTCATCTTTGATGCCAATCAAATTCCCGGCGGCGACAAGGGTTTAGCCGACAAAATTTCTCACAATCAGCTCACCTTTGCCCCTGGCGAAAATTACGCCACCACGTTTAGTGCTGATATGCCCAGCGGCGATTACACCTACTACTGTGCTCCGCACCGGGGGGCTGGTATGGTCGGCACAATTACCGTCGAGTAATCGTCCGCCCCTGTCGATAGAGTTTGTTCGAGATCGGCATTCCCCTTCAGAGTTAACTGGAGGGGAATTTTTGTTTTTTCATCCGATTTAACGGCAATCTGCCAACCGTCTCATCGCACGCGGCACTTTAATTAAGTCATTCAGGATTGCTGAAATGCCCCCAATTAGTCCCTTGATTTCGGGCTCGATATTCTCCAGAGGCTTGGCCTTTCCCACCGGGCACTGTGCCACACCTCAAAAAATGTGAATTTGAGGCAAGACATGAGTACTTTGAAGGTGGGTGATTACCTGCAAAGAAAAGCAACAAAAATGATGGCGAAATCGCTCTTTCTCAAGACTTCTTTAAGGCTTATCGCTGTTTTGATCTTCTCCCGATAGGGTTAGCCTAGGAAGTCTATTCCAATGAGCCAGAAGAGAAATGAGCACATTCGAGATCGAAAATCATAATTATGACTTCAAGATGGGTCAGTATTTTGGTCGTGGATGGGAGATTTTCAAGGCTAAGGCGATGCCTTTTGTCGGCTTTACGTTTCTCATTATTGCGATTGCGATCTTCTTGCCAGTGATTTTGCCCTATCCGCTGGGCAGCGGCGACCCCGAAGCCGGGCAGTTGGGGGGCAACGTCGTCGTCAATATTTTGTCGCCGCTGTTAAATGCCGGCTTCTACATTGTGGCGTTGCAAATTGCTCGCAATCGCCCAACGGCCTTCAGTGATTTTTTTCAAGGTTTTAAAGAGGCGATACCCATCCTGTTGTTATTTATCATTAGCACAGTCTTTACCGTTGTCGGTTTTTTTGTTTTGGTGCTGCCCGGCATCTATTTAGCGATTTCTTATGTGCTGAGTGTGCCACTCCTGCTAGATAAAAATCTTGATTTCTGGCCTGCGATGGAAACTAGCCGCAAGCTCGTGGGAAAAAAGTGGTTCGCTTTTTTCGGCTTTGTGCTGGTGCTAGGTCTGGTAAATATTGTCGGTGCCTTATGCGTGGGGCTGGGGCTGTTGGTCACGCTTCCTTGGACGGTGTGCACGATGACTGCCGCCTATGAGGATATTGTGGGGCTCAACTCGGTGGCTGAGGCGGCATAGATTTTTAGAGACTGCCGCCTGTTGAAGGGCTCAAGCATTGCCGTCGACAACTGAAGCTACGTTTCGTCGTGAGAGGCTAACTGCTGACAGACTGATGTGAATGGTTAGGGTGTTGATGGAGAAGAGAGCGCTTGACAAGCTTGCTCAAGTTGTTGGGCGATCGCAATCATCGTTTGCGTCAAAACATGATTGGGATGGTGCAAACAAAAGATGCCTCGACTGGCTAAACCGATCATCTCTTCGCTGTGATAGAGAATGCCAGCGACAGGATATTGATAGGTGTTCTCCAACATATGTCTAACGACGTTGGTTTCGATTGTGGGGAGCACCAGGGTGGGCACGAGCCACGTTTTCGTGATGGCTAACTGTTCGATCACCTCCAACAGTACGGCGGCGCGTTGCAAATCGTAGGTGTCTAATTGCAGCAGCAGCAACGAAATATCCGCAAAAGACAACCCGGTTAAATTGTCGTCACTCATTTCCGGTTGATTGTCGATGAGTAGTAAATCCAGGGCCAAATCTTGGCTCAACTGCTGCAAAACCTCGAACGGTTTAGCTTGGCCGTAGTGCTGCTGCAATGCTTGCAGCTGGTCACTGTGATGGGCGAAATGACAGCCTAAAGACGAGATGTAAATGCCAGCAGAGTCACGGTTATAGGCGGCACTATACCGACGCAAGTCCGCTCTGAGAAGTTTGGTGGTTTGGGTGTGGGGGCTCAACCACCAGTAGGCTGTCGCGTCGCCCTTAGCGGTGGCATCTAAACCAAACAGCGTGCGAATGCCCCCCGCTTTTTGATCGGTATCTAACAGCCCGACTCGATAGCCATGATGCATCAAAATAACGGCTAAGTTAGCAATCAAATGCGAGCAGCCAACACTGTGTCGACACGGTTGTAGGGCGATTATCCTGGCCATCGACTCATGTCACCACGGCAGATTTAACTGTGCGTATCGCAACTCTCAACATTCTCAAACAGTGAGGGGATTAATAACTAAGTGATGCCGCGGCCGCAACCCTTGCTAGCCGGAATGGTTTTGCCGCTCATGCTAAAAGTCCACCGTTAGCAGGGGAGTTTGACGATCAAAGTTTTAATCTGAGAGTGGCTTTAGTGTATCCCCATCTTGCTGAATCTCTATCAAAGTGTTGATATTGTCTCATCGTCGCCGCTCTTGCAGCTTGCGGTAAACGGCTTTGATGTCGACGTTATGGTGCGCCAGAGCCACCAGCGTATGGTAGAGCAGATCAGCCGCTTCACCAGCGATCGCCTCCGCATCATCATCTTTGCAGGCCATCACCACTTCAGCGCCTTCTTCACCAATTTTTTTGAGAATGCTATTGTCGCCCCCTGCAAGGAGTTTGCTGGTGTAGGAACCTTCGCGCGGATGCTGCTGGCGCTCTCGAATCACCCCGAAGACTTGAGAAAGGGTGTCGGCGGGGGGCGGCTCGACTTGACCGGCAATCTGGTGAAAGCAGCTGCGCTCACCGGTATGACAGGCAATGTCGCCCAGTTGCTCAACGGTGACTAACAGGGCATCACTGTCACAGTCGTAGCGAATCGCGTGGACTTTTTGCAAATGGCCAGAACTCGCTCCTTTGTGCCACAGTTCCTGCCGCGATCGACTCCAAAACCAGGTCTCGCCGGTGGCTAACGTTTTCTGCAACGAGGCGGCACTCATCCAAGCCATCATCAGCACCGTGCCGTCCAAATAATCCTGCACGATGGCGGGCACGAGTCCTTGCTCGTTGTAGCGGATCGCATCTAGCGGAACTGCACTCTCAGATAGGGACATGGGTGCTCAAGCATAGAAATAACTCTCCAATTATCCCCCGGTGGCGACGCCTTCACTAAGCATTTGGCCCAGCCAGCGCAAAGAGGGGCTGAGGGCGGGCTTTTCCTTTCAGGCTAAAGTCGCCCAAAGCCTCGGTTGTAAAGGTGGCACTAATGTTGTCATGCAGGGACTTGTTGACCCAAATTTCGTTTTCCCCGGCCCGGCTCATGATGCGAGAGGCGGTGTTAACGGTATCGCCCAGAATGTTAAATTCCCGACGGCCGCGCCGCTCACCAATTTCGGCCGCAAATACCGGACCGTAGGTGAGGCCAATTCGGCAAGTCAGCTGAATCGGTTGGCCTTTGACCGTGGGGGGAGCGATCGACTGCACCAAGTCGCGAATGTGACACATGGCCGCCGCCGCCCGATGGGGATCACTGGGGTCAGGGTTGAGCACCCCAAAGTGAATCAAAATCTCTGAACCCATGGAATGGTAAGTGACCTTCTGCAAAATGCCGCCTTTAAGCTCAACGACGCCATTGATCAGCGAGAAGGCATCAGAAAAACACTGCACCAATGCGGGGGTCTCTTCCGGCAGGGCATCGTCCACCGCTTCCGGGAGACCAATCAGGTTAACGAACGCTACTGCAATGGTGGGAAAAGCCGGCGGAATTCGCCGGTCTGAGGCCGTTTCCACAATCAACTGCAGTACCGAACGCGGCATGTAGCTGGTCAAGGGCTCAACCCGCTGAATCGCCAGATCAATTTCTTTGAGCAGGCCAGGAATGCTGCGGTCGAAAAACATGTAGGTGCTGCGTCGCCGCGCTACGGTGATTTCGTATTCTCCCAGCTCTTCGTGACTGAGGTTGTCGATGACGAGCCAGTGGTCGTTGTCGGTGGGCGTGAGGGAAATGCGATCGCCCAATTTTGCCTTCACATCTGGGGTTAGTGAAACATGCCGGATACTGCCGCAGCCCTCTGCCTGCTTAGCCACTGTGACGGCACGCCCCAGCAGCACGTGCGCCATCCGTTGGGGCGTCCCAATGTCGGCGGTCACAAACTGCCCAGAATGGATGCCCACCCGCATGCCTAACGAGAGTTCGCCGCGATAGGTGGCAATTTTTTGAAACGACTGCATGGCTCGCTGCATGCGCAGCCCGGTATTGATCGCTTGGGTAATGTCGCGCTGCGGATCGCCCGTGGTGAACTGTACGAGCAACGCATCGCCCGTAAACTCCAGTAGGTTGCCGCTGGACTTACTGACGATTTCAATCATTTCTGAAAAGTAACTGTTGAGCACCTGCAGCAACAGTTCTGCGCCGTCGAGCCCTTCAGAGGCACAGGCTTCGAGGAGGGGGGTGAATCCGGCTAAATCGGTGAAGAGTAGCGTGCCCTCTTGCCAGCTGTAGCGGGGGTGGCCGGGCGTGGGGGGATGGTCGTACACATCGCGGGGCACATAGTCGATTAAGACATGCTGCAGGGTGCGCAGATGCTCGAACACCTTCATCAATTTGGCAGGGGTCGGATCGATCCAGGCGGCGGCGTAGAGATCAGCCGGCAACAACCACCGCAACTGTCGTTCAAGTGATAAGAGGGGGTTGGTAGGCGTATCTGTCACCGTGTGAGCTAGTGGAGCACTCATCCCTAGATTTTGTCCTTCGCGCTAACAGAGTCTACAGCCTCTAGGGCATGTAATCCGGCCATTGCCACCCTGATGTCATCAGAGTTTGTGTACCCAGGGCGATCGCCACAATTGTCATCTAGGCGAAAAGTGTCGCAAGATTCAAACTGAGGGACATCAGCTCAAAAGCCCGGCTACCGACCGCTAAAAACACGATGGCATAAGCACTGCTCAAGGGGCCGCCCGATCACGTCTTAGCCCATCAGCCTAGTAGACTATGGCGTGATTTCACCAACCATTGCCGATGGCTAGGGAGCCGTGGGGGCAAGGGGGCAGAGAGACTGGCATGGTCGTCTTATCTTCTGCCGTGGAGTACTAGGAAAATTTATTGCTGAGTGGGCGACCCTACCAAAGTTTAGGCCACACTCAGAAAGTTTAAGGAGCTGCCTGCTAGGGTTGAGCATACTTTGCCCTCGTCGTTACGAAGCCTCGCCTTATGCCTCAACTAGACCGCATTCATATTGAAGTGACGAATGTCTGCAACTTTAAATGTGAGTTTTGCCCCGATGCTATCATGCAGCGGCGACGCGGCCACATGGACTTTGCTCTGCTAGAAAGCATCTTGGATGCGATCGCGGCGGACGACTTGGCCCGCATCGTCGCTTTTCACCTGATGGGGGAACCGTTGATTTATCCCCACATCTTTGCGGCAATTCAAGGGGCCGTCGAGCGCTCGATTTGCCTCCATCTCACCACCAATGGCAGTACGTTTCAGCTGTTTCCCCAACAGATTGAGCAGCTTGTGCGATCGCGCGTGCCCAAGGTCACCATTTCGCTGCAAACGCCTGATCCTGAGACCTTTCAGCTCCGCGGTGCGCCCCCCGCCTTGTCACCGAGCGACTACTTCAAGGGCATCACGCAGTATGTGCAAGCCAACCTCAAATCGACAGCCTCACCGACACGAATACATGTCAAATTTCTCGACACGACGCCCCATCCTTTTTTGGTGCCCCACCGACCCATGGCGGTGGTCGATGACAAGGCTCAGATGACCGCTGAGTTGACCAGCTGGGCTCATCGCTTGCTGCACGGGATCACCGATGCCGCTGTGAATTGGCCCCGCATCGAACAGGCGATTGAGCGCTTTCGTCCGGGCCGCTGGCAGCTGATTCCTCTGCATCCCAAGCTGGTATTGGAAACGTTTCCGCTCGATAGCTGGGGCAATGTCGAAGCCCCGACAGTGATCCCGGCGCAGTTTGGCTATTGCAATGGGGCAGCTCAGCAGGCGGGCATTCTTTATGACGGCACAGTGGTGCCCTGCTGCAAAGATTTTGACGGGCAAATCCCTCTCGGCAACGTCACGGCAACACCGTTAAAGGCCATTCTCACCGGCGCGACCGCTCAGGCTTTGCGGCAAGATTTCAATCGTTTGCGGGTCAACAACCCGGTCTGTCAGCGCTGCATGGGGGCCGACACCCCGGCCAAGTCTTGGCTGCGACAAATCGGTTCGGTGGCCTATTTCAAGGCTTACAGCCCCCTGATGCGCAGATTGAATCCCGACTGGGGAGAGGTGTAGGACCGTACCAAAGCCGTATCAACACCGCTTTGTCAGTCAACATAAATTAATGTTAAGTTAATATTTGTAACGACGTTGCTTTGGCAAAGGAACTCACTATGAACATTCGTCAAGAGCTTTCCCTTGAGCAGCAGTTTGAGCTGCGAGTGTTTGAGGAGGAGGTTCATCAGCTGTCTCAGGCCGATGCTCAGGCGTTGCTGGTGCATCTGCGAGAAGCCATGATCTATCAGACCAATTCCTTTCGAGATATTTTGAAAGAAACTTGGGGCATTGAGCGCAGTACAGATGACTTGGTCAACGACCTGTTGGCCTAATTCTCGATCTTGAAATATACCCTGCTGTCAGGTTGTCTTGTCCCAATCCTCTGAAACTGGGCTCCAGATCTTCCTTTCGACTCCGCTCAAGGAACGTCGGCTTAGCGGAGTCGTCAGCCCGACGGGCAGGCCAGGCCAACACGCAGGGTCTCCTACTGGGAGAGAGCCGGTTTGCATGGGTAGCTGTAATTCGTAGAACTGGTATTACTTTCCTCTGTCGGCTCTGACTCACGACATGAGTCGGCAAACGGAACAACACTACCCCAGGTTATTGAGCCCGGGCTGAAAACCCCATTGCCGCTGTGACTGTTTAGAAGGTTCAGGTCGCCAAACATCGGCCAGAGGGCTTTTCCAGCACCCTCTAAACCACGTATGTCGAGGCGATCGCGGGCAAGCGCTGTAGCGCCACCAGAGCTTGGTAAATCGCCACACACACCTCTGCCCTGGTAGTGACCTGATTAGGGCGCAGAGCCTGCCGGTCGGGATAGTTGGCGATTAAATGCTGCGTGATGGCCACTGAGGTTTGTTGCAAGCCGTAGCGCGGTAGCGTGGAAGCGTCAGCAAAGGGGCTGAGCACGAGCGCGTCGGTGGGGAGGGTGGCCCAATCGAGGCCGTTGACGAGGGCCACCCAGGTTTGCACCCGCAATAGAGGATGTTCGGGAGCAAAGGTGAGATCAGGAAAGCCTGCCATAAATTCACCTCGACAGGCTTGTTGAATGGCGGCGGCGGCCCAGTAGTCCGACGGCACATCTTTGAACTGCAGTGCTGGTTGTATGGGTACCGGCTGAAACGCGTTGACGATCAGAGTGGCAAACTGAGCGCGAGTGATCGCGTCGTCAGGAGCAAATCGACCGTCTTGCCGGCCCGTGACTAGATTGACTGCGGCTAATCCTTGAATAAAATCGCGGGCCCAGTGTGCTGTCAGGTCGCTAAACAGCGGCTGCGTCGTATCGGGTCGAACGATGTAAGGCGAGGCGATCGCGGTTGATGTGCCAACGGCGACTCGCCCCTGATAAATCAACGCCGCAACGGCACCGCGAGTCATCGTTTCTAATGGTCGCAGCTGTATCGGGTCAGGATAGTTAACCACGAGTCGCTGACGGGTTGCGGTTGAGAGGGCATCGACGGCATAGCTAGGAATCTGCGCGCGATCGCGATAAATGCCCACATCATCCACCCGGCCACCCGTGAGTTGGAGGCCATTCGTCACCGCCACGATGGCTTGAATCCGCGTGATTGGTTCATTGGGCCGTAAGGTGCCGTCTGGAAAACCGCTAAGAAACCCCCTCCGCTGCGCTTGAGACAGCGCTGTATAGGCCCAAAAGTTGGGGGAGACATCGGTAAAGCGCTGGGGCGCGGTTTGCTCGGGGACATCGGGAAAGTTGGCCACGATCAAGGCCGCAAACTCGGCGCGAGTGAGCGATCGCTCCGGCCGAAAGGTCCCATCAGTAAAGCCTGCGACCGTTCTCGCCTGGGCCAAACCATCGACGAAAGGCCCAGCCCAGTGTCGCGCCATATCGCTGAATTGGATAGACCCTTGAGGGAGTGACGGCGACTCCGAAGCCTCGGCTCCGCCGGGCTCAACTGGCTTGCCAGCGGCCCAACTCGCGGGCTGATCAAACAGTATCGGGGGCACCGCTGCGGGGTCGGGTCGGGCGCTGGCGATCAGGTCAACGCGCCCCTGAATGCGTTGGGGCAACACGTCATTCCCGCAGGAGACCAGCGATCGCCCGCTGTCGTTTTTAATATCCACCGTGCCATTGCGGTGCACAATGTTGTGGCCGAGGTCTTCAGCTTGGCCAAAGTCGGCGGTGGCTTGGCCCGTCAGCGTCAGGCCCACCGTCTGATTTTGCCGAATCCGATTGTGGCGGAGCACTGGGTTGGCGGTATCGGCGATGGCGATGCCGGTTACATTACGTTCTAGGCCGCAGGACAGAATCAGCGGCGCGGCGGAATCTTGAATCAGCAGAGCCGTCTGATTTTTTTGACAAAAGACCCGTTCAAACTGGCCCTTGCTCTGGGTAAACCAGGCGATCGCCGTCCCGCAGTCTTCAAACACACAGTCTTGAACCAAGGGCAGCGCTTTACCCAGCGTCACGGCGCCATACTGCGGACATTTCATCACGACCACCCCGGCCAATTGAGGTCGCCCCTCGGTGAGCAACAGGCCGATGCCCTGCGCCTGGGTGTTAATGATGGTTACCTGGTTGAGTTTGGCCCCATCTTGCAACACGCTGGCGGCGACCTGGCTACCCAGCACCGGATGCTGTACCGGGCCACTGCCCTGCACGATCGCGGTAGGCCGGCCCCCCCCCGGTTGACCCACCAGTTCACACCCCGACGGAATGACTAAGGGAAACTGTTCACCACTGTTAGCGGTGTAGAGCCCTGCTTGGAGCTGTATCTGCGTGTCACCCTGGCTCAGCCGTAATGCGGCAGTAATGGTTTTGAGGGGTTGATTGGTCGATCGCCCCTCGCGATTGTCCTGTCCCTGAGCGGGATCGACGTAGAGCACCTGCTGAGCCATTATGTGTGGATTAACCGCGCGAAGTAAGCAAAACTGCCGCCAGTCTGGTGTCAGCGATCGGACTGGCAGCATCTAAAACCGACGAGAGGGCGTCAAGGTCGACCACTCTGATTCAGCGGCTGGCCACTTTCATCCGCCGCCCGCGATCACTCCCGCCGGGGCCGCTAACTGACGTTGCGGAGTGATCACGTCAATGCGCCAAAATTCTACTGCAGGTTCTCTCATCCTCGCCTGGGCGGTTCGGTAAATCTACAAACTTTATCGACATCAAGCTTTGGGAACCCAGTTGGCGGAGCGTTTTGGCAATATCGTCATGACCGTGAGCGACATGACCGTGAGCGATGCCGAGCGGCAAAACCAACCACAGGTGCTGCAAAGGTCAACCAGACGGCAAGTGCAGGCATGGGGAGCACTCTGGGTGAGCGTTAACGGATCTACCGCTCAGCTAAGGCGGCCTGCTGCTGCACCAATTCTGGCCCTCGTGAGGTGCCAATGCGGGTGGCCCCCGCCTGCACGAGTTGTAGCGCCTGCTCAGCGGTGCGAATCCCCCCCGAGGCTTTAATGCCCACCTGGCCGTGACCGATTTCGCTTAGTTGGCGCACCGCTTCGACCGTAGCGCCCCCCTGCCAACCGGTGCTGGTTTTGAGAAAGCTGGCACCCGCATCTAAACAAATATCAGCGGCAATTTTGATCTCTTTTGGCGTCAACAAACTCGTTTCCAAGATTGTTTTGACCAGCGTGCCCGTGGCTTCGCAAATTTCCGCAATTTCACGATGCAGGCGGTCATGCTGCCCCGACTTAAGCCAGCCTAGGTTGATCACGACATCCAATTCCGTCGCCCCTTGCTCGACCGCATCTTGGGCTTCGTAAAGTTTGCTGGCGGCGGTCGTGGCTCCAGTGGGAAAGCTAATCACCGTACAGATGGCCACGCCTTTGCCCTGCAACTGCTCGCGGGCAAGGGCCACGTGGGTCGGCGCGATGCAGACCGCCGCGAATCGGTAGCGATCGCACTCCCGACACCAATGCATCACTTGCTCGGGTGTCGCGGTGGGAATCAAGAGAGAATGGTCGATGAGGGGGGCCAAATCAACTTGGGGCAACTCTGTATAAGCGCGATAGCTATCCATCCACCACCTGCGAGGAAGAATTGGTTATCCAACGGATATTAATTTACCGTGAATCTTCGGGCACAAGACCGACCGAATTCGTCGTCATTGAAGAGAATGCCAGCCGCAACGGGAATGCTTAAGGCGAGCTGACCCGCTTTTGAGCGAGAGGAGTAACCACCCTATGCCCCCGACTCGGATCTCAGCCATTATCTGTACGCACAACCGCGAAGATTATCTCGGCGCGGCGATCGACAGTTTGCTGGAGCAAGATTTTGCCGACTACGAAGTGCTCGTGGTGGATAATGCTTCTACCGACAGCACGCGGGCCATTGTTGAAGCTCGCCTGCCTCATCCCCGGCTACAGTACGTCTATGAAGCCAACCTCGGCCTCTCTGTCGCGCGTAATGCCGGCGCGGCAGTGGCCACAGGTGAAATTCTCGCTTACCTAGACGACGATGCCGAAGCGAGCAGCGGCTGGTTGACGGCCCTGGCACAGATTTACGAGCAGGACACCACGGTGGCGATCGCGGGCGGCAAAGTGACGCTGATCTGGCCCCCCAACTGCACCCCACCGAAATGGATGTCAACGGGGATGACGGGCAACCTGGGCGCTTATGACCTCGGGGATGAGCTCGTTTACATCGAGCAGCCGGGACTGACCCCGAGAGGCCTCAATTATTCCATCACCGCTGACTTTCTTGAAAAAATCGGCGGCTTTGACGTCAACTTGGGCCGCGTCGGCAAAAACTTGCTGTCAAACGAAGAGCTTTACATGACCGAAAAAGCTCTCAACATGGGCTACCGCGTTGCCTATCTACCCGACGCCCTAGTGGCCCACAACGTCGCCCCGAGTCGCATGGTGCCGACCTGGTTTATCCGGCGTAGCTGGTGGCAAGGCATTAGTGAGTGTTACCGCGAACGGGTGGCCGGTCGTTCGGGCTGGAAGCAGCTGCAATCAGGGGGAGAGCGACTGATTCGCGGTCTCTACAAAACGGTTAAATATCTGCCCGATCCGGCCCAGCGGTTTGAAAACATGCTCTATGCCTACGGCCAAGTTGGGTATCTTATCAGTGCTATTCGTGGTTTGCTGCGCCCAGCCTCAGGCTAGGCAGGCTCACTGGCATGGGCTTAGGCGCTATCGGCCCCCTACATTAACTGCCAAATTGACTGCCACCCAGTGGCTATTCGTTCAACCCCTATCCTAATTACTTCAAAATCTGCTATGTCCTCTAAAATCCCCGTTTCTGTTCTCATTCCTGCCAAAAATGAGGAGTCTAACCTCCCGGCCTGCCTAGAGAGCGTAGCCCGCGCCGATGAAGTATTTGTGGTGGATTCGCAAAGCGAAGATCGGTCGATCGCCATTTCTGAGGAGTATGGCGCTCAAGTGGTGCAGTTTCATTTCAACGGTCGCTGGCCCAAAAAGAAAAACTGGTCGCTTGATAACCTGCCCTTTAAGAATGATTGGGTGCTCATCGTCGATTGCGACGAGCGCATCACGGAGGAACTGTGGGACGAAATTGAGCAGGCCATTCAAAAGCCTGACCACAGTGGCTACTATCTGAACCGCCGGGTGTTTTTCCTCGGTAAATGGATTCGCTTTGGCGGCAAATATCCCGATTGGAATCTGCGCCTATTTCGCCACGCCAATGGCCGCTACGAAAACCTCAATACCGAAGAAATTCGTAATACCGGTGACAACGAAGTGCATGAGCACGTCATCGTAGAGACGGGTGAAGTCGGCTATCTGAAAGAAGATATGCTACATATCGACTTCCGCGATCTCTATCACTGGCTGCAGCGCCACAATCGCTATTCCAACTGGGAGGCGCGGGTTTACTACAATATTCTCAACGGCATGGCCGAAGATGGCACCATCGGTGCCAATCTGTTTGGCGACTCGGTTCAGCGTAAGCGGTTTCTGAAAAAGATTTGGGTGCGCTTACCCTTTAAGCCATTCCTCCGGTTTATTCTGTTCTATTTCATTCGCCTTGGGTTTTTGGATGGCCAGGCTGGCTACATCTACGGTCGCTTGCTGAGCCAGTATGAATATCAAATTGGCGTCAAGTTGTTTGAACTCCAAAAGTTTGGCGGACAGCTCAACGTCAAACAAGGTGCCGACGACGCGGCGGCGACGACTGATGAGTCACCCGCGATCGCACCCGCCAACGTGCAAAGCTAACCGTTGTCATGGCTTCTTCTTCTGACCGTTCTCCGTCTGACCGTTCTCCGTTGCCGGACGCAAAGTCCATCCCTGACGAACCCTGGCAGCCCGGGATTGGGGCCCCAGCGCGGATTGATTTGCGCCAGTATGACCAGTCTTGGTACTCACCGGGCCGCTCGAAGCCTTGGATTCTGCTGTGGTGGCTAGTGCAGGCAGTGGTTTTTCCCCTCACGCTGCATGCTCACCACGCCCCTCGGCGTCTGTTGCTGCGCTGGTTTGGGGCTCGCATTGGCCGCGGGGTCGCCATTCGACCCTCAGCCCGGTTTCACTATCCTTGGAAGATTGAAATTGGTGACTACAGCTGGGTGGGCAGCGGCGTGGAGTTTTACAGTCTGGGTCCAATTCGGCTCGGCAACCACACCGTCGTCTCGCAAAACACCTATCTCTGCACCGGCTCGCATAATCCCGCTGATCCGGCTTTTGGGCTGCAGGTAGCCCCCATCGTGCTCGAAAATGGGGCCTGGATAGCGGCGAATTGCTTCATCGGTCCCGGCGTGACGGTGGGGGCCAATAGCCTGGTCGGGGCGAGAAGCAGCGTGTTTACGGATCTGCCTGCTGATTCCATTTGCCTGGGCAGCCCCTGCAAGCCTCGCAAGCCTCGCGTTTTCAATTAGAGCGTGTCGCGATCTAGAAAACGCCCTTCATTCAGTCCGGCTGCCAGTACAAATCGACTGGGAACTTTCATGAGCTGAATCGGACTTAACCTGACGGTGAGTTGCTGAAATCAACGGCTTCAGACTCTGTACCTATCTTTCCATGATTTAAGCATTGGCATGATTAGAGGCGATCGAAATCTGTACCCAGATTAGGAAATCCCTCCTTAAATCCCAATTCTCTGAAACTGGACTACAGCCCTTCCTTTCGACGCTGCTCAAGGAACGTCGGCTGAGCGGCGTCGTCAGCCCGACGGGCAGGCCAGGCCAACCCGCAGTGTCTCCGACTGGGAGAAAGCCGACTTGTCTGGGTAGCTGTCATTTGTAGAATTGGTATTAGTGGATGCGGTTATCGCTTGATAGACATCCCTGATGAAGCGGTCATAGATGCCTGCGAGTGCTTGATGATGGCAGCCGTAATCGGTCCGGTTCGCCGCACACATCGGCAACCTCATGGTCATCATGCACTTTCGCTAGTAACTGTTCGGCGAACCGGAATTTGAATAATAAACTCGGCCCCCTCACCGAGCGAAGAACGGCAGGTTAATTGGCCGCCATGTCTCTCAGTCACAATTTGGTAGCTGACCGCTAATCCCATTCCCGTGCCTTCGCCAACAGACTTGGTGGTAAAGAACGGGTCGAACATCTTTTGCTGCACCTCTGAAGAAATGCCTGGCCCGTTATCGGCGATCGTAATCTGCACCCACTGCTCGTCAACGAGAGCAGTCTGCAGGGTAATCTGACCGAGTCTGTTCGTCGGCGCTTGTGATGTTGGCGGCGTCCTCTCGGCGCTGAGCACTTCGATCGCGTTAGTCAGAACATTCAGAAATACCTGGTTCAGCAATCCGGCATAACATTCAACCAGTGGCAGGATTGCGTAATCTCGATGAACTCGAATTTCAGGTCTATCGGCTTCCGCTTCCAGTAGATAGCCCAAAATCATCAGCGTGCTATCGAGCCCTTCGTGGATGTCAACCAGTTTGATATCAGCTTCATCAAATCGGGAAAAGCTGCGGAGCGAAAGCACAATTTCACGAATGCGATCGCTGCCAGTCTTCATAGAATCCAGCGTTTTCGGTAAGTCGTTTTGAATAAATTCTAAATCAACGTCTTCAGCTTCAGCTCGGATTTCTGTGGTGGTGATAGGACACTGAGCTTGATACATTTTCACCAAACCCAATAAAGCTTCTACATAATTCTGAACATAAGCTAAATTGCCGTGAATAAAATTGACCGGGTTGTTGATTTCATGGGCGATGCCAGCAACAATTTTTCCCAAGCCAGACATTTTTTCACTCTGGACTATTTGCGCCTGAGTATGACGTAATTCTGCTAACGTAGATTCCAACTGCTGATTCGTAGTTTCACGCTGAGCCAGGAGCTGATTGACAAACTTGAGATGGGTATTAAAAGTCTGAGCTAAGATACCGGTCTCATCATGACTACTCACCGGCACTTGAACATCAAAATTAGCCTGTTGAATTGACTGCTGAACAGTGTGCGTCATGGTTTGAAGAGGTCGTAATAGAACACGACTGATGAGAATCATCAACAAAACGCCAATCATTCCAGAGATGATCGTGCTCGCTAATATAATTTGAAGCTGTGTTCTGCTGGCTTGTTGAAAAACCGCTGCCGCCTCTGCCTGTTCATCGGCTGTGGCGTTGGCCAACTCTGTCACTTTATCGATGAAACCGTTTAGATTAGTAATGAACTCGTTTTGATTTAACTCTAGTAATTTTGGTTGCAGTGAGAGTAGCTGATCCGGCGTGTATCCGAGCAGATCGGTTTGCTCAAACAGTGTATTGGCCTGTCGAATGTAGTTAGTGACAATAACCTCGTAATCTTCTAAAAGATCGGCGGCAATTTTTGCTTCCGCCTCAGTGACTTCGTCAGATTCCTCGGCTTCATTAAATTCATCAGAGTCTTTGAACTCTTCCCAGTTTCTTTTGAATCTTTCATGGGCAACTCTGAAATCAGATAAATCTGCTTGGCCTGCCTCAAGATTGCCTGCTTGAAAGTTTTTTAATGTTTCATCTTTGTGAACTAGAAGGGTTAACAGGCTTTCCTTCAAGCTAATAACGTTTTCTACATCCTCAATTGCTTCGGCTTGCATGTCACGAGCGGTTTGTTCAATATTCCTGCCTACGAAAAAGCCGGTCGCAATCCCCGTGGATGATACTAAAAATGCCGAAATATATCCGGCAACAATTTTTTTGTTTAATGACCAATGACTAAAGCCAGAGAAGACGCTGGTATGAGGACGATAAAGCGAGTGCTTTATTTCAGGCTCAATTGGAATTTGCAGGACGGTAGACTTGTTGGTCATAGGAAACAGAGTGGGCTCGAAGAGTGGTAGATCTTATGCCAGCGAGTGTTAACAGCGCTTGATTAAAGGGAAAAACTTTGAGCTTTTAAGTAGATTTATGACTAAGTTCAGCATTTTGTCTAAGCGGAGAATCAAGCAGCGCTAGTACGGGTGACCACTGCAATGTCGTCGGCTAATTCGAGGGCATATGAGTCATAGAATCCGTTTAGGGTTGAGCGATCGCTTGAGCCCCGAGGCCCTTATTTTCATCGGGTAAAGTCACTCGACCTCAATCAATCATGAAAGTGTTGCCAAGCCAAATCACAATTCACTTTTTTATTGAGGCAACTAATACTTACGCTAAGTTTCCCTCAACCGTGGTTTAGCTAACCTCAAAGCTTGCTAGCTGAATCCTCTATTGGCAATGATTGCAGCGTTTGACGTTGCGACTGCCGTCACCAGCTTGACCGTTGGGCAAATCAGATTTCGCCAAGGTCTGTTGTCTAAGCCCGCACCTTAAGGAGACTACTTTCTCAATTCGGGCAGACAACCATGGAAAGGGTCGATCACGGGTGAAGTAGTCCCAGCATCGCGATCAATTAGCCTCAAGCGGTACAGCAAGATGACGTTATCAATGTGTCTCGCCAACCAGATGATAGAGTCGCTGACCTGGTTTAACTTGCGGCTCATTTTGGTTGATACGTGCGATCACCTCTTCGAGGCGATCACTATCCGCAAATGGGGTGTCCTGTACTGTAGTGTTTAGAACATTCCCAATGTTCTAGGGTTCGGTGTAGCTTTAAACTCTAACTAAGACAGCTTGTTTTAATGCCCGGCTGTTAGCAGAGTGGGCTGGGCTGTTGGCCTGAGGCGATATCAGAATGTGATGTGCTCGTCGGGAGTCTGGGCAGGCAAAACCGCTCCGCCAATGCTCGCGGCTAGTTGACTGGATGCGGCTAGTGGTAAGACCGCTGACTCTAATCCGGTGCACCCGTTGGTCTTAACCCTTTTTTTACAAAGTTCTGCCATGCTAAATCAAAAAACGGCCCTCCATTGCGCTCGCCTTAGCCAAGAAGTCTACAAAAGTTTTGCTGAGATTATTTTTGACAGCATGCCAGGGGTGGAGGCAACGCTGATTGAAAGTGATGATGGCGGCAAAACCGATACCCAGGCGGCATTGCTTGAGCAGGCAAGCCCTAAAGCGCTGTATATCGTCTTTAGAGGGAGTGACAAAAGCACTGACTGGATCAACAATTTTCAGATGCGCAAGCAGATTTATCCCTATGGTGACGAGTCCACAACGGATGTCCGTTTCCACCAAGGGTTCATGGACGCTTATTTGGCGGTGCGCCAGCCCCTCTTAGAAACGATTAAGCAGTATCCCGATTATGCCCTCACCCTTGCTGGACACAGTTTGGGTGGTGCGATCGCGACGATTGCCGCGCTCGATCTGCAATACAACCTTACTCAACATACCGGTCAGGCGATCGAGCTTTACACGTTTGGGGCACCGCGGGTCGGTAATCCCGCCCTGGTCAATTCCTTTCGCCAACGGGTGCCCCGGAGCTATCGCTTTGTCTACGGTTGGGACATCGTGACGCGGACGCCCCGACTGTGGCAAGGTTATGAGCATGTGTCCGAGCTGCAGCGATTGGGGTCAATGTGGTCGTGGCAGGTAGTGAGTCGACGCATCAACGACCATAAAATAACAAATTACGTCGAGGCTTTAGAAGACGCCGTCGGGTGATGTCAGTTGGGGTTGAGCCCAGTTGGCCGCCTGAAGTCATCAGCACCGGGCAGTTTACTTGTAATCGCCCGATGCTGAGGTGACTCATCTAACTCGACCAGATGCGATCGCACCAATTTGGAGACGCGTGCCGCATCACACTCAGACATTAAAGTAGCCAGTCTGTGTGCTGCACTGATTGAGACAAAGCAACTAAGATCGCAAAATACGGGTCTGCGGCACTGCCAGTCTTCCGCATCAGGCCCAGTTACGGCCCATCGCAAAACCTTCGCCACAGCAAAGCAAGCTGTTGCAAAGTCTAATAATCATGGGCCGCAGTTCGCAAGACCTAATATGATATGTGGACACAATTATTCGGAGTGTTTGCTGGGATGGGAATCAGTCCTGCGGTTGCCTTTACAACAATTTTGTTAGCGCTGATGGTGGGGGCCGGGGTGGTGAGTTCTTCGTGGGGCTATGCTCTAGGCCGACAAGCACTAACGGGTGTCCGTCAGCCCGATGCCCGGCCCGCCAGTAGTGCCGCTTCGAATCAGGCGTCTCCTGCCTCGGGCGATGGCTCGATGCTGCAGGATGAGCAAGAAATTATTCGCGAAGTCCAGTTGCGCATGTCAGGCGGCTCAGTTGATGGTGGCGAGTAGTTTCTCCGGTGGTTTTTCCTGCGGGGCTGTCCATCTCTGCTTTGGCAATGTGGCCGGGCTCGCAGCCAGGATTGCGAGGCGGGTTTACGGGCGGATGCTCGCCCCGATTGATCAGGTGAGGGCCTGGAGGCAACGGCACGGTAAGCCAACACTCACGGTTGCAGAGCTAGGCTCAGTCCGCGTCTTCTCGAGTGTTCGCGTCTTCGCTTTAAGCTCATCTTTTTCAAATCTGTAATGCTTGCTCAGACGGATGTGCCGCTGCTTGTGACTGCCCCAGGTTTGACCGGGGTGGCGATCACGGTGAGGGTGTTGTCAGTCCTCGCCTTGATTGGCATCAATGCCTTCTTTGTGGCCGCTGAATTTTCAATTGTGTCGGTGCGGCGATCGCGCATTAACCAATTGGCCGCCGCCGGTGACATTCAAGCCCGCACGGTGCAAAGCTTTCAGCGCAGTCTCGATCAGCTACTGTCGACGACGCAAATTGGCATCACGCTGTCTAGTCTGGCCCTCGGGTGGATTGGCGAATCTACCATTGCCACAGTTTGGCTGCAGCTATTAAATCAGTTGGCGATCGCCGTGCCTTACGTTGGCGCGATCGCCCATTCCATCGCGATTCCCCTCGCCTTTTTTCTGATTGCCTATTTGCAAATCGTGTTGGGTGAGCTCACTCCAAAGGCCGTGGCAATGCTCTATCCAGAACGGCTAGCGCGGTTATTTGGCCCCCCGAGCCTGACCATTTCTCGACTCTTTATGCCCTTTGTGTGGGCGCTCAATCAGTCTACCCGCTGGCTGCTGCGGCTGTTTGGCACGCAATATGCTGGTAGTCAGAGTTGGTATAGCCGCATCACGTCAGAAGAACTGCAGCTGATTATTAGCACCTCGACCGAATCTCAGGGTTTAGATGAGGAAGAACGCGAACTGCTGAACAACGTGTTTGAATTTCGCGATGTCGTGGCTGAAGACGTCATGATTCCCCGCACTCAGATCACCGCCCTGCCTCGCACGGCCACGCTGCAGCAAGCCTTAGACACGATTGCGGAAACCGGCCACTCGCAGTTTCCGGTGGTGGGGGAGTCGTTAGACGATGTGTCGGGTATTTTGTCGCTCAAAGATTTGATTGGCCCGCTGGCCCGACACGAAGTGACTGCTGATAGCGATATCGACGACTGGATTCGCCCGGCTCGCTTTGTGCCGGAGTACACGCAGTTGCGCGATCTGCTGCAGATTATGCAAAAGTCGGGCAAGTCAATGGTGATGGTAGTCGACGAATTCGGGGGGACAGCCGGACTCGTGACGCTGGCCGACATCACGGGCGAAATTATTGGTGACAGCAGCGAACCAGAAGAAGATGTCGAGGTGCTGGTTAGTATGCTGGATGACCAGTCTTATCGTGTGCGGGCACAAACCTATATCGAAGAAATCAATGAGTTGTTAGAGGTTGACCTACCAGTGGAAGAGGATTATCAAACCCTGGCGGGCTTTCTTATTCATCGGCTGCAAAAGATTCCGATTATTGGCGATCGCGTCTCCTACAACGGGTTTGAATGGACAGTCACCGAGGTGGATGGCCCCAAAGTCATCGAGGTTTTGGCCAAACGATTGACCTAAGCCATGCGGCTCGATGCCAGACCACAATCAGCGCTAGAACCGCCCTGCACCGCAATCTGTGATTGAAGTATTTGCTCATTGGCGCAAGAACTCATGCGATTGAAAGCCTGCTCAGTATCGACATTTGGTTATCGCAATCGGTGGATCGCTTGGGGTGTAGCCTTTTTGCTAGCGCTCAGTGTCACCCTCTGGGTGGGACAACCCAGTTCCGCCCAGTTTCTCTTGCCAGACGGCTTGGGGCCAGAAGAACCTGCGGGGCCGCCGCCGGGCATTACCCGCTATGGGAATTTAGAAGCCGTGACGGTGCAATCGCCTCTAAGTACCCACACCTTATTCACCATTGCCGCACCGACCGTCTACGATCGCACCCCTGCCGCCATTGGCGATCAGCAACCGGTTGAGCAGCGCGCCCAAGAAATTCGCGCCAAGCTCTTGCTCTTGCTCAGTCGTCCGATGGATCCAGAGACCATGACGTTTGAAGTCTCGCAGCTCAACAACGTCACCGTGGTTGGCGTGAGAGATGCGCAATATCCTCGGCCCTTAGTTTTAGTGTCTGTGACTCGGTTGGACGCAGACTTTAACGGTCAACCGATTGATCAACTGGCGACCAGCTGGCGCAACACCCTAGAGCAAGAACTTCGCCAGGGGTTGCAAAAGCTGCCCCGCGATCAACGGCGAGTGTTGCAGATCGTGAGTGGGCTACTACTACTGACGCTACTCCTCGCCGGTTTAAAGTACGGCTTATATCAACGTCAAAAACAGCTGCGGCAGCAAAAGCGGGCCATTAGCACGACCGCCTCTGCAGCGATATCTGACCCCGATCATCCAGAAGGGTCGGCCACTGCTGCCCCTGACCAGATGACGCAAGCTCGAGCCACCTTTTTACAAGCGTTGCAGCAGGTGTTTAGCCTCGATCGGCAATTGGCAGCGCTCGATCTAGGGCAATGGCTGATGTTTTGGCTATTGGTTTTGGCCTGGTTTGGTGGCATTGCTTGGATTTATTGGGTTTCCCCCTATCTACTAGATCAAGAATTCCGTTTCCTCCGAGGTTTGCCCAACTTGTTCCTCGTGTGGTTTTTAGCTGGGTTGGCCATTCGTCTCAGTCGGCGGCTCATCGATCGGTTCACCACTAGCTGGGAAGGGCCTGATCTCGCCGATTTTGTGCATTTGGGCGATGCGCAAAGGGGGCAACTGCGGGCCTCGACGATTTCTCAAGCCGCCAAGGGATTAGCCACCGTGGTCATTCTGATCGTGGCGATTTTGTCGGCCCTGCGATCGCTCGGTGTACCTACCGCCTCGACGGTGGCGATCGGCAGCTTGGCCGGTTTGGCGATTACCTTTGGCTCGCAAAACCTGGTCAAAGATTTGGTCAATGGCTTCTTGATTTTGTCGGAAGATCAATACGCGATCGGCGACGTGATTGACGTGGGCACGGCGGCTGGCCTGGTGGAAAATCTCAACCTGCGGGTCACCCAACTGCGCAGCGCTGCTGGTGATTTAGTGACGATTCCCAACTCTGGCATTACCCAGGTCAAAAACCTGACTCGCAGCTGGTCGCGGGTTAATTTCAGCATTGATGTGGCCTATCAAACCGACCCCAAAGCCGCACTAGCGGTGATGCAAACCGTGGCCCAGGCTCTCTACGACGATCCCGAATGGCACGACCAAATCGTCTCTGAACCCAGCGTTTTAGGGGTCGACAGCGTCTCGCACAGCGGCCTGACCCTCACCACCTGGATTCAAACTGAACCGGGGCAGCAGTGGGCCGTCGGGCGAGAGCTGCGCTTGCGGGTGCGCCAAGCGCTTGCGGAAAACGGGATCGAAATTGGCACCCCCCGACAAACCTTCGCGGTGGAATCAGCGTCTGGTGTAGTCAAGGGCCTGTCGCCAGATCGCGCTCAGCAGGCCCAGGCACCGGATGAGATCCGGTAGCGGTCTGCTTGACTGCGTATGGGGGATGAGGGGGGTGAATCAGCTGCGGTAAGGGGGTGGCATTGCCCCGTCCCGAGCCATCCGGAGACGCTATTTTCAAGTCACTTCCTGATCTCAAGGGGGCTCGGTCGCCCCTCTCAACCCTTTTTAAGAACACCATGAAACGGATTAACTATCTTGCGATCGCGGTTTTGAGCGCGCTCCTACTGTGGGGCGTCTCAGGCCTGATGGCAGTCATCTCAGAGCCCGCCCGGGCCGATGCTCCCACCGAAATTCGCGGCGTTTGGCTGACCAATGTGGATAGCACCGTTTTGTTCTCGGATCAGGCCGTGACGGCGACGCTGCAGCAGTTAGCCGATCGCCATTTCAATACGGTGTATCCGGCGGTGTGGAGCTGGGGCTACACTCTGTATCCCAGCCAGGTGGCGGAACAAGCAATGGGCTACCAGCAGGGACTCTATCCTGATTTAGAAGAGCAAGGCCGCAATGAAGCCTTGGAAGCCGCCCAGGGCGATCGCGACTTGCTGCTCGGGCTAGTTGCCCAGGCCCATGACCGGCACCTCAGCGTGATCCCTTGGTTTGAGTTTGGCTTTATGCTGCCGGCCAACGCGCCCTTGGCCCAGCGCCATCCCGATTGGCTGACCCAAAAGCAAGGTGCTTTGCCTGCGGCCCGCCGCTATCAAGAGGGTCGGCATCCGCGCGTGTGGCTCAACCCATTTCATCCCGAGGTGCAGGCGTTCATTCTGGATCTGATTGCGGAGCTGATGGCCAACTATGACGTCGATGGGCTGCAGTTCGACGATCACTTCGCTTTACCCGTCGCGTTTGGCTACGATCCTTACACAATCAACCTTTACCGGCAAGCGCATGGCGGGCAATCGCCCGCCACCAACCCCTACGATGCCGAGTGGACGCGCTGGCGAGCCGCCCAGATCACGGATTTTATCGACTCAGTGTTTCGGGTGGTGAAGGCGAAACGTCCCAATGCCGTGCTATCGGTGGCACCCAACCCGGCTACCTTTGCCTATCGGGAGTCGCTACAAGACTGGCCGCGCTGGCGCGAGATGGGCTACATCGAAGAGCTGATTGTGCAGGTTTATCGCGATAGCGTCGATAACTTTCGGCACACCCTGCGCGATCGCACCATTCAGCAGGCGCAAGGCCATATTCCCACTGGGGTCGGCATTCTCACCGGCCTCAAAAACCAGCCCGTGCCGATTGGCCTGATTCAGCAGCAGGTGCAGGTAGCGAGAGACATGGGTTTTGCGGGCGTGTCGTTCTTCTTTTACGACACCGTGTGGACGGTCGCGAATGGGGAAACCTGGCGCGATCGAGATCGCGCCATTCAACAATTGTTTGCGCAACCAAGAGAACGCTCTCAGCTTTAATTGGCTGGCAGTCAGTGGCTCAGTCAACGGCCTTCGAGTAAGCTGCAGCACGTCTTGGCAAAATGCATATTAGACAAATAGCCAGCCAAATTATGGCTATAACGCCGTCTTAGCGCTGCCTGCGAGATTGAATTGTGGGAGTGATAGTTAATACCAGTTCTACAAATGACAGCCACACATACAACGGCTTTCTCCCAGTAGGAGACACTGCGGGTTGGCCTGACCTGCCCGTCGGGCTGACGCCGCCGCTCAGCCGACGTTCCTGGAGCGGAGTCGTAAGGCAGATCTGTAGTCCAGTTTCAGAGAATTGGTATAAAGCTTAGCCCAGTAGCTGAGCCGATAGAGCGATTAGTCGTCTTCTCTATCTGCGAGCCTTTGGAAACAGCCCAGGTTCAAAAAACGAAGTTCTACCATACGGGCTGTTAATCAAAAAGCCCATGATGAGAATTGAACTCATGACCTCACCCTTACCAAGGGTGTGCTCTACCGCTGAGCTACATGGGCTGGCGTGGATGGGCCGAGCTGGATTCGAACCAGCGTAGGCATAGCCAGCGGATTTACAGTCCGCCCCCATTAACCACTCGGGCACCGACCCGCCATCCACGGTTGTTAATCCTAACACAGAGATGCCGTTGCCCAGAGGGAAATCTCAGGAATTCTTGAAATCGGCTGAATCGCTCTGTGTTTGGGGGGGCGGCGATCGCTCAAACCAAACAGCAGCCTTGTTCCAAAGAAACTAGAGCCGGGATATCAATCGCGAAATCGGGGGGCTCACCACCGTCAATGATGATGGTGGTCGCGCTTTTCAATTTCTTTGCGAATGCTGTTGAGGTCGATGTAGCGATCGGTGGCGTTTCTCAATTCGCGAGCGATCATGCCGTCCGTCGAGACCACGGTGATGTGCGTACTTTTTGAGCGCAGCAGTTCGATCGCCCGCTCGAAGTCACCATCGCCACTAAATAAGACCACGCGATCGTATTGCTCAACCGTGTTGAACATATCCACCACAATCTCGATGTCTAAATTCGCTTTTTGGGAATAGCGACCTGAATTGTCGTCGTAATATTCCTTGAGGATTTTGGTGCGGACGGTATAACCCAAGCTGATTAGCGCATCGCGAAAGCCTCGCTGATCTTGCGGATCTTTGAGACCGGTGTACCAAAATGCGTTGACTAAACTCAAGCCGCCGTCTTCTGAGGTGAAATGTTGTAAAACTCGCCGGGGATCAAAAAACCAACCGTTTTTTTGTTGGGCATAAAACATGTTGTTGCCATCAACAAAAACAGACAGACGTTGCGTTGCGACAGAAAAAGGCATAAAGGTTCAGGAGTCAGATTAACAGGGAATTTCATATACTGCTTTTCGAAATTGAAGGAACCGCATATGACATCTATGCAGCTGTTCTAAAAGCAAGAAAAGAACACTTTTAACACTCAGTGGAGGCTTAGTGCTATGGGTAACTCTTTTGTCAGGATTGCTAACAACAATCTATCTAAAGTGAAGACGGTAGCCCTTCACCAATGATGAGTCTGAAAATTCAAGATTTTCTGGCAGAGACGCTTACTCTAAATAAAAGTCTGTCAGTTCAGCCATCGTCATACCGATAGTTCAGATAAATAGTTGATATAGCGAATCAAGCACAAAAGTAATCATACATCTGGCTATTATAGCCACTCTCAGACGACTTATGAGATTCCTCAGATCTGTCTCAAATCACAAATATGTACCCTTAAGAGCGTTCTCAAAGTTGGCATCGGTGAGCAATTGGCGATCGCCCTCAACATCGGATGCCACGCTTCGATGGGTACTTGTAGAGTCGCGTCTCGCCTCAGGGGAGCTCAACAGCTGAGGAAACTGCCATCGCGAGTGCTTGGCCAGCATTAGACAAGCGAGTCAATTCGCATAGACCGCCGCAATGAGTGGGTGACGACTGACAACTCGGCTCAGTCCTCAACCGTTGACCTGACCAGTCATCTAGCTGATTGACGCAATCATTTCACCCGCGTCATGAAGCGCGGTGCATCTTCGTTGAGGGCGAAAACACCCTCTTCGGTTTGCGGTTGAGTTAGCCCGGACGCGCTCGTGGCAGACAAACCGTTTTTGTACCTCGTCGTCCGGTCAGGCTAGCGGCAAAATCGGTGCTGTCACTAACGCTCTCGAGATCAGGGCAGGAGGCAGGCTGACCCGCCGGTTGAGGCGATAATCCCCTCTGGGGAGGCGTGCCCAAGGCGGGGTGAGTGTTAATCATGCCGCTGAGAGTGGTTCAACCCACCCCATTAGTCTTTCTCCAGAGGGGAAAGAAACGGGATTTGGTTTAACCCGAACTAGCGCTCCATAGAGTTAGTTGAATGATACAGACCCGAATTTTCAATCTTGTCAGCTGTTGCCGCCCGGCCCGGCAATGGCGGCGCTGTGGCGAAAACCAGCCTGTTTCCATACAAAAGTCAGTAACACTTCGTCTAAAGATTGCGATATGTACTGTTTTGTTGTGCTAGGTTGCTAAACTAAGGCGTCAAACATGATTGATTCCGGGCGAGTTTCGGCACATTACTCATTGGGGTTTGCCCGACGATGGATCTCATCACAGAATTGGGCTTGGCAGCAGGGTTGTTGACGACAATGGCGTACTTTCCTCAGGTGCTCAAGACCTGGCGATCGCGCTCTGCTGAAGGCATGTCATGGAGTATGCTCATCATTCTCTGTGTGGGCATTACGCTGTGGCTGGTTTACGGTCTCTCTGTGCATGACACACCGGTCATTTTGGCGAACCTCTTTACTCTGTTATTTGCTGCCGCCATTTTGGCGATGAAAATTAGCTATGAAGTGGTGCCCCAGCGGCAGGCTCGACGATAGTCTGGGGAGAGGCGAGGAACGCCGTTGTTAACACCTGCTGTTTGTCTAAGTCATTAGAGAGTGGCATCTCAAGTCTGAAGTTGCTTTTATCCCGCCTGAGCCGGCATCGTTTTCGCCCGCTGCTTAAAGCTGGCGAAATCCACCACGGTAGATGTTTCTGCGGCCTGCCAGATTTCCTGGATGACCGTATTCAAGGGGGGCAGCACGAGCAACACGAGCTGGCCCAGCCCTTCGCCCTCGCGATCGGCCACTTTCATGATCTGGGGCATGTCTGACCAGTCAGGCGACACCCAAAACACTTCGTTCGCGGTGGTGACCAGATGCTTGTCGTGCAGCGTGGGATCGAGACCATGCTGATCTAAATAGGCGACGAGCTGACGCACCATTTGCAGCGAGATTTGCTTGCGCAGATTGGCAATGGTGCGCACTTCGAGCACTTGTTCCCAGCTGTAAATAACGGTGGGCTTTTTCGAGTTGCCATATTTTTGCGGCACGATGATGCCGGTGCGGTCGAGATAGGCCAACCGACTAGAGGTGGTTTGGGTTAATGCCAGGGTTTCTTGACGGGTAAAGCCTTCCATAACCAAACGCTAGGGGTGGAGTTAACGGCTCAAGGCTAGAGACTGTGGGCGATCGCTCGAGTACGCCACCATCGAGCTTACTTGATGCGCCTGAGACTTCTAGCTTAACGCACGTTTACTTCTATAAACGTTGTGCTATCTTGTAAGCATTTTTTGAAATGCGCTCTATTTGCAACCCCCTACGAATAGCGTAAAATTTCTTTTGCTTCATCAAAAACCCCTAGATGTACCCTATGATGTGGGCTCATTAGGCGTGTAAGTTTGCCTACCTCGATAGTCTTCAACGTTAACTTGCTTTCATCGTTACCAGGTTGTGATTCATGGTTCAAGAACTCCCCCGCATTCGCTTTCAAGGCGCGTTTCCCGAGACCGCCGCTACGGCATATCCAGTGTTTTATCGCACCTACAGCCGCAAGGATGAGACCGTCGATGGGGAACGGGAGACTTGGCAGCAGGTATGCGATCGCAGTCTGGCGGGCTTGACGGCACTGGGCCAGCTCACTGATGACGAACAGCAGCTAATTTCGCGCATGCAGCGATCGGTAAAGGCACTGCCCTCGGGGCGTTGGCTCTGGGTCGGCGGCACCGCCTGGAGCAAAAAGCCCGAAAACTTTTCTGGCGCTTATAACTGCACCAGCACCAACGTGGTGGACTGGCAGGCCTTTGGTTTAATGATGGATCTGGCCATGATGGGCTGCGGCACGGGCGCGGTGTTAGAGCCGAAGTATCTCAACCAACTCCCGGTCATTCGCAACCGATTGCAGGTGCGGCAAGAGGGGGCGATCGGCACGACGCCCGTGGGCCAGCGGCGTGAAACCACTGATGTGGTGGTCACGGGTAACCAGGTGCGAGTGTTGGTCGGCGACAGCCGCCAGGGCTGGGTCAAGTCTTATCAAACGATTTTGGAACTGTCTTCGGACGAGCGCTTTACCGATGAAGTTGACATCGTGGTCGATCTCAGTGACGTGCGGCCCGCTGGTGAGAAGCTCAAGGGCTTTGGCGGGGTGGCAAATCCGGTGAAGTTGCCAACGCTGTATGAGCGCTGCGCCCACATCTTGAATAAGGCAATCGGGCGGCAGCTCAACTCGGTGGAATGCTGTTTGCTGATTGACGAAGCCGCTGCCTGTGTCGTCGCCGGTAACATTCGCCGCAGTGCGGGAATGCGCCAGTTCGACAGTGCCGATGACTTGGCTGCCAATGCGAAAAACAATCTTTGGCAGCAGGATGATGAGGGCAACTGGCGCATCGACCCGGAGCGCGATGCCCTGCGCATGGCCAATCACACGCGGGTCTTTCACCACAAACCGAATTTAGACGAGACCACCGAGGCGGTGCGTAAGCAATTCTACTCGGGTGAGGGAGCGATTCAGTGGGCCGGTGAAGCCGAGCGTCGTGCCGGAGGGGAGGGCCGCTATGGATTAAATCCCTGTGGTGAAATCCTCGGTCAAGACTTTCACTGCAATCTGGCGGAGATTCATCTCAATCAGATTGATCCGGCCAACGCGCAAGAACAGGAAGATGCCTTTAAGGCGGGCGCTTTGGCGGTTGCTAGTCTGCTCAACCACAAGTTTGTGGAAGCTCGCTACCGTCACTCTCGCGAAGCAGATCCCATCGTCGGTGTCTCTTTTACCGGACTGTTTGACTTCTTTGTGAAAGCGTTTGGCATCGAGTGGCTGCACTGGTGGGAAGCCGGACGCCCCGACACCATGCAGGGCGTTGAGTTCAAAGCCAAAGAGCAGGAATATCTGAGCCGCTGGAAGGCGATCGTCCATGAAACCGTGGGGGACTATTGCGATCGCCACGGCATCAAACGGCCTAACCGCTGCACTACGGTGCAACCGGCGGGCACCAAGTCACTGCTCACGGGTGCGAGCCCCGGTTGGCATCCGCCCAAGTCACAGCGCTACATCCGCCGCATCACCTTCCGCAAGAATGATCCGGTGGCGATGGCCTGCATTGACTACGGCTATACGGTCATTCCTTCCCAGTCGGATAAGGATGAGCACGGCAACCTGCTGGACGATCCATTTGACCCGCGCTGTACGGAGTGGCTGGTGGAAATGCCGGTGGAGGTCTCTTGGGCCAACATTCCCGGTGCGGATGAAATTGCCATTGAGAAGTTCACGGCACTGGCGCAGTTTGACTTTTATATGCAGGTGCAAAAGCACTACACCGCCCACAACACCTCTGCCACCATCGAACTGCGGGAAAACGAGATCGATGGCCTCGCCCAACGCATCTCTGATGCTATCCAAACCGATGAAGGCTACATCTCCGCCGCTCTCCTCGCCCGCTTCGATAACCTGCAAACCTTCCCCCGGTTGCCCTTCGAGCCTATCGACAAGGCAACTTATGACGACATGGTGAAACAGGTGAAAGCCCGTCGCGGCACCGAGGAATTTCATACGGCCCTGTCGCGCTATGACCGAGGCGACTTAGTTGAGGCAGGCCCCGCTGGCTGCGATTCCGACAAGTGCCTCCTCCCCGAGAAAAAGCCTGATTAGACACTCCGAAAGTTGCCAGCCACAACTCACTTACGTATTCAAGTTGTGGTTGGCAACTACGTATCCTTACTGAGCTGCATCCAAAAAGTTGCTTTATAATTTTATGTGCCAGATGTTTGTCTGAGAATTGATCCGCGCTGTTGATCCTGCGGCGTAGAGTAACGAGGGGTTAACATTACGCCCTGACACCAACAGTAGAAATACTTAGGTGGTTACTGTTTAGATCGTAGCTTCTCTAATGATTTGGTTCATTAGTTTTAGCTACTAGACAATTAAGTTCGTTCTATTGATTTTTCTAATGAAATTTATTTGTTAGTTTTTTTCAATAGTAATTGACTTAAGTACAGCAAAGTCTGTTACTACTGCAAGTAGCGGTAGGTTTGAATGAGAGGGCAAATGTCTGGCATTCAAGAAATTAGTTAAAGATGAGTTCTGAACTTGAAAGAAAACCAGAAGTAATAAAAAAACTCTTCTTTCAACTAAAAAATAGATACGATTTAGCCAATATACTCGAAATATCTGAGATTCACCTTAGATATCAGCTATACATTTTAGATAAAGAAAAGCGATATGTAACTTTCCAGATACCTAAGAAATCTGGGAAGTTGAGAGACATAACAACTCCAGTTCAAGAGCTGAAGGTAATACAGAAGAAACTAAACACCATATTGAAGTTGGTTTATAGGCCCAAAAATTCTACACATGGGTTTACAGAAGACAGAAATATTATTACCAATGCGGAACAGCATTTACAGAAAAGATGCCTACTAAACATTGACCTGGAGGATTTCTTTCCCTCCATCAATTTTGGACGAGTAAGAGGCTTATTATCAGCAGCACCATATAATTGCAATAAAGAAATTGCGACTATGATCGCAAATCTTTGTACTCATAATAATTGTCTCCCACAAGGAGCACCAACATCTCCTATTCTTTCGAATATGATTTGCGCGTCGCTCGATACATCTCTGCAGAGACTTGCCAAGAAATATGGTTGTATATACACAAGATATGCAGACGATATTACATTCTCAACTTCTCACTATGAATTTCCTATTCAACTAGTCTATTTTGATAAAAAAGAAAAAATACTATTACTTGGTGAAGAGCTTCTAAGAATTGTTGAAAGGCAAGGATTTAAGGTAAATCAGTCTAAAACTAGGCTAAGGACAAGTAGCGAAAGCCAAGAAGTTACTGGAATTATAGTAAACGAAAAGCTAAACGTTAAAAGAGCATATGTTCGGCAAGTACGTGCGATGCTTCATGCTTGGGAAAAGTATGGGCTGGAAAACGCTCAATCAGATTTTCAGGAGAAATACTATACAAACCAAAGCTTTCAGAAAGAGTGTCCTCCTCTTGAATATGTAGTCAAGGGAAAAATTGATTTTATAGGTCAAGTCAGAGGTCGGCAAGACAAAGTTTATCAAAGATTTTTGGCAAAGCTGAGCAAGTTATCTCCAGAACTTGTACCTGAAACGCACTTAATACCAGGTGCCACTCTAGATGAAAATAAACTTAGCCAAGTCAAGGTGGAGATTTGGACAGAAGGGAAAACAGATATAACACATCTTAGAGCAGCATTAAAATCAACAAAGAGACAGCATTTTGTCCACAAAATAAATCTTACTTTCAATGACCGAAAAGGAGAAATGGATGGCGAACAAAATCTTTATAAGATGCTTAAGTATCTGTGCTTGACACAACACGAAAAGATCTTGATTTCGATATTTGACCGTGATAACTCGAATATTGTAAAGGAGCACCTATCTGCTGGAGACTTTAAATACTGGGGAAATAATGTATACTCTTTTGTGATTCCAACTCCATCTCATCGTGATGATAACAATGATGTATGCATCGAACTTTATTATCATGACGATGAAATCAAGCGCAAGGACAAAGAGGGAAGGAGATTATTCTTTGGGCATGAGTTTATTTGGAGAAGTGGGAGACATAAGAATTATGATTTAAATACACGAATAGAACATCCAGCAACAAAGATCTCGAAGGCGATAAAAATTATTGACGACAAAGTATTCGATTCACTCCACAAAAATGTTGCCTTGACTAAAAACAATTTCGCCGACAATATATTAAATTCAGTTGAAAATTTCAATGATTTCAACTTTAGTGAGTTTGAGTTAATTTTTGATGTTGTCAGAAATACTGTGATTTCTAGCTTAGAGAATCAAGAATATCAAAAATAAATTACGTCAAGGTACTGCCCAATGTAAGCCACTGGATAGGTAGAGTAAGGTCAATCTCCGGAGGCTGCGACTAAGCTATATTTGACAGGGTTGCCATGGGCGTGTCCGATAGGTTGGGCAAAATCCGTTTCATCCCAACTTTGATATTCCCCAAAACGGCGCTGCCAAACCGCCTGCTCTGCTTTCTGCGATATCGTAAAGCTGAGACCCCTGCATCAATGTCAACAGGTGACTGGGCATTGGCTTCTCGGGATAGTGATCGCTTTGCGGGAATACTGTTTTGGAGGGGGCGATCTCGATCATTCAAAAGCCTTCTCAAGTTGGTTGGAGGGCGATCGCCGCTACATAAGCTTAGATTGAGAGGCGATCGCTTCCTATCAATAAGCCGATTTTGTAGATTGTCTCTTGATAGGAAGCTTCACAATCTTGTGACTGTGAGTAGCCTGCTTTTTCCGCAAATCTTCAAAGATTAAGTTCAAATCGTAGTTGAAAGACTTGGCGTATTCTTCTCTGTATTTGTGGATTTCACTAACGATTTCGTCTTGATACATCGTCTAATCCTATTCGGGTGTATATCCCATAAGTTCATAAGGAGTGCAGATGATCGGTAGCTCATAGTCTGATTGCTCAGCAATTTGAGCCAGCTTCTTTTGAATTTGGGCATTTGCCATGTGCTTGCAGTTCCATGTTAGCAAGTAGTCTATGCCGTAAACGGTGGCTAAAGCCATGTGTAAAGCATCATTAGCCGCTTTTGTGGGTAGGCTGCTTTGTTGCAGAAATGCTTGGCCCAGCGTGATCGCTGCTTCAGTCAACTCTAGAAAGGCGATCGGGTCTAACAGAGACAGCCTTTGGTTTGCGATCTCGCCATCCCCTTGAGTAGCTTCATCCTGGACGAGTTCAGAAGCATAAAGGGTGAATTCGCTACGACAAGTCTCCCACCAATCCCGAGTAACCTTGGTATTTGCGGCCAAAACTAGGTGGTTAGTGGGGCGAGCCGTTAGATAGCCCAAAATACTCGTTTCGATGTAAACGGTTTCGCTCATTCAACTCAATCAAATCTGGTAAGCCAAAATACAGACATTTTGTTGTTCTAGCAGCGAAGCGATCGTCTCCGTTACTAATTTATTCTGCTGACTCGCCGAGTCAGCAAGTCGCAGAACCACATTCGTATCAAGCAGATATCGAGCCACTAATCGTAAATCTCTGCTCGGTCAAAAGCTGCATCAGGCAATCCGGCGCGCTTAGCTCCTTGATAGCTGACAGCTCGTTCTCGCAGTCGTCGCGCCATGTCCGCTAGGGAAACTCTTTGCCAAAGAGGCACAGAGGCAACCACCGCCGTTTTTTCCTCAAGCTCTAGCAGCGTCACCAAAGCCGCAACGCGCTGTAGACGAGCGTCATCAAGGTGATCAAGTTTGTGCTTCAGTTCCTCTAGCCGCATACCAAAAGCTTCCTTAACGCTCGTAACCAAGATTTTAATTCGGTTCACAGTCACTCTGAAAACAGAGCAGAATTACCAATCAATTAAATTTTCGCGCTCTTGAGCATTGCTCAAAGGATTTCACCGGCTGAGAGTTGGCTTTCAATGCGCTCATATTCATCTTCCAACAGCCAATCTTTTGCCGCTGCATAGTCTGAGTGAGTCACCACTAGCTGATAATTTGCATCCGGCTTGAAAATACGACACGAGCCGTCGCGATCGCCAATCAGCATCAACACCCTAGGCGGAAACAATACTGGGTCAACCCAAAGCTCTAGGAACTGCCAAGTTTTAGCTCGTTCTGCGAGGGCCTGTTCTTGGGATAGCATGATACTCTCCAGTGGCTTTTACAATTTTAATCTCACCGTAGTAGAGCGGGGTACGGCTGCCATCCATCCTGATTAGGTAACCAATTGTCTCTGAGAATAGAGACCATAACGTTCGTAATCATCCGTTTCATCGGCTTCACCCGTTCTTTCACCAAGCTCGATGATGGCTTGCACGACTCTTGCCAACGTTTCGCGATCGTTGAAGACGTGCGCTCGACCTTCTTTTCGTAAAAGCCGTTGAACTTGGGCGGTTTCTGGCAAGTGACGATTAATCAGACTTAGTCGAGGATCTGGAGTGATGACACGACGAATTCCGCTCATTAGCTAAATCGATGCACCTGCTGATTGAGTCGATAGTATCGTTTTTGAGGTAGACCGCAGTATTTGGCGAAGGAAGGCGATCACAACGCTGCGTAGCTGTTTCAACGGTGCGTTCTCTCAAAGCCTATCTAAATTTGCGACGAAGGCGATCGCGGCTGAAAAGGAGCACTAACGCCCAAAATCGGCGGCAAATATCGAGTCGCGATTAATCATGAGTAAAATCAAGCATGGCTCAACTTCGTTATGAGGCCGCGCAACTTTTCCGATGAAACCGGCTCAACCCGCACGTATTCATCTGCTTCCGGCCAAGCGATCGCCCTACGTGCTGGTGATTCGCCGCAAGCCCTCTAAGTGCTTCCACATCATCCGTTGGAACACAAAATCCGACCGGCTTGAGCACGGCTCCTGGTTTAACGGCAAGCTGTATCCCAAACGCTGCGACATTTCTTTTAATGGCCAGTGGATGGTCTATCTGGCGATGGGAGACTCGGGGAATACTTGGAACGGTGTCTGCCGCCTGCCCTATCTGCGCACCGTGCTCGAAGGGGAAAACATGGGCACCTGGTTTGGCGGGGGGTATTGGCGCGATCGCCAAACTCTGTTGCTCAATCAATGGCAGCCGACGCAAGGATCGGTGCCGTTTAAACTTGACCAACTGCAAGCGGAGTTCGGCGGCGAAGATTTGGGCGTGCTTTATCCTAAATGGGAGCGAGACGGTTGGCGGCGTCGCGGCGATCACTATGGCACCCACGAAATCAAGACTTTGGCCAAGTACACCGTGGAATGCGTGGGCGATGATGGCTGGAGCCACCAACCGTCGCGCCAATATCCGGCATTAATCGCTCGGTACATCGGGTATTTAGCCCACGGCTGCACGTTTCGATTTAGTCTCGATCGCTTTGACGAACTGCTAGATGACAGGGTCGATTCTGCCTGCTGGGACAGTCTTCGTAACCTCGTCTACTCCCGTGAGGGAATGTTGTATAAATATTCGCTGGATGATATGAAAGCTGGCCGTCCTGGCACCGTGATTGATTTAGAATCCTTGACGCCAAATCAATCAGAATAAGATGATTCACCGCGTATTGTCTTAGCTCAACATACTTGAGCTCGGGCTCAGAATAAATAACACTTTTACCCGCCTACTGAGCCTCAAATCCCCTCTCGGGAGGGGTGCCAAAGGCGGGGTGGGTGCCGATTAGTCGCGCTAACTGGCGATCCACCCACCCCTCAGCCCCTCCCAGGAGGAGAAATATCCGGCTTCGGTTTTAACCCGAACTGACGTAGCGTAAGCTGCCGTCCCCTGAGCGGAGTCGTTGGCTTTGCCGCCCCAAAGGGGCTAGAGGACTCTTGCGGGGGTTCTGGCTGTCTCCCTTTGAGAGACGCAGGCGAACAGCTCTGCTCAGCCAGCGTGACGTGTGGGACAGTTACCAATATAGAGACAGCAGCAGATCAAGAAAGACCTTGATTTCAGCCATGCTTCTTATTGGCATACTTCACTAGGAATTTTTCTGAATCGGCAAAATATAAAGCGCTGAAGGGCCTGATTGAATAAGGCCGAAGTAGGCCAAAAGACTCTACGAAAATTGAGTGGGAGAAAAAAGAATTGCAGTTGCTCTGCCAAAATTTTCATGCTTGACTACCAAAGTCGTTGAGTGTCATGAAACTATGATTCGCATTATTCCTTTGTTAGCAATTATGGCTGCCGGAATTGCTGGAGCTATTATCTTTGGATACTACGCTCTCGTTGATTGGGACGCTTTAGAAAAAGGCTATGCAAATTTTGCTGCCGTTGCGCAAAGTTCGCCAGAGTTTGCCACCGTATTTGTCGCTGAAGCCGAGCAAAATATCCATCGCATCAATCTTTTTGCCGAGGGCGTTTGGTTCTTACAAAGTGCGATGCTGGCCGCGATCGGATTCCACGGTCTGTGTGTGATTCCTCGGCGACTGGGGAATTAGCGTCAGTCTTGGGGCGACGTTTTGGACGTTAGGGTGATCTCCTGGCCGCCCAGCCTGAACCGACTCATGCCAGGCGAAGGGGGCGCTGTGAGCATCGTTGGGCACAGCCAATAGCGGCTGCAGCGCCGACCTAGCTAGTGGTTTTATGGCAGCGATCGTCGCCTGGCCTGCTGCCCTTGGCCAAGAAACATGCCACAATCAACCTTGAATTTTGGCAGGACATCAGCAGTGAAAGTCGCATTCATTATCGATCCCATTCACCGGCTCGACGCCGGACACGATACCAGCGTTGCCCTAATGGAAGCGGCCCAGGCCGCCGGTCACGAAGTGTGGATCACCCAAGCCGAGTGGTTGGGGGTCGAAGCCGGCCAGGCAATGGCGCGACTGCAGCCCGTCACCCTTGAGCCGGTTACTCTGGGCGACGATCGCTGGGTCGCCGTCGCCGACTGGTACAGCTTGGGCGAACAGGTCTACCAGCCGCTAGAAATAATGGACGTGGTGATGATGCGTACTGACCCGCCGGTCACCATTCCCTATCTCTACACCACCTATGTGTTGGATTATGTCGATCCGGCTCGCACCCTGGTGATGAATTCACCCCAGGGCCTCCGCGCCGCGAATGAAAAAATGTATGCGCTGCAGTTTACCGGGGCGATTCCAGAAACGATTGTCAGCGGCGATAAAGCCGTCATTTTAGAGACGGTGGAACGCTGGGGGCGAGCAGTGCTCAAGCCGTTGGGCGGGAAAGCTGGTGAGGGCATTTTGTTTTTAGAAAAGGGCGATCGCAACCTCAACTCAATGATTGAGATCAGCACCCTACGCGGTCGGGAGCCGGTGATGGTGCAGACCTATTTGCCCGAGGCCAAGGACGGCGATAAGCGTATCATTCTGCTCGATGGTGAACCGATCGGAGCGGTGAACCGGATTCCCACCGGGAATGAGTTTCGCGGCAACATGGCGGTGGGCGGACGGGTGGCCTCGGTGCCCATTACCGATCGCGATCGTGACATTTCGCGCCAGTTGGCCCCCATCCTGCGCCGCGATGGTCTGGTCTTTGTCGGCATTGACATCATTGGCGGCTACCTCACCGAAGTCAACGTCACCAGCCCTACTGGCGTCCGCGAAATTGATCGTCTCGAAAGCGTCAATTTGGGACAGCAGGTGATGGCCTGGATTCAACAAAAAAAGGCACTGTAAAGACCGTATTTTTGAGAGTCTGTCATCATTTAGAAGAGGTATGGCTGGCCGGGCCAACGACATCGGCCAAAGTCAGCCAAAAACGGTGTCTACAGTCGCTGTTTGGCAAAGACGAGCCGTTATATAAACAACAGGTCAGGGATGAACGTTGCCCTGAATGACAAAATTTGAGTGACCACCGGTATCAAAGGAGGACGGTCTTGAATCAGCTTGAAAGGCTCCATTCTAGTCAGTTCGGACGACGACGGTTTGTTAAGTATGGGTCGCTGTTGGTGGGCGCGAGCGTGCTGGCCGCCTGTACGAACGATGATGCGGCGACTGACCCGACTGCACCGACGACAGACACTGCCAGTGGCGAACTGCAGCCGGTTATCTTTGGTACCAATTGGTACGCCCAAGCCGAGCATGGCGGTTTTTATCAGGCGATCGCCACCGGTTTGTATACTGACGCTGGGTTGGACGTCACCATCAAAATGGGGGGGCCGCAGGTCAACGGCACGCAGTTGCTCATGGGAGGGGCCGTTGACTTCTTTATGGGCTATGGGTCTGATGCACTGCAGGCAGTGCAAGAGGGCATTCCGAAGGTGACTGTCGCCTCGATCTTTCAAAAAGATCCGCAAATTCTCATTGCCCATCCTGATCAGGGTGTGGAGTCCTTAGAAGATTTGCAGGGCAAACCGATTTACATTTCCTCAGCGGCGAACGTGACCTACTGGCCACTGCTAGCCGCCAAATACGGCTTCACTGAGGACATGAAGCGGCCTTACAACTTTAATCCTGGCCCGTTTTTGGCCGATAAAACCTCGGCCCAGCAGGGCTATCTAAGTTCTGAACCCCTGTCGATCGCCCAAGAAGGCGGCTTTGAGCCGGTCGTGCTGCTGCTGGCTGACTATGGCTATGACCCCTATGCCGCCACGATTGAGACGCGTCAAGAAATCGTCGATAGCGACCCCGATTTGGTGCAGCGCTTTGTCGATGCTTCGATTCAGGGCTGGTACAGCTATCTGAACGAAGACCCGACTCCTGGTAACGAACTCATCAAGCAAGACAATCCCGAAATGACTGACGAGCAAATCGCCTATGGCATTGCAAAAATGCAGGAGTACGGCATTGTGGTGTCGGGCGATGCGGAAGCCATGGGCATTGGCGCGATGACGGCAGCACGCTGGCAGTCGTTTTACGACACGCTGGTGCAGGCTGAGGTGATTGAGGCGGACATCGACTACACCCAGGCGTTTACGCTAGATTTTGTGAATCGAGGAGCCGATTACTACCAGTCCTAAGGGTGGCAGTCTCCATTGGTCATTGGTCTGCTGAAAAATTTTCTGAAAATCTGGTTCAAATACGCCTATGGCCTCGCCCGCGATCGCCTTACACCAAGTCGATAAAATTTACGCCAACGGTATGGTGGCGCTGCAGGGGCTGACCTTAGCCGTGCAGCCAGGCGAGTTTGTCAGCCTGGTAGGGCCGTCAGGCTGCGGCAAAAGTACGGTATTGCGGCTGATGGCGGGGTTAGGCGATGTCAGCGGTGGTGTGATTGAGGGGCCAGCGGCGGGCGATCGTGCCTTGGCCTTCGTGTTCCAAGAGGCGGCACTGATGCCCTGGGCCACGGTTGTTGAGAACGTTCATTTGCCCTTAAAACTGCAGGGCAAGTCGTTGCGAGCCAGCCGCAGCCCGATTCAAGCGGCGCTGAATCGGGTGGCACTGCAGGGCTTTGAGCAGAGCTATCCCCGTCAGCTCTCGGGCGGCATGAAAATGCGCGTTTCGATCGCGCGGGCTTTAGTGACCAATCCCAGCCTGCTGCTGATGGATGAGCCCTTTGGGGCGCTGGATGAAATGAGTCGCAGTCGCCTCAACCGCGATTTGCTGAACCTCTGGGAGCAATATCACTGGACGGTGGTTTTCGTCACCCACAATATTTATGAGGCTGTCTATCTGTCGAATCGGGTGCTGGTGATGGCAGCTCATCCAGGGCGCTTAGTGGCTGAGGTGGCGATTGATGCCCCCCATCCCCGCGATGAGGCGTTTCGCACGTCTCCCTTGTTTAATCACTACTGCCGCGAAATTGCTCATCATCTCGCTGCCGGTGAGACGGCGACGGATATGCGCACCACTACGCCACCCTCTCCTGCGGTATTGCCATGACTGTGAAAAGCCCACCCCCCTCGCTGGGTACTGATGTTTCGCGTTCCGAGGGGGCGATCGCTGCACCCACCCAAAATCGACTGCGAGCCCTGTGGCATCCCGATGTCATCGCGCCGATTATTGTGGGTGTAATGGCTCTAGCCTTGTGGGAAGGTGCGGTGCAGCTGTTTAACGTGCCGCCCTATCTTTTGCCGGGGCCAATATTGGTGTGGCAAACCCTGCTGACAGAATGGCCCGATCTGTTTCGGTCGTTGATGGTGACGCTGCAAATTACTGTCGTCGCCTTTCTGCTGGCCACAGTGTCAGGGCTGCTGTTGGCCGTTCTATTTACCCAAAGCAAGTGGATTGAGCGCAGCTTCTTTCCCTATGCGGTGATTTTGCAGACGACGCCGATTGTGGCGATCGCCCCTCTAATCATTATTTGGTTTCAAGACAGCACGTTTGTGGCCCTGGTGATCTGCGCCTGGATTGTTGCCTTTTTTCCCATTGTTTCCAATACAACGTTGGGGCTCAACAGTGCCGATCACACCTTGCAAAATCTGTTTCACCTCTATGGCGCTTCTCGCTGGCAGACCCTCTGGCACCTGCGCCTACCCAGCGCGATGCCCTACTTTTTGGGTGGGCTGCGCATCAGCGGTGGCCTGGCCCTGATCGGGGCCGTGGTAGCAGAGTTTGTCGCGGGTACGGGGGGGGCGCGATCGGGCATTGCTTACCAAATTTTGATGTCGAGCTACAACCTCCAAATTCCCCGCATGTTTGCGGCGCTAGCCATGACCACCGTCCTCGGCGTACTGATCTTTGTCGGGCTCACTTGGCTCTCGAATCGGCTGTTGCGGCATTGGCACGAGAGCGCCGTGCGCCGAGAAAATTGAGTCAATGACTTACTGCAGTTTGCTACAGTGACCGCAGCAGTCTTGGGAATTATCAGTCCTTGTCAGCGCTAAGCCTTACCCTTTCGTCTCTGAGTGTTTCTGATGCTATGCACAGCGGGCTTCTAAAGCTGACAGCGCAGTCTATTCTGTGCGGTCACTGGTCATGACGATCGCGCCCTTTATCACCCTGCCCGACACTGATCGGTTCTGGCTCGTCAATGCCCGCATTCCCCTCACTTTTTTAGACGCGACGGTTCTGCATCGTGACTTGATTGCGGCGCTGGCCGCCTCCCCCTGGTTAGAAAATCTGGTGGCCGCTGATATTGCCATTGACGCGGGAAAAATTGCCGCGATCGCCCCCCTCGGCACCGCCGCTGCCGCTCAGCCCACTGTCGATCTGGCTCAAGGCTTAGTCTTTCCCTGCTTTGTGGATCTGCATACCCATTTAGATAAAGGGCAGACCTGGCAGCGTCAGGCCAACCTCGATGGCACGTTCCACGGTGCGCTCAAAGCAGTGATGGCAGACGCCGCTCATTGGACTGCTGACGATCTGTATCGTCGCATGTCCTTTGGGCTCAAGTGCGCCTATGCCCACGGTACGCAAGCAATGCGCACGCACTGCGATGCCTTTGATGACATGGCAAAAACGGTGTTTGCGGTGGCCACCCAACTGCGTCAAGACTGGCACACACGGATCACCCTACAAACCGCTTGCCTCGTTTCTTTGGACTATTACCTGACGCCAGCGGGGGAAGCATTGGCGGATCTGGTTGCCGACGCGGGGGGCATTTTGGGCGGGGTGGCTTATGCGAGTGAAGATTTAGACACCCAACTTGATCGCCTGTTTACCCTGGCTGCTGAGCGCAACTTGGCGATCGATCTGCATGTGGATGAGAGTCTCAACCCAGCTGATCAGGGGCTGCGTCACATTGCCCAGACCAAGCTTCGCCACGACTTCACGGCACCAGTGGTTTGCGGTCATTGCTGCTCACTCTCGGTGCAGAGTGCGGCTGATGTCGCCAAAACCTTAGCACTGGTGAAAGCGGCGGCGATCGGGGTGGTCAGCTTACCGATGTGCAACCTCTTTTTGCAAGGCCGTCAGCCGCACCGCACGCCGCGCTACCGGGGCGTCACCCTGCTGCACGAACTGCAGGCTCAGGGCATTCCCGTCGCCATCTCCAGCGATAACTGCCGTGACCCTTTTTATGCCTATGGTGATCACGATGGGTTAGAGGTGCTGACCCAAAGCGCTCGCATTGCCCACCTTGATCGCCCGATTGGCGATTGGCCCCGTGCCATCACTCAAACGCCCGCTGAGCTGATGGGGCTAACCGATGTGGGTCGCCTCGGTCTGGGCCTGTCCGCCGATCTGGTGCTATTCAAAGCACGGTCGTTTAACGAGCTGTTTGCCCGCCCCCAAAGCGATCGCGCCGTGTTGCGTCAAGGTCGCGCGATCGACACCACACTGCCCGATTACGCCGAGTTAGATGACTTGCTGGGCTGGGGCTAAGCGTCAGGCTCAGCGTTCAGACTCTCGCTACCCGGCAAGCATCAGGACGCTGAGGAATGGGCAGGAAACAGCATCCTCGTCATCGGGGCGGGGCGAACCGTTGTTTGAGCGTTTGCGGCCTGACATCAGACTGTGCCAGCTGCATAAGCTCACTGGCTATCGGAACCCTGCCAAACCGCCTTTTGGGGCAATAATTTCTTTGATATCCACGGCTAATAAGACTGCAGGGCGAGGCTGATACTCCTGAACCAGTTCTTGCGAAAGTGCGGCTAATCAAGGACTGGCTTCAGGTGTAGCGTCTTTGTTCAGCGAGTCAAAGGGTCGCTGAAACCAAGCACCGCAACGAATGCTTCAAAATGCTTGGGCAATCCTTGACACCGCAACAACTGTCACAGGCGATTGGCACATCCAAGAAGCCCCAGCGCTACAACAGTCACACAGCGAGAGGAGATGTCTCTGCTCTCGTCACACATCACTCGCCTCAAAGTTAGGAGAAATTCCATGAAATCCAGTTTCTTATCAATTGCTACCGCTACGCTGGGTCTTGTCGGCGCGATCGCGCTTTCTAGCCCCGCCCAGGCCCAATCAGCTCCGACCGACTACAACTACGTGGGCGTGGGCGTCGGTGTCGGCGACCTCGGCGATAGCGACTTGGGCCTCGCTGTTAATAGCAAAGTGACCGTGGGCAATAACGTTTCTGTGCGACCGGGTCTGATCACCGACTTCGATTTTTCGGATGGCCAGACGTCGTTTATGATTCCGGTCACCTACGACTTCAACCCCATCACTAGCAACGGCAAACTGCTGCCCTATGCAGGCGGCGGTGTCGCCTTCACCACGGGTGATGACAGCGATGTCGGCCCGCTATTGACGGCTGGAGTTGACTACCGCGTGACGGAAAAAGTCACCCTCAACGGTGCGGTCAACTGGTCGATCTATGACGACAGTCAAGTCAATGGTGTTGTCGGTGTCGGCTACACCTTCTAAGCCGCGCCAACGGCTGACGTAATCACAGCTATGGGTGCACAAATTTGTGCACCCAATCCCGAGACGCACCCACGGCGTCTCTTTTTTGTATTTGAGAGGAAGCCACGCTCGCCCTGGCTCGCCTCAGATGCCCCCACACAATGCCCGCGCAACTGGTAGATGGGGATGGCGCTAGTGGATGTTCTGCAGGACGGGCCAGGCGATCTCTATTGATGCCATCGCTAGCGCGATCTGGCAATTCTGTCGCTTCTGCTTTAATTCCAGCGCCAATCCATGGCGTCTTTTATCTGACTACCCTTGACCTTTTAAGGTCGCTGATATAAACCTATGGGCATGACTTGTCTGGAATCATCATGAAGGGATTTTTGCTCGGCGTCACGAAGCTCATCTTAGGCGTTTCGTTTGCCTTAGTTTTGTTGTCGCTGACGGGAGTCGCCACCGCTCGTTACTTTATGGCAAAGCTGTCAGTGTTGCCGCCCAGACCGGTTTTTGATAATGACGTCGCCCTACAGTCGGCTGAGAGCGCCCCGCCGCCGCCCGTTCCTGCCGAAGCCGCCCCGCCGCCAACTCCAGAAACGGAAGCAGCGCCCCCTGTCCCAGAGATTCCACCCGGCAGCTATGAGGCCGTGGTGATTCAGCCGATTGGTCTTGTGCTGCGATCAGGGCCAGGGGCCGAGCATCAGCAGCTCGGCGGAGTTGATTACAACGATCAGGTCTTAGTGTTAGAGACTGACCCTGGTGAACGCTGGGTCAAAGTGCGGATCAGCAGTTCGGGTCAAGAGGGCTGGGTCAAAGCGGGGAATACTCAAGCCCTCAACGAAGCGCCCCAATAACTGGCCTGTCTAGGGTCTGTCATCGTTTAGAGGATGACTGGCAGTGCTTCTTTCTGAATAGACCTGTTGTGAATTAGAGAGAAATTGGCTATACCGAGAGCAGTAGCGCAA
>CALCCA010000073.1 GCA_937899725.1 uncultured Halomicronema sp.
CTGATGCTCAAGCGCCTAGCCGCCACTGCTTAGAGATCTCAAATAGGTTCTATAGCAATCTGCGGATAGATCTGGTCAGTTAATGAAGGCTTGGTCAACGACTTGTCGAAACGGTTGGCCGGATTGAATCTGTTTTCGCATCCGATGCTTCAAAACGAACCACTGATGTTCGATCGGATTCAAATCGGGGGAATAAGGCGGGAGAGACAAGAGATCACAGCCGGCCTGTTGAATCAGCGCTTCAATGCGCCCGCCTTTGTGAAACGAGGCATTATCATAAATGATGGCACTCCCGTAGGGCAGCGCTGGATTTTTAGCATGAACCTTTGGCCTCAGGCGGCGGTGCAATTGATGGCCCTCAAGCCCCACAAACGGCTCTTTTTTCAGCGGGGGCTCCAGGCTCTATCCCTGATGCAGCAAGCCTTTTAGTTAGGTTGTCACCCGTTGAGCTCATTCTGTCTATTGGGGATGAGACGATATGGCTCGGCGATCGCCAACGCTCAGCAGCAATCAATTCGAGCAGAACTAGAGGGGCTTGCCATCTACCATGGTCAAGGCAACCTTCAGCGCCCCGGTCTTGTATGCGGCTCCCTTTTCTAAATGACTTAAACCGACGCTTCCGCAAACTTGTCGCTGGCTACTGGACAGCCCGAATCTCCCGACTGCTTTGGGTTGTACTTGGTTTGGTATTGGTCTGCTGGCTACAAGGTATGCCGCGCAGTCACGCCGCTACCACCATCAATATGGCTCGCCCCACGTGGGATACCGGCTGGTTTCAAGCGGAAGTTTATCGAGAGTTATTGACTCAGTTGGGCTACTCGGTGAATGCGCCCAAAACCCTGAGTAATGAGCAATTTTACGAACAAGCCGCCGCTGGCGAAATGGATCTGTGGGCGAGTGGTTGGTTTCCGCTACACAATCGCTACTTAGAGCAGCCAGACATCGCTGGAACCGTAGAACCCGTCGGGTTTGAGGTGCCAGATGGCGCTTTGCAGGGGTATCTGGTCGATAAAGCCACGGCTGAGCGATTCAACATTCAGAGCCTCGCCGACTTGGCCCGGCCCGAGGTGCTCGCCGCGCTCGATAGTGACGGCAATGGCAGCGCCGATCTGATTGGCTGCAATGCGGAGTGGGCCTGTGCCGAAGTCATCGACTACCACTTGCAGGAATATGGTCTGAACGATGTTGTTGACCACAGGCAAGGGGACTACGCGCCTTTGATGGCCGCCGCGATCGCTCGCCTGCGGCAAGGTGAGTCGATTTTGTTCTACACCTGGACGCCGAACTGGACGGCCAAAGAGCTGCCGCCCGGTGAGGATGTGGTATGGATCGAAGTCCCCTACGCCAGCCTGCCACCGGGTCAAAAAGCCCTGGAAAGTGAAACCGTCATGACCGGCATCACTGGCTGCGTGGCGGATCCCTGCACATTAGGATTCCCGCGCAACGACATCCGAGCCGTGGCCAATAGTGAGTTTTTAGCGGCCCATCCCGCCGTGCGATCGCTGCTCGAACAGGTCACCATTCCCTTAGCTGACATCGCTGCGCAAAACGCTCTCATGCTTTCCCGAGAGGGAGACGAAGACGATATTCGCCGCCATGCTCAGGACTGGATCGCGGCTAACCGCTCGACCGTGGATGACTGGTTGGCCACGGCCCGCGCCACGGGTGAGATTGCCCCCTCGGCGTCTCCCGAACCCGCCGCCACGCCCTTGGTGCCCCCGCCGCTCGACCCAGTTCGTATTGTGACCCAGCGCTTTGAACCCTTTGTGATCTATGAGGATCACGAATATCAGGGGTTTAGCATCGATCTCTGGCAGGCGATCGCCCGCGAACTCAACCTCCCTTACGAATTAGTGGGGGTTAACTCAGTGGCCAAACTGCTGGATGAAGTCGAGCGCGGGGCGGCAGATCTGGCGATCGCGGGCATTGGCATCACGTCTCAGCGCGAAGCCCGGCTGGACTTTTCTTACCCCTATTACGAATCCGGCCTGCAGGTCATGGTGCCCAGCGACCAGAGCGAACTAGGGAAACTGCTATCGGTGGTCGGCGCGGTGCTGCGATCGCCGCGACTGTACTACGGCATCGGCATTCTCATCCTCATTTTGCTGATCGTCGCTCACCTCCTCTGGCTATCTGAGCGCAACCATAACAGTGAGTTTCCCGATGGGTATCTGCATGGCATTTGGGAAGCCTTTTGGTGGGCTGCGGTGACGGTAACGACGGTCGGCTATGGCGACAAAGTCCCCACCCGAGCCGCCGGTCGTTTCTTTGGCCTGATTTGGATGTTTTCGGGCTATTTTGTGTTTGCTTACTTTACAGCCAGCATTGCCACCACCTTTACCGTGCAAGAACTGCAGGGAGTGATCAACGGTCTCGAAGATCTGCCCGGCAAGCGCGTGGCCACCGTCGCCGAAAGCGCTGCCGCTGAGTTTCTGGATGGGCAGACCAATCTCCTATTTCGTAATTACAATACCCTCGAAGATTTGTACATCGCGGTGGAGGCCGAACAAGCGGTGGATGCCGTCGTCTATGATGCGCCGGTGTTGCAATATTTCGTTTCTCACCAGGGGCAGGGCAAATATCAAGTAGTGGGTGATGTCTTTAAATCCTTGAACTACGGTATTGCGCTGCAGCCGGATAGTCCTTATCGCGAGGCGATTAATGCCGCGCTGCTCAGACTGTATGAAACGGGCCAGTATGAGGATATTTATCAAGCGTGGTTTGGTTTGGGGCAAGGGTAAGCGCAGCTCCGCAGCTCCACTGCAGCCCTCCGCAACTGTTGGTGCAAACAACGGTGGGTGATCAGTGAATGAGATGAAGATGCGTGGCTACGGGGAGTGGGGAGCGCTTTACCGATGATGGAAGGAGCGCTGTTGACTCACCTTCACGTTGGCCAAGAGCCGCTCTTCTGTTCGGCAATGGTTTATACCAATTGGCTGAATTTGGACTACACATCCAAAACCCGTGTAGCCCCTTCGACAAGGGGGCAACCACAGCGAGGGATCTCCGATCTATAGCACTACTTTGCAGAATTAGTATTAGCCTGATCGCTCCATAGTCGGCATCGTGCTGGAGACAATGCCTCGCTCAGGTTACCTGGCTCCTCGGGCGTCAATGGAGAGTTGAATGAAGCATCGTGATTCAAATTTTCCGGCTAGGGGGCAAAAAAATCCGGCTAGGAATCCTCTTGATGACTATTTCCGCCTAATCTACGGACTGAGTTGTCGTGCAGAGTGATGGCTGTATGAGTGCATCGGGCCAGTCGTATCGAGACGTTTTAATTACCTACCTGAAGCCTCAACGTGGGCGAGTGACCTGGCTCGCGATCGCCCTATTGAGCAGCATTGCCCTGCAGGTGCTCAACCCGCAGATTCTGCGCTACTTCATCGATACGGTCATAGCCGGTGGACCGCAGCCAGTGTTGACGCTAGCCGCCTTGGGATTCGTGGCGATCGCCTGTCTGCGCCAGGGCTTAGAAATTATCGCCACCTATTGCAGCGAAACGGTGGCCTGGACGGCCACCAACGATCTGCGCCTGGACTTAGCCCATCACGTACTCCACTTGGATCTGGCCTTCCATAAAGCCCATACGCCCGGCGAACTGGTCGAGCGCGTCGATGGTGATGTGGATGCCCTTTCTCGGTTCTTCTCGCAGTTCATTTTGCAAGTGGTCGGCAACGGCCTGCTGGTCATCAGCGTCTTAGGCATTCTCTGGATAGAAGATTGGCGTGCCGGGTTGAGCCTTAGCCTGTTTGCCTTGGCGGCTTTAGGGATTCTCGGTCGTTTGCAAGCCTTAGCCGTCCAGCCCTGGCGGGTTTATCGCCAGATCAGCGCGGAGTTCTATGGCTTCATCGCTGAATACCTGAGCGGTCTGGAAGATATTCGGGCCAATGGGGCCGTTGGCTATGTGATGCGCCGCTTCTATCAGCTCCTGCGACGCTGGCTGGCAGCCTTTCACAAAGCTCGTTTCACGAGTACTTTGCTATGGGGCGGCACGGTGGGGTTGTTTACCGTCGGCAACGCGATCGCGCTAACTGTCGGCGCCTATCTTTGGCAGCGTCAGGCCATCACCATCGGCACCGTCTATTTGCTCTTTTATTACGCTACGCTGCTGCAAGATCCGATCGAACGCATTCGCGAAGAGTTAGAGCAATTTCAACAAGCGATCGCCAGCCTCCAGCGCATTCAAGATCTACTCAGCCATCACAGTCAGCTTCATCCCAGCGGCCAGGCCGTACTCCCCAACAGACCTCTGTCGGTCGAGTTTGATGGCGTTTGGTTTAGATATGAAAAGGACGGTGGAAAGCAGAGGGTAGAAGCTTTAGGGAACAGGGAGCAGGGAACAGGGAATAGGGAAGAGAAAGGGCCAAAGGCAGAAAACTCAAAATTCAAAACTCAAAATACTCTCCGAGAAGGGCAAAGCCCTACAAAGTTCAAAACCGCAGTCTCTACAACTCCTTTATCCACCCACGCACTCCCCCACTCCCCCACTCCCCTACCCAACTACACCCTCCAAAACCTCACTTTCGATCTCCTCGCTGGTCAAACCCTCGGCTTGCTCGGTCGGACGGGGAGCGGCAAAAGCACTTTAGCCCGACTGCTGTTGCGGCTGTATGACATTCAACGCGGGCAAATTCGTTTAGGGGGCATTAACCTGGTCGAGATACCGTTGCGGGAACTGCCTCACCATATCGGCTTTGTCACCCAAGATGTGCAGCTGTTTCAAACCTCGGTGCGGCATAACCTGACATTTTTCAGTTCCCACATTTCCGATGAGGCCATTCTACAAACCCTTGCGGAACTGGGACTCACCCCTTGGCTGGAAGGACTGCCTCAGGGCTTAGATACCGAACTGGGAGCCGACAGTGGAGGGCTTTCGGCGGGGCAGGCGCAACTTTTGGCGTTTGCCCGCGTGTTTCTAAAAGACCCCGGTCTGGTGATCTTGGATGAAGCTTCGTCACGCCTTGATCCATTAACAGAACAGTTGATTGAGCAGGCCGTGGAGCGGTTACTTGAGAATCGCACGGTCATTATCATCGCCCATCGGCTCAAAACTATAGAGCGGGCGGAGCAAATCTTGATTCTGGAACAGGGACGAATAGTGGAATATGGCGATCGCGCTACTCTGGCCCAAGATCCTCACTCCCACTTCGCCAGTTTGCTGCAAACCGGAACAGCTACTGAGCCCCGCTAGTCTAAGGCAACAACATATTGAGAAGAATTCTCAACTGCTGCTAAAATTTTGTGCAGCGATCGCCCCAACCCCCATGACCATCACTCTCTCTCAGCAAGACCATCAGGACTTATTCGATGAGTCTCAACACCGTAGTCAATCTGATGACACAGAGTCTTGCGATGTGGTTGTGCCTTATCCAGAGCAGTTGGGGCAGGGATCCACAAGAGAGATTCAACTGCGAGAGGGGATGGTGCTGGAGATTGCCAACTTTCGACTTCATCAGGATGTGACATTGGAAGTGCCAGAACGATCGCATCCCCTGGAATTTGAGTTTTCAGTGGTTCGAGAGTATCCGCGGCAGCGAACGGGTTCTGACTTAGAGGATTACTTCTTTTCGGGGAGCGGCATGGCCGCTCGGAAGTTTTGTCAATATCTGGCAGGCACAGAGGTCCTCGATGTGAGTTTTCATTTAGAGCCGACAGTGTTTTGTAACTGGATGGGCGATCGCTTAATGAAAGCTCCCCTCTGTGTCCAGCAATTAGTTAGAGCAACCCATCAAGGGCGTCACACCCAGTCCATGCCGATGCCCCTGGCAATGCGAACGACTGTACAGCAAATTTTGCAGTGTCCTTATAGCGGGTTAACTCAGCAAATCTATCTAGAAAGTAAGGTTTGGGAGTTGATGGCTCTGCACATGGAGCAGGTGCTGAACACACATCCAGGCGATCGCGATGCCAGCCGCATTAAGCCAGACGACCTTGAGCGCCTTCACCATGCCAAAGAGATTCTCAGGAATCAGCTCAGCGATCCACCGTCTCTCAACAGTCTGGCCCGTCAGGTTGGACTCAACGAATTCATCCTCAAACAGGGATTTCGCAGCGTGTTTGGCACCACGGTATTTGGCTGTTTACACCATTACCGCATGGAATATGCCAGAGAATTACTGGCAGACGGAGGTTTCAATGTGAGTGAAGTAGCTCGGCAAGTGGGATTTACCAATCGCGGTCACTTTGCCGCTGCCTTTCGCAAAAAGTTTGGCACCAACCCCAAAGCCTATGCCCAAGCTATTCAGCAGCAATCTGAGTAGAAATTCCCGTTCTGGATCAGAAAATTCCGACTAGGGATCAAAGCGATCGCCCACACCCCCATGCCTGCTCCTAAGATACTTGAGAATCAATAGCAATTAGAGATTCAGAGCGATGCCGGAAGCCGCAACCGCTTTCTGGTGCAGGTCTGAATCTCTGCGGTAGGAGTGGGAAGCGATAATGAATTTATTGTGGCAATCAACGGGGTTGACGGGTATTTTGCTGGTGCTGGCGGCGGGGGCAGCGGGTGCCGAAGCTGAGTCAGAGCATCGTTCCCAGAGAGCAATCGCAGAAGCGCCACGTGGCAGAGTGATCAACCTTCAGGAAAGTTCAGAAGAGACGGGGTCCCCGTTGAACCAGACAGAGCAACCAGCAACGACTGTGGATGCATGGCTAGCCCAGATGGAAGCGGTGATCGTCCAGATTACGGGCGTACGGGTCGAAGCAACTGAGGTGGGATTGCAGGTTGTTTTAGAAACCACTGCTGGAAACCTGCCTGAGCCCGCCACCATGACATCAGGAAACGCCCTAATTTTAGAGATTCCTAACGCGGCGCTGGCGCTGCCCGGTGGCAACGAGTTGCTGGAGTTTGAACCAGTTGAGGGTATTGCTCTGGTACAGGTGACGCAGTTGGCAGATAACCGAGTGGAGGTCGCCATTACGGGAACTGATGCCATCCCTTCGGCGGATATTGCCGCCGGTGCAGGGGGCCTGACACTGAGCGTGATACCGGGGCTAGCCCAAGCCGTCGAAGAGGAAGAGGCAATTCAGGTGATAGTGACGGGGGAAGAGGATGCAGGATATGCGGTGAATGATGCTACGACCGCCACGCGGACCAATACGCCCCTGCGGGATATCCCCCAATCCATTCAGGTGATTCCCCAGCAGGTGATTGAAGATCAGCAAGTGACTGAACTGCGAGATGCGTTGCGCAACTTTAGTGGAGTTCAACAGGGCAATACGGTTGCGGGTACATCTGAATTCCCAATTATTCGAGGCTTTCAGCAATTTAACTTCTTCCGAGATGGGTTTAGGGAAACTTTAAATACTCGTAGAGATGTTGCCAATATCGAACAGATTGAACTTCTGAGAGGCCCAGCTTCTGTTTTATTCGGGACGTTAGAGCCGGGTGGAATTGTTAACTTAGTTACTAAAAAACCCTTGTCAGAGCCGTTTTATGAGGCCAGCCTGCGGGGCGGAAACTTGGGCTTTTTCCGCCCGACGATTGACCTCTCAGGCCCGGTAAACTCAGAGGAAACGGTCCTTTATCGGCTGAATGCGGCCTATGAACGCAGCGATGGCTTTCGCGATTTTGATCAAGGTATTGAGCGTGCCTTTATTGCACCCGTTATCGCTTTAGAACTAGGAGATCGCACCGACTTGAGTTTCGACTTTGAATACCTGAGTGATGAACGCCCCTGGGACCGAGGGCTGGTTGCTTTGGGTGAAGAAGTTGCCGATATTCCGTTGGATCGTGTTTTGGGAGAATTAGATGACCGTGCTGCTACTGATGCCTTACTGGTTGGATATAGACTGGAGCACCGCTTCAATGAAGATTGGACATTGCGAAACCGGTTTCGCTTTTCCTTTAATGAACGCTCGGTGCAAAATGCTGAACCTGGCAGCCTGAACGAAGAAACGGGTGTGCTCACGAGAGTCTGGGAAGATAGCGAGAGCGAAGCAACTATCTACGAGCTGCAGACAAATCTATTAGGAAGTTTTACTACCGGCTCAATTCGGCATAACTTGCTTATAGGTATTGATTTGCTGCGAGATACATTTGACTTTACAAATAGAAGTGGTGATGCTCCAAGCATTAACATCTTTGAGCCAGTGTATGGGTTTTCTCGACCAGCCCGAGATGAACTGTCTGGAGCTTTCATATTCGAAACTGAAACAGATTCTTTGGGAATTTATCTACAAGATCAAATTACCCTGCTCGATAATTTAAAGCTGCTGCTAGGAGGTCGACTTGATATCGTTGATGGCTCAACGGTGAGTGGAGATGATATTGAAACAACCCGATCTCAACAGCAGGATGAGGCTTTTAGTCCACGGGTTGGCATTGTCTATCAGCCAATTGAGCCTTTATCGCTCTACGCCAGTTTTAGCCAATCCTTTGCACCCAATTCTGGCGTTCAATCCGATGGCTCACCGCTTGAGCCAGAGCGCAGTACTCAATATGAAGTTGGGGTACGGGGCGAATTTTTTGATGATCGACTGATTGCCAACCTAGCCGTGTATGAAATTACTAAACGCAACGTTGCTACCACCGATCCAGATGATACAAACTTCAGCATTCCCGTGGGTGAACAGCGGAGCCGAGGCATTGAGCTAGATGTCATTGGCGAGATTCTTCCGGGCTGGGATGTGGTTGCCTCCTACGCCTACACCGATGCGGAAATTACTGAAGACAACGACTTGCCGGCAGGAAATCAGCTGACTGGCGTGCCCTTCCACGCTGCTAGCCTATGGACAAGCTATGAAATTCAGCAGGGTAATTTACAGGGTTTGGGATTTGGTGTCGGCTTATTCTATTCCGGTGAACGCCAGGGAGATTTAGCGAACTCGTTTGAAGTCTCCGATTATTTACGGACAGATGCAGCGCTCTTTTACCGTCGAGATAATTGGCGAGCCGCGATCAATGTCAGGAACCTGTTTGATGTGGATTATATCGAAGCCACTCAGCGGCGCAACCGGATCAATCCGGGCGCGCCATTGACGGTGATTGGCTCATTTTCAATTGAGTTTTGAATCTAAGCTGAGTCTATGCTGAATCGTTTCTGGCATCATTTTCTACTGTTTTGGCTGGCGGTTTTGACAGTGATCGCAATTCCTGCCTGTGATATTAGTTCTCAGCGCCAGACTGACTCTGGCGAACTGTCAGCTCAAACCGATACACAGCTATCTCCCTGTCACGTGGTTCAGCACGCAATGGGTGAAACCTGTGTGTCAATGCACCCCCAGCGCATTGCTTTGCTAGATTTTCACAGTGCCGGTAGTCTCCTCTCGTTGCAAGTAAAGCCAATCGGCGTACCTAACAACATTTTGCCAGCGTTTGCAGATGAGCTAGCTGACGTAGAAAGAGTGGGAAATAGCGATCAAATTAACATGGAGAAGCTACTGGCGCTACAGCCCGATTTGATTTTGGTGAGCTCATGGAATGCTAGCGAAAACTACGATCAACTTTCCCAAATTGCCCCTACTGTTGTAGATGACTCTAAGACAACAGGAGATTGGCAAAAAAGATTTGCACTACACGCTGAAGCGTTAGGAATGTCTGAAAAGGCTGATCAGTTGATGAAAGACTATGAACAGCGCCTTGCAGAGGTTAGAGATCGGCTGGGCGCAGAGTGGGTTGAGAATACTAAAATTTCCCTGGTGCGGGTCGGATCGGATCTCAGCAACGTTGCCCTTTATTTAAAGAATTCTTTTGGCGGTACCATCCTTGAAGACATTAGCTTTTCTCGCCCAGCTAGCCAGGATGAAGGCACGATCGATCAGCCGCCCTTTCAAAAACAGATCAGCAAAGAACGGCTTCAGGAGGCGGATGGCGATGTCATCTTTGTCTGGTCATTTGGCGCAACCCCAGAAATTGCCCAAGCCAATCAAGCCGGGCTGGCGCAAATGAAAACCGATCCGCTTTGGCAACAGCTAAACGCAGTTCAGCAAGGCAACGTCTATGAAGTTGGGCACTACTGGAACTCTGGTAGCCCCCTAACGGCGAATCTGGTTTTGGATGATTTGCTCGAATACTTAGCTGACAAGTGATTATCGATGTTGAGGAGTTTCTGTGAGGAGCGGGTCAATAGGGTAAGCAATGGCAACCCCACCACGCCGATGTAATCGGACGTGCTTGACTTGCCATCCTGCTTAGTTGAGAATAACTTTCAACTAAAGCATCCTCAGAGATCGCCCCAATCCCCATGACCATCACCCTCTCTCAGCAAGACCATCAGGACTTATTGGATGAGTCTCAACGCCGTAGTCAATCTGATGACACAGAGGCTTGCGATGTGGTTGTGCCGTATCCAGAGCAGTTGGGTCAGGGTGAATGCCGCATGATTGACCTCCGTGAAGGGGTAGACCTGTTCATTGGTGATTATCAGCTGCACGACAATATCGTGACGGTATTACCAGAGCGATCGCATCTCATAGAGTACGTGTTTTACCTGACGGGCAAAGGGTTTCAGCCGAATGCGATCGCGGCGGGTCAATATGCTCTATACGGTAGCGGCATGGCGCCGGCTGAAATCGGCGGGGATTCGGCGGATGAACCGATTTTAGAGGTCAACGTTCATATTCCACCCGCCGTCTTAAAAACCTTTTGGGGAGAGTCTTTCGACTTGGCGGGTGGGGGACTGGAGCACCTGTTTCGGTCCACTGAGCAGCCTTATTACGAACGGCTAGGTGCGACCACTGCGACCATGCGCACAGCGCTGCACCAGCTGTTGCACTGCCCGTTTACTGGCATCATCAAAAAAACTTATTTAGAAAGTAAAGTATGGGAACTCATGGCCCTGCTGCTTGACCAAGAGTTACAGCGACGAGAGGGCAAACCTATCCTGAATCCATTGAAATTGGATGATATTGAGCGCATCCACCAAGCGAAAAAGATTCTGCTACAGCGGCTAGATAACCCACCCTCTTTGCTTAGCCTGGCTCGCCAGGTGGGGTTGAATGACTGTGCGCTCAAGCGAGGGTTTCGACAGGTCTTCGGTGAAACGACCTTTGGCTATTTACACAACCACCGGATGGAAACCGCCCGCCAGTTACTGATCGAGGGTGAAGTCAATATTACCGAAGCGGCTCGTCACGTGGGCTTTGCCAACCGCAGCTATTTTGCCGCCGCGTTTCGAAAAAAATACGGTGTCGCGCCGAGTGAATACCTCCGTCAGACCAGAAAATCCGGCTAGCGTTCAAACTTTTCCGCCCAGCATTCACCCCTAGTGATCACAGCGAAATCACCTTTGATAAGCTCTCAATCAAGAATTAATTGCAATAAGGGCGCGATGCGCTGGGTGTGAGGACGAATGTTGAATCGACTATCGCAAACGCTGGCGATCGCTAGCCTGCTTTCTGTACCAATACTGCCTGCCTGGGCAGAGGCGGAAACCGAATCAACTGCAGCGAGGCCACTGGAAACGAGTCCGGCGATCGCGGAACAACCTGCTACCACTGTCAGCGAGTGGCGGGCCCAAGTGGAATCTGCTTTAGTGCAAATCACGGCAGTTCGTTTGGAATTCACAGAGTCCGGTTTGCAGGTCGTGTTAGAAACGGCGGCTGGTGAGCTTGCCACCCCGACGACCCAGACAGTCGGTAATGCGCTGATTGCCGATATTCCCAATGCGGCGTTGGCGCTGCCAGAGGGCGGCTCATTTGAGCAGTTTGCGCCTGCCGAGGGCATTGCCTTGGTAAGTGTTACCAACGAATCCGGAGATCAGGTGCGGATCGCCATTACCGGTACCGATGCTCCCCCCGTTGGGGCAGTGACGGCAACTGGCTTGGCCGTGACTTTGGGTGAGGTTGTGGCCGGAGCTGAGGATGACGCCATTCAAGTCGTGGTGACGGGGGCAGGCGACGAGGGTTACGCTCCGTCAAGCGCCAGCACAGCGACGCGCACCGATACCCCCTTACGCGATATCCCTCGCTCGATTCAAGTCGTCCCTCAGCAGGTGTTTGAAGATCAAGCGGGCAACCGCATCGACGACGCCACCCGCAACGTCAGCAGTGTGGTGCAGAGTGGGGGCTTTGCCGGTACCGCCGATCAGTTGGCCATTCGCGGCTTTGCCACCTTCGAGATTTTTCGCGATGGCTTTCGCGATCCGGCTGCTGGGGGCATTTTTGAGACGTCTAACATTGAGCAGTTTGAGGTATTAAAGGGGCCAGCCTCTGTGCTCTACGGCAACACCGAGCCAGGCGGCATCATCAACCTGGTGACAGAGCAGCCTTTACCCTTCCCCAACTATGAGTTTGATCTGCAGGTAGGTAGTTTTGGTTTTTTGCGCCCGACGGTTGACCTATCGGGGCCATTGACCGCATCTGCTGATGTGCGCTATCGAGTCAACTTAGCCTATGAGCGCTCTGACACGTTTCGAGATTTTGATCAGGACGTGAGACGGGGATTTATTGCTCCCGTCCTAGCGTGGGATATTAGCGACGACACGAGCCTGACCGTCGATTTCAGCTACTTGGACGATGAGCGCCCCTTTGACCGAGGGTTTATTGCCACTGGACGAGACATCGTTGATGTCCCTCTAGACCGCATTTTTGGTGAGCCGGACGACTTTCGAGAAATCGAAGAAACGGCTTTTGGCTATCGCCTAGAGCACGAGTTCAGCGATAACTGGAGCATTCGCAACGCCTTCCGACTGGTCTCCGCTGAGCAGCTTGACTTTCGAGCTGAGCCGCTGGAGTTGGACGAAGACACCGGTATCTTGACCCGTAACTTTCGCTCCAATGACGATACCAGTGAAAGCTATGCCTTCCAAACACAGCTAGAGGGGCAATTTGCCACGGGCTCCATTGAACATAATCTCCTGCTGGGCATCGACCTCGATCGCACAACGTTTGCCGGCACCCAAAGCCGTGCCCCCGATGGGCTAACCCCAGATATCAACATTTTTGATCCTGTTTATAACCAAGTAATTCCTCCGACCTTCGATCAGCTGACCAATGTTGTACGCGACAGCATTTCTCGGACTGATAGTCTAGGGATTTTTGCTCAGAATCAAATCGATCTGACGGACAACTTTAAGCTGCTGTTAGCCGGACGTTGGGACTTTGTTGAGCAGCGTAATGACAACAATTTGGGAGACGATTCAATTCAGTCTCCTGATGCGTTTAGCCCCTCTATTGGACTGCTCTATCGTCCGATTGAGCCGCTCTCAATTTATGCCAACTATGCGCGCTCGTTTCAGCCCAACTTCGGTACCGCCGTCGATGGTTCATTTTTAGAACCGGAGCGAGGCACCCAGTACGAAATTGGACTGCGGGGTGAACTCTTTGACGGCAATCTGATTGCGAACTTAGCGGCCTACACGATTACCAAAACCAACCTGGCGACGACTGATCCTGACAATCCTGACTTTTCGATTCCCGTTTCTGAGCAGCGCAGCCGGGGCATTGAGCTAGATATCGCGGGCGAGATTTTGCCGGGTTGGAATGTGATTGCCTCCTATGGCTATATCGATGCCGAATTTACAGAAGAAAATTTTGGGGTAGAGCCGGGTGGTCGAATCCAAAACATCCCAGAAAATACCTTCAGCTTGTGGACGACCTATGAAATTCAGACCGGTAGCTTGCAAGGGCTGGGGTTGGGGGCCGGTGTGTTTTATGTCGGCGAGCGAGCGGGTGATTTTGAAGACACGTTTGATTTGCCGAGCTACTGGCGCACCGATGCCACTGTGTTTTACAGTCGCGACAATTGGCGCGCTGGTCTCAATGTGCAAAATTTGTTTGATGAGCGCTACTTCAAGTCCAACAACTTTGGCCGCGTCGCCATTGAGCCAGGAGAACCGCTAACCATTGTGGGCACCTTCTCGATCGATTTTTGACGACATTAAGGTGAGCTATGAAGCAGAAATTGCGTAAATGGCTAGTGGCGATCGCAGCGATCACAGCTTTGGTCGTATCCGTTGCCTGTGGGGGAGGTTCCTTGCAGCAATCCCTACCGGCAACAGGGGAGGATACGACTTCGCCCTGTCACATGGTTAGCCATGCAGCGGGTGAAACTTGTGTGCCTGATAATCCGCAGCGAGTCGTTGATTTGGTCGGGCTCGATTATGCGTTGAGCTTAGGCATCAAGCCGATCGCCAGTGACGGCCTATATCAAGCCAATCTTTACCTAAAGGAAGAGACTGACGGGATTGAAAATGTTGGCAAGAATGATGTTCCCAACCTTGAGCGGATTGTAGAACTCAAGCCAGATCTCATCATCGGCGGCAGCTATGTCGATGTGAACTATCAGCTTTTGTCCGATATTGCGCCCACAGTGATCCTTCCGTATGACTATAGCGGCCAGTGGAAAGACGTCTTTATGCAGTATGCGGCAACACTTGGGCTGACGGAGAAAGCTGAGCAGGTGATGGCGCGATACTACGATCACACCCAAGAATTTCAGCAGCAAATGGGATCTCGCGCCGCTGAAACCGAGGTTTCAATCGTGCGAGTGTATCCGACTCAGACCAATCTCTATCTCAAAGAGTCGTTTCCCGGCACCGTCATCGCTGATGTGGGCCTATCGCGTCCGCCTTCTCAAAATTTCACGGCCTCGGACGCCCAAACCGTCTTTGGCAATTACATTCAATACACAATCAGTCAGGAAAAAATACCAGATATCGATGGTGATGTCCTGTTTCTGTGGACGTTTGGACATCGCGATGACATTGCTCAAGATGCGAAGTCCGCCAAGGAAGCGCTCAAAGCCGACCCGCTGTGGTCAACGCTATCGGCGGTGCAACAAGACCGAGTCTATGAAGTTCCCGGTGAATATTGGATTGGCGACGGCCCTATGGCGGCCAATCTAATCATTGACGACCTCTTCAAATATCTGATTGAGGAGAACTGATCGCATGGCAAAGCACGTTCTAGTTGTCTGCGAAGCTTGCGGCGCTAATGCCGAAAAGAATGCCTCAAATCACGAGACCGGTGGCGATCGCTTGCTCAATCAGCTTAAGGAGCTGCATAAAAAATGGCCCCGGAAAGATGAGCTGGCAATTGAGACGACCACCTGCTTATGTATCTGTGAAAGGGCATGTGCTGTTGCCTTCGTTGGCGCTCACAAACCCACTTACCTTTTTGGCGATCTAGACCCGGCGGCCTGTGCCGCCGACCTACTCACTGCTGGTGAACTGTACCTCGATAGGGAAGACGGCATGGTATCTGCTCACAAGTTGCCTGCTCAACTGCGTCCTCGCCGCATCGCCCGGATTCCCCCTGCACCGTAAAGGTTGGATGAGCGGACGAGTGGAGGTTTAGAGGATGTCAGTGAGGTTCAATTGGAAGCCTGGAAGTATTGGGTCTGCGGAGAGTGTTGTTGGAGCATCCAGTATTTCAGCGGTTTGGCTGGGGCGATAAATTTCCACCTGTTGATCTTGAGGATTAATGAGCCAACCCAACTGCAGCCCATTCTCCAGATATTCCCGCATCTTGGCCTGGACGTCAGTAAGGGTATCACTGGAAGATCGCAACTCAATCGCAAAATCAGGACAGAGCGGCAAGAACTTATCTGGATCAGGATTTAGCGCTTCCAGCCTGTCACGCTTTACCCAAGCGGCATCGGGAGATCGGATAGCTCCGTTCGATAATTTGAAGCCAGTCGAAGAGTCAAATCCGAGCCCCGTTCCATCAGCATCGGCCCAATTGCCCAATTGCTGAGCAATTCTAAAATTCCGATTGCCCGTTTCCCACCCGGTTGGCGGCATGATGATCAACTTTCCTTCAGCGGTGCGCTCTAGTCGCAAATCACGATTCGCCTGAGCCAGCCGGTAGAACTGCTCATCACTCAGGTCAATATCCGCCGATTGCAGTTCTAACGTAAGAGACATCATGGTTTGAGTTCGCCGCAAACTTCCCCAATTCTAAACCACCCGGAAAGGACTTAAAACTCCGTCAAGTAGCCAAAAAATTCCGTCTGGGAGTCCTTCTAAAAGCCAGAAATTGAGAGAGTTGTAGCAAGCATTAATGAAGCTATTCCTCAGCTACCTTTCCTCCCCATGCCCTCTATCTGGCAACTGTTCTGGCAAATGATTTGCTATGCCCAACGCCTCTACTGGGTCGATACCCTGCTGTGGCTGTTGATTCTGGGGCTGCCCGCAGTGCCGGGGTTGCTGATTCATGAATTTTTTAACAGCCTCACAGTTCCCTCGCCGGTGGCGTCACCGTGGGTATGGATTGGGCTGCTGTTGGCCACCGGCTTGGCCAGGGTTATCGCGATTTTTGTGGGACGCATTACGAAAACCCAGCATCGGTTTTTGATGAGCGGGTTGATTCGCCACAATTTGTTGTCCGAACTGTTGAAACGTCCGGGGGCAGAGTTAGCCACTGGGGGAGCTAACGGGCAAACTTCATCACCGGGTGAAATCCTCAGCTACTTTCGGGATGATGCCTTCCAAATTGAGGATGTGGTGGTGGGCACCAACGAAATTCTGGCCGCTGGGGTGTTTGCGATCGCGTCGATGGCCCTGCTCCTTAGCGTGAATGCCACCCTGACGCTATTGGTGTTTCTGCCGCTATGTGCGATAGCTATCCTCGTTCACCAGGCCGAACACCGCCTCAAACGCTATCGCCGCGATAGTCGTCAGGCCACGCAAAAGGTCACCGGTCTGATTAGCGAAATGTTCACTGCTTGCCAAGCCGTCAAGGTCGCTGGGGCCGAGGTTCAGATGTTGGCCGAATTGAGGAGGAGGTGCGATCGCCGTCGCCAAAAGATGGTGCGTGACCAAGTCTTTAGCGCCCTCCTCGACTCTGGTTTTGAAAACATGGTCAGCTTGGGCACTGGCCTGATTTTGCTCGTTATCGCCCACAGCCTCAACACTCAGACAACGTTCACCGTTGGCGACTTTGCCCTATTCATTTACTACCTGACCTTCGTCACCTATTTTCTTGGCTTCTTAGGTAGCTTTGTCGCCATCACCAAGCAAAGTGAAGTGTCGTTTGAGCGCATGGCTGGACTTGTCGGAGAGTGGGAGAGCGAGAGTGCAGGAGACCCTAACCCACCTACCCATCCACCCACTTCCTCATCCACCGTTCGGCTGGCTTCGACGATGAGCTCAGCCGAATCGAGTGCTCACGCCGAAGCCCATCCACCCATCCACCCTCTCACATACCCCCATCCCCTCCATCTCAAACCCGTTCTCGGCACTCAATCCCCATTGCCGCCACTGCCACCCTTAGTTCGGGCTGAACCGCTACAGACATTGCGGGTAGACAGTTTGACTTACCAATATCCTGGCAGTCAGAACGGCATCACTGATATTAGTTTGACGCTTCAGCGCGGTAGCCTAACCGTCATTACCGGGCCAGTCGGTGCGGGTAAAACTACCCTGCTGCGAGTGCTTTTGGGATTGCTGCCTAAGCAAGCCGGGCGGCTGTATTGGAATGAGCAGGAAATCGCCGCGCCGGGTAATTTTCTCGTGCCCCCTCAGGCGGCTTATACGCCTCAGATTCCGCAGTTGTTTAGCACCTCACTGCGGGACAATTTACTACTCGGGATAGACGTAGAAACCCCCGAAAAATTGCAAGCAGCGATCGCCACCGCCGTCTTTGAGCAAGATATCGCTGCCATGCCCGATGGCCTTGAAACCATTGTTGGCACCCGAGGATTTCGGCTTTCGGGCGGCCAAAAGCAACGGACTGCCGCCGCCCGCATGCTGCTCCGTCAGCCTGAACTCTTGGTCTTTGATGATCTTTCCAGCGCATTAGATGTTGAGACCGAACACCGTTTATGGCAGCGGTTATTTGATATGAGAAGGGAAGACCCGCCCATCCGCCCAGATGCAGCAATCATCCATCCCCCCATCTCCCCATCCTCCCATTCCCCTACCTGCCTGGTAGTCTCCCACCGGCCTGATGTCTTAGCACGCGCTGATCAGGTGATTTTGTTGGAAGCTGGAAAGATAAAATTCTTAGGTGATTACTTGGCGTTTCAGCAACGATTTTTCGACCGCAACGGCGATTGATGCTTCACAATGCTTCTGCCTTTTGCATAGTCTGAAATTCAACACCAGAGTGAAATATCGTCGCAATGCAAATTCTGCTTATCCCCTATATCGCTAGCCGCAGTTACGTTTGGACACTTTCAATCGCCAGATTGCTGGCGGCAAGGCTCTTCCCTGCACCTTTCACCCCTCTGCTATACCTGAACCCCTCAACCCAGGAGTTCGGGGACAGTTCGGGGAAATAATGGCGTAGGCTATGGCGCCTCAGCGATCGCCGCCAGACCATAGACGCTTTCCCAGGCGGTGACAGTGCCTGTGCCGATCTCACTGTCGATGGTTTCGCCACTTTCGCTGACCAGACGAATGCTGATGATCGCGTCGGGGGCGTTTTGCAGGGCCATGGCTAAATCATCCTCGACGAAAAACGTGCTGCCCTGCCCAGCTAGCTGAAAGACGTCGTCCTCGATTTTGATAAACAGTTGCGTGATGTTTCTGGCATTGCTGAATTCTGAGCAGCTACGAGCCGGAATCACGCCGGAAGGTTGGCTCAAGCAGTCGCGATCGCGAACGATCGACAACACCCGAATAAAGTCTTGCGTCCACAGGCTCTGCACTTCAACATGAACGTCCGTATTGAGAATGCGATCAGAAAAGGAATGTCGATCAAAGACGCCGACAAAGCTGCCCTCAAACGGATCGTTGATTTGCACCGTTTCTGACCAAGGCAGATCGGGATTGGTGCCTAAGGCCACGGACTCGACAATCATCATGTCACCAGCCGCATCCTCTGCATCAGGGCTAGCGATCGCCGGCAGGCTACCCAGCGAGATGCCCAGTACGGTGCTAAGACAGAATGTCAGTGGTCTCAACATGGCTGACCTCAACTTTATTGAGAATTTTTCTTGACAGTAGCACAATAGAAAGTATTGATGATTGCCCGGCATTTGGCCTAGATTCATGACCGTGAACCATGGAGAACACCCTCACCTATTTGCCCGTTGTCGAGACTGATCGCGATCGCCTGTTTGACTTGCACAAGGTCTCGCTAGGCCCCGATGTCGAGAAGCTATTCGGCTGGGAAGATGATCGGCAAAGACGATTATTCAACCAGCAATTCACTTCTAAGAACTGTTATTGGATATGCACTAATCAATTTCGCTTGGGTGTGGTGAGCTATCAGATTTACCCTGATCATTGATATCTAGAAAGAATTGCAATTTATCCGGGGTTGCAAAGGCAAGGCTACGGCTCTCAAGTGATTGGCGACATCATTGCTCAGGCTGATGAAAAAGGCCTCCCAGTCGAGCTACAAGTTGTCAAAATCAACCCGGCGATCGCCCTCTATGAACGTCTAGGGTTTGCTTAAATCGGCGAAACGGACTTTCACATTCAACTGCGGCGATCGCCCAAAAGCCCGTAGGAATTAAGGTGTTTGAGACATGAAAATCTTGCTCACGGGGTTTGAACCCAATGACGATGGTTTGAATGCATCCGAAATTGTGGTGCGATCGCTCAATGATGATCTGCCAACCCTGCTGCGCAAATATCATCACGATATTCATTGCAAAATCATGCCGGGGGATACTTATGCGCTCAGTCAAGTGGTGGATGAAACCTTGAGTCAAGATTCTCCTGATATCTATTTAGGCATTGGGCAAGCGCGAGGTTATAACCGCATTGCGCTGGAGCGGATGGCCAAAAACCTCCGGTATTTTGTGACCCCTGATCGGGCAGGCAATACCCCGAAGGGCGAACCTATTGTCCCCAATGCGCCGCTGGCTTATTTGAGTTCTCTGCCAGTCCAGAGTGGCCTCGTCTCACGGCTAGAACAACACCTGATTCCCGCCCGAATTGCGAACGACTGTGGCACGCATTTATGTAATCAAGTTTTCTATCAAGTGCTGCACTGGAGTGCTCTGCAGCGACCAGAGATGCGAGTGGGGTTTGTGCATATCCCCATCCTGCCGGAGCAGGTGATTCAACAATGGCCCGACTCGCCCTTTATGCCTTTAGAGATGACGCGAACGGCGATCGCCCTGATTCTCGATCACCACATCAGCAACGACCGCTCAACGACTGCACTCGATTAAGGCTACAAGTCTGCGGACATGAGTCATCCTCGCAGCAACCTTAACCCGTTCAAGGTGACTAACAGTGTTGAACCTTCATGACCCAACACCCCGGCGGGCAGCGTCAGTTCACCCAGAAAGTTAGCGATCATCAGCAGGATGATGGAGGTCAGGGCGATCGCGATATTTTGGCGAATGATCCGCCGAGAGCGCTGGCCAATGCGAATCGCCTGCTCTAGTTTTTCTAAGCGATCTCCCATCAGCACAATGTCCGCAGTTTCTAAGGCCACATCGCTGCCCGCGCCGCCCATGGCAATACCCACGGCAGCTTGGGCCAGAGCGGGGGCGTCATTAATGCCATCGCCGACCATGGCGACGGTGCGATACTGCTGTTGCAGGTGTTGAATGACGCTTACCTTGTCTTCGGGTAGGAGGTTGGCGCAGACCCGATCAACCCCGACGGTTTGGGCGACGGTTTGGGCGGTGGCATCGTTGTCGCCGGTGAGCATGACGGTAGTGGTGATGCCCAAGGGACGGAGGGTTTTGAGTAAAGGGGCAGCCGTTGAGCGTACTTGATCCGCCACGGCCAGCAGCCCCAAAACCTGTTGGTGCTGGCTCACCCAAATCACGGTTTTGCCCGCCTGTTCGAGCTGCTGACTTGTCTGGAGGAGCGTGGATGGGAGGGGCGGCGGCAGGGGAGTTTCTGGGCGGGAGGCTCCAGCGGGAGAAACCCCAACCGCCACGGCTGGCTCCGCCATCACGAACGTCGGTTTCCCCAAGCGCACGGGTACCCTGTCCAGCATTCCGGCGATGCCCTGACCAACTGCCGCCTGCACCGACTGCAGCGGCAGCAGAGAGAGGTTCTGGCGTTGTGCCGCTTGCACCACGGCCTTGGCGATGGGATGTTCGGAGTAGCTTTCTAAAGAAGCGGCGATCTGAAGGAGCTGGTCGGGCTCCACGCTAGGAGCCGGAATCAAGTCACTCACCTGAAGGAGGCCGGTGGTCAGGGTGCCGGTTTTATCGAAGGCGATCGCCTGCACCTGCCCCATGGTTTCTAACTGCGCCCCATCTTTGAACAAGATGCCCTGGCGCGCGCCGCGAGCAATGCCCGCCAGCAGCGTCGGCATGATCGCCGCCATCAAGGCACAGGGAGAGGCCACCACGAGGAACACCAGCATCCGGTAAAGGGTGGTTTCCCAACTCCACTGCCACAGCAGCGGCGGCAGGAAGGCCAGCAACAGCGCCACCCCGACGATGATTTTGGCGTAACCGCGCTCAAAGGTTTCTAAAAACTGCTGGGAAGGTGGGGCGGTGCTTTGGGCTTGCTCCACCAGGCGAATCACCCGCTGAATCAGGCTGCTCTCGGGGGGCTTGTGGAGTTCGACGGTCAATGCGCCAGTGCCGTTGATGCTGCCCGCAAATACCTCATCACCGATCGCCTTCTCCACCGGAATCGACTCCCCCGTAATCGGCGCTTGATTCACGGTGCTGTGTCCTGACTGGATCAGGCCATCGGTGGGAATCAGCTCCCCCGGCTTAATCAAGATGCGATCGCCCACCTGTAACTGAGACGTGGGCACTATGCGCTCTGAGCTCTGGGTAATGATTCTGGCGGTATCTGGGGTCAACTGCATCAAACTGCGAATGTTGCGCTCTGTGCGCTGCATGGCAATACTTTCCAGTGCCCCACTGGTGGCAAAAATCAAGATCAGCACCGCGCCATCCACCAGCAGGTAATATTGCTGCTGCCACAGACCCAGAATGGCCGCCCCCAACGCTGCCACAATCATCAGCAGATCCACGTCCAGCTCCCGCTCTTGCCAGAGCGTCGTCAAGCCTTCGCGGGCACTGTCAAACCCGCCAATCACATAAGCCGCTAACAACACCCAGATGCCTACGCCAACCCAATTGCCGCCCAGAGCGAGCCAGCCCAGCAGCGTTAGCAAGCCACAGGTAGCCGCCGAGATCGCTTCAGGAAAGGTGGGCAACCAGCGCCACCAGGGTTGTTGAGTTTGGGGAGCTAGACCGGAAGTCACCATGCCGTTTTCAGTCTCTGGGTCACGTCATGATCGAGGATAAACCTTGACATTGATGTTAAGGTCAAGCCTATGCTGACCATAAAACAACTCACCCAAGCCGTCGGCCAGGGCATCACGCCTCGGATGGTGCGGCACTATCACCAAATCGACCTGCTGCCGCCGCCGGAGCGTTCCACCAGCAACTATCGGCTTTACAGCGAGGCGGATATCCAGCGTTTGCAGCGCATTGTGGCCCTGAAACAGCAGGGGTTTCAGCTAACCCATATCAAGCACATGCTGTCTGACTCAGCCGCATCGCAAGGCCCGGAGGCGCTACTGCCGCAGTTTCAGCAGCAGTATCAAACTGTGTTGCAGCAGTTGATTAAATTGCGGCAAACGGCCATGGCGCTGGAGGGTTTGTTGGGGCGCGATCGCGGCTGTCAGTCTACGCAGGCGGCGGCGATCGCCCAGCTCCGGCTGTTAGCCACGGAAACCCAAGCCGCCCAATCCATCAGTGAAGCCCTCTGGGCACAGTTGGATGCCACCACCGCCGACCATCCCGAAAATTTCTCAGAGGCGCTCCAACGCTTGCTACCCGATTTGTCTCAGCGACCCGAAATTGAGGTGGATGTTTTGTCTCACCTGGTGCTTGCCTGCGGGGATGTGAGCTTGGCCGCGTTTGTGAAATTTAGCCGAGATGCCATCAAAGCCGCCCGTGAATCCTTGCAGGCAGGCTGCACCGTCGTCAGCGACGTGCCTGCCGTGACCAATACGCTTGATCAAACCCGGTTAGCCCATCTCGGCTGTCAGTGGACGACCCTGATCGACAATCCCCATGTCAACGATGCGGCTGAGGCTGAGCACACCTTTTGGCAGTCAACCGACTGGTCAGCCCGGCTGATGCCGTTGATTGACGGCAATATCTGGGTGGTCGGCTATGCCCCGTCGGTCTTGATGAAGCTGTGTGAGGCGATCGCCCAGCACCGCTATCGCCCCGCTCTAATCATTGGCTTGCCGATTGGCTTTAGCCATGCCCCAGCAGCGAAGCGCCAACTCATGCAGCTTGATATTCCTTACATCACTGTAGAAGGCACCCTGGGCGGTGGACTCCTGGCCGCCGTGGTCTTAAATCGACTGGCCGCTTCCCTCATCGAAAAGCCGGACTGTCATTGCTACTTGCAAGGCCAATAGCTGCAGTAAAAACCAGTTCGGGGCTAGGGGGCATTAGACCTCTCGCATCAATTCTGATGCCCCCTTTTCCTGTCTGCCCGGAGGGCTTTAAGCCCCCAATTCGCAGGGACTTTCGAGCCTCTATCTAGAGCAAGGCAGCATCGGCAGGAACAGTTTCCCCCAAATTTTGGGGGACGGCAGGGGGCCTTATTTTATTCGTGCAGCTTTGGTAAAGGTCAGGCGGTTGCCAAAGGGATCATTAATCGACATATCGCGGCTGCCCCAGGGCATGTCTTCAATACCGGGTCGCGAAGACGGATAGTCTTTGCCCAGCAGCTCGGCCTGTAAGCCATCCAGATCATCCGCCTCAATTCTCATCGCGGCGCCAGGAGTGCAGTCGCCATGATGTTCTGATAAGTGGAGAACACAGTGGTCTCTGGAAACTTGGCAATACAGCGGCATACCGGGCTGAAACCGATGCTCCCAGTCCACCTGAAAGCCCAGGAAATCAACGTAAAACTCTTTGGCTTTCGCTTCGTCAAAGATCCGCAGGATCGGCGTTGTTTTGGCGAGACTCATGATTCCCCCTGCCCGAGGCAAGAATTATATGGTATATTTGTACCATATTTCAAGGATGTCTACTAGATGCCTGCGAATACAACCTGCGTTCGAGATCAGGGCATCAGGCACGCTGACCCGCTAGTTGAGACGAAAATCCCCTCTGGAGAGGGGTGCTAAAGGCGGGGCGGGTGTCGATCCTACCGCTGAGAGGGGTTCAACTCACCCCATTAGCCCCTCCCCAGAGGGGCAAGCAACGGGGTTTAGCTTAACCCGAACTAGCGTTAATACAGATTGGCTTAGCAAGCATGAATGAACCCGCGCCCGCAGATCGCTTCAGCTTTCTGCAGATGCTAGCCCGTTTTGCGCTCTGACCAATGTGGGGTGTCGAGTTCGCGTTGAGATTCGACAACATAGTCAACCACTTGGTGATGCCGAATATCGGCAAGGCAGCGCTTTAAGGCCTGATTGGGTAACTGAAAGCAGAGTTCTACCTGATGTTGTTTTTGGGTGTCATCACAGCTCAAAATGCGCCCTGCCACCGAGGCGGCAAACCAACGCCAGCCGTATTGATGTAGCAACTTAGCTTCCAAAAGTTGAAGCGGTTTGGGCAAAAAACTCCAGCCGCGATAGGTAGCGAGCAAAGGCGCAATATCACCTTGCGATTGCAGTAGAGCCCGTAAAGACAGCTCATTCAGATTGCCGTAATAGCGACCCTGGGGAAAATCAATCAGCGTCGGCGCAAAGCGGTGGCCGCCAATGTGGGTGATTTGCCAAGGTTGCACCTGCGGCGTTAGCCCCCACTGTTGAACGTGGGCGATCGCCGCTTGATAAAACGGATAGCCATAGGCCCCGCAGCACTCATTGTGGCTGGCGTGGGTACAAATCATCAGGTGCCGCTGTTGAGAGCGATGCCATAAGCCGCTGGACTCATTCTGTGAACGACGATCAAAAAAACTGTCTAGGGCCGGAGCCATCTCGGCGGGCGTGGCCACTTGGGTTTCCCAAGCGACATATTGGCGGCTGAGCTGACTGTTAACGGCGGCATGGCCCTGAGGCGGTGCTGGTCGGCGCTCTTGCTGAAAAATCAGCACGCGGCGCTGAGTCTGGGTCGAAGTCTGCTCATTGGCGATCAGATGCACCCTGACCTTAGCTGGCAACTCTAGCAGCGGCTTAATGACTTGTCTCAAGCTTTCGGGCACCCCGGTTGAGAGCAGAGCCGGTTTATCCCAAGGCGGTGGCACCTCTAGCAACACAAAGGTTGCAGCCGGAACCGCCGTCCCGATCAAGGCGGCTGATGATGTGGTTGAGACGATGGACGCATTCATCGGACAAACCCTTATTGCAAAATGACCTTGAGGACAGAACCCAAAGCCAGCCATGCGGTGATCGCGCTAACTCCAACGGGTAAGAGACGATGCAAACCCGCAGCGATCGCTACGGGCTTAGCTTCATCACCCTCTAAATCTTAATTCGTTAATGATATAAGTTCTCATCTAGAAAAGCAAATTCTCAAAATGGCTTTTGCTCACAGCCTCAGCGCAAAAGCCTCTCTCTGCCTCAAAAAAGCCTTTTAATGCAGGCTCTGAGGGATTCCCTCAGATTCACGCTTAAATAGAGTCTCGTTGCTTTTGCGAATAGTTCTCAAGCGGCTAGAATATGGCATCGCTGCTTATTTCCACCAGTTCTGGCAGCGAGGCTAAACATCAGGTGTATTGCTATGACTGATCAGGTGACGAACTCCCTGATGGGCCAGTACCATTTCGGCATTGAGCACGAAGTGGCGTTCTGGAATTTACAGACCCATCAGTTTGCGGACTTTACTAATACGGCCTTCGACCAGTTTGATCGGTTGATTGCCCAGCTCCCCGAATACGCGTCTGATTATCCTCAGCTGCGCGTTGGGGATATGAATATTAAACGAAAACGCTGGTATATCGAAGGTTACGAGCGGTTTTCTGAAACGGGAGCACTGTTGGACTGCACGCCTAAAGGCATTGAAATTCGCACGACCATCCAGCCGACGATCGCGGGCACCATTCAAGAATTGCGGGAAAGTTTTGCCCGACTCTGTGAGGTGGCCACCCCGGCCCATTGGCTGCCCGTGCTGACCAGCTTCAACCCCATACAGACAGATTTTCTGCCCCAGCCGCCCTTAAACCGCTACGAAAGTGCCCGTCGAGAAGCGTCTCCCGAAAAACGCACGGCCCATATTCCGATGCTGACCTATGGCCCCGATCTCAACTTTTCGGTAGCAGGGCTTTCGCCTGAGTCATTGATTCGGGTGGGCCAAAAGCTGACCTATTACAGTCCGGCAATCGTGCCGTTTAGCTTTAGTTCGCCCTTTTATGGCGGGCAACTCTGGTCGGGGTTGTCAGTCCGCACTCACCGGCGCACGGGGCAGCGGCCAGCCGTCATGGTGTTTTTAGAGCGGCCAGAAGATTTGATCGCGAGTACGCCTTCGCTTACCAAAATTGCCCGCTTACCCGCCGAGGTGGGGCGGATTGAGTTTAAAGCATGCGACAGTTGTGGCGATTTTGCCCTCTATGGCAGTTTACTGGCGCTGATGAAAGGACTGGTGCTAGATCAAACGCTGCCAGGGCTAGCCCTGGTGCCTGATGCCGCTGCCCATCAGCGATCGGCGCTGGCTGGATTTCAAGATGCGGCACTGCGCGATCAGGCGATTTTGCTGTTGAGTGCCGCTGAGCAAGCCCTGACCGATGATTCGGAGCGATCGCTGCTGCAGCCCCTCTGGCAAATGGTGCAGCAAGGCACCACCCCGGCTCAGGCACTGCGCGATCGCTGGCAACCAGGGGCCGATTTGGCCCAACTGCTCAGCGCGGGTTACGCGCCAGAGACTCTGGCCCAGTCAGTTATTTGCTAGGTCAGGGGCTTAAGCTGCAGGGTATCGGGGGCAAGATGTCAGGTTGGCCTGGAACCTGGAACCCGCAGCCTTTGCGTATCAGCAAAGTGACTCGGCAGTCTTAGCTTCACCGGCTTGGCGACCGTATTCATCGCGATCTCAATTGCAGTCGGCGATCGCCCTATTCCTAAGACCTACACATCAGTCAGGCTTGGCATAGATGGGGCAGATGCCCCGCAATTCCCTAGCCTAGAGGTCTTTAATTCGGCATTGAGGAGCCGTTGAGGGCGTTCGAGTTCACGCCATTCACGCGATAGTCGAGGCCTCCATGATGTTAAGAGCCGCCACCCATGATGATATTCCGGCGATCGCGCGCGTCCATGTCGATGCGTGGCAAACGACCTATCGAGGAATCTTGCCCGCTAAAGTCTTGCAGACTCTGACCTACCAGAAGAGTGAAAATAGCTGGCGGAGAATTTTTGCTGAGGCGCCAGGAGCTGATCAATTCACCTACGTGGCGGAAAATCCACTAGGCCAGATTATTGGCTTTGCCAGTGGTGTTTTAGAGCGCGAAGGCCACTCAGTCTATCAAGGTGAACTCTATGCCATCTACATGCTGGCAGCCCATCAGCGGCAAGGTATTGGCCGTGAGCTGGTGCAGGCGATCGCCTGCCAACTCGCTCAGATAAACATTCAAACCATGCTGGTGTGGGTTCTGGAAGATAATCCGGCTTGTCGATTCTATGAGGCGATCGGGGGACAAAAAGTTGAACAAAAAGCGATTGAGAGAGGCGGCGCAATATTCACCGAAGTTGCCTATGGTTGGACAGATATATCAAGGCTCTACGGTTAAGCATGACCCGTCATTAGTGCATTGCGGCGGACGAGAACTGACTAATGATCAGGCGTGCAGAAATTAAGCGATCGCTAGTGCGCTGAATCACCCCGACAAGGGCGAGACCCGACAAAACGTGGAATAGGATGGGAGAGGCTGTGACGACTCTAACGCCAGCAACGCTCGGAGCATCTACTTCATGCTGAAGACAGAAATCAGCCAACAGACGATCGCCACGATAACCCAAAAAAATCCCAGCAAACTCAGGAGCAGCAGCAGCCATCAAGGATGCCGCCGCCCCCGAAGATGAGGGTAATCGGGAATTTATTTTAATTGTTCTATGGGGGACATCGGCTGCTTGGTATTGAAACAACTCAGTCCAGTCTCATTTTTCTACGCTGGGATGAAACCACCCTGCTTTCGGGGAGAAGGGGTGGGGGGATGTTGAGCTACTCTACCCTTCGCGAATACTTTTGGCGAACGAGAAGCCGCTACGCGTCTAGTGCTCTTCCTGCAGGGTAGTGGGATGGCTCTCCCATTCGTCACCCTCATCCGCTGCAAATCGCTGCAGCGAGCCGATCATAAAGGCCACTGTTTGAATTGAGTGGGGTGGTCCACGAGCGCTAAATTGACATCGAGGTAGACGTCTTGCAATCTACCACCCCCTCATTATTCTCACAGAGTCAAGAACTCTGCATTACAGCACTGAAGGATCGACAGAAGGAGGTATTAGGACAGCATCGATAACGTGGATGACACCGTTGCTGGCGGTAACATCAGTCTGAATGACAGTCGCCTCATTTACGGTCACGCCACTTTCATCAGCAACAATATTGAGGTCTTCTCCAGCCGCACTTGTTACCGTCCCCGTTGCCACATCACTAGAGGGAACCTCTGCAGAAATCACGTGATAGGTGAGAATTTGTGTGAGCACCTGTTGATTTTCAGGCAAAAGCAGCGCTTCCACAGTTCCTTCGGGCAAGGCGGCAAAAGCGTCATCAGTCGGAGCGAAAACCGTATAAGGGCCTTCCTCGCTGAGGGTTGCTGCCAAGCCAGCTGCCTGTACCGCAGCCACCAAAGTATTAAATGAACCGTTAGCCATGGCCACATCGACAACGGTTTCGCCTTCAGTCGGCATAGGGTCAGCTGCTGCGGGCACTTCAGTCTCTGCGGGCACTTCAGTCTCTGCGGGCATTTCGGTCTCTACGGGGGCTTCAGAGGTCGTGTCAGCAGCTTGATTTCCACAAGCTACAGCTACTGGCACAATGACTAGTGCTGTTGCCAAGCCAGCTAGCTTATTGAAAGACTTGAACGAAATGGAAAATTTCATTGCGTTACTCAAATTAGAAAAACAATTTAAGAATCGAGCTCAATTCTTGCGGACACGTACGTTGCAGAAATATTCTCAAAACCCTGTAGATTGCGTTTGAGGAAAATCATTTTTGCCTTTCCTCATTGTAGAGTGAGAATTTAGAATTGCTGTTATTTTCAAAAAATTACTCATGCTCAATGCCAGAAGGTATAAAACTTATCGCACTCAATACTGGAGTGCATAAAACCTGGCCTGGCTTAAAAAATGATATTTTCAAAACTTGATGAATGAAGGCAGCTTTAACTTTATCTCTCCTTTGAGAGAGCACGGCATAGATTATCTTAACTGCCTATTAAATCCTATTTTCATTCAACAACTTTATTCGAACATCGCATTGAATTTAGGAGCAATCGCAGTCAGCTTTGGTGTGGCTTAAGCCACACCAAAGCTGACTTTTCCAAGGTGCTGTATTGTTCAAGAATGGAGAGAATTTATCATGTATCCTGCGAGGTATATTGATTTGGATATCGATTAGTGCAAAACGGGTACCCAGCCAGACGCAACAACCCGATAGTGCCTGAGAAAGCCTGGTGCCATATCAATCACCATAGGGTGCAACCATTATGTTCCGGCTGGTAGCGTCAAAAGCCCTGCCCTCGGATAACTGACCGGAGAAAACTGCTTTGCCAAACTTGGTCAAGCGGCTATTGGCAGTCTTGATACCGATGAGGGTGACTGATGCATCGGTGATGATCAAGCAGATCATTGCTGCTGCTGATAGCGTTAGGACGCCGTTTGAAGGGTCGGGTATCGATAACTTGGGTTGGGCTAGATTAGACATGTCGACAGCCGTGAGCGATCGCCACTGCATATTGAATCGGTATCCCGCTACGAGTCTTGTAACTCATACCTGTTCTCCTACCCAGAGAACTGCCGTGGTGATTCTCCGAATCCCCTGTGGCCACCAGCCAGCTAACCCTGCATCGCCATAGCTGGGCACTAGCAGTTGATCGGGAGCCACAGTTACTGCCGCCGTTGCACTCCATCATTAGGCCGTATTGGCGTAGTTGTCTTTGGAGATCACAATGAAGATACCGATACACAAACCTGAGACAAAGTATGTTCGCGTGGGGAACGAGCGGCAGATTGCCTATTGCGAATACGGTGATCCACTGGGAAAACCCGTGTTCTATTTTCATGGCACGCCAGGATCACGGTATGAACCCTCGTTTGGGGATCAAGCTGGAAAAGACTATGGCTATCGAATCATTGCCTTAGATCGACCTGGAATAGGGCGATCAGATTACGTCAAAGCCAGGAGATTGCTGGATTGGACGCAAGATGTGAAAGCAGTCGCTAAGCAGCTTGACGTCAGAAAATTTGGCGTTATTGGGGCATCAGGAGGAGGCGCGTACGCGCTAGCGTGCAGTTATGCTATCCCAGAGCAACTTGAGTTTTCGGTCTTGATGGGCAGTTGGGGGCCAGTGGCTACCGAGCCTAAATTGCGGCAGGAGATGGCGCAATTAGATCGATTCTTTGCCAAGCTGGCTAAAAGCGTGCCTTGGGTATTTTATGCGCCCTTTTCTTTGCTGGGATATGCCGCTAAAAGGATGTCACCTCAGGGATTTATGAAAGTGATCGAAAGTTCGATGAGTGTGGCGGATAAACAGCTCATAGCCGATGAAGCGGTAGCTCAATTCTATGCAGACGACATCGCAGAAGGATTTCGACAAGGCGTGCGAGGGCCAGCGGATGATGCCATCATTTTGTATGGGGAATGGGGTTTCGACGTTGCGGAGATATCAGTAGAAGTACACCTATTTCATGGCGAAGAAGACAGATTTGCCCCCTACAGCTATGCCATGTACTTTGACGAGCAGATCCCCCAAACCAAGTTATATGGGTATCCAAGAGAAGGGCATTTATTCATAGCACAGCTGTTTGATGAGGTATTTAAACAGATTTTGCCTTAAGCAATCGCTGTAGAGGGTGTTCCTGGAAGACAGCTTTTCCCACTTCATAAATAGACTTTTGAGAACACACCGTGCTGATGGACGTTTGGCGTTGCTTAATTTCAGGATGAACTGAATTCCAAAAGCCAGATTTAGACGGTTTGGGGCGCAGGGTTCAAGATGTTAGGCTTCGGGGTCAGACCTTGTACCTGAGGCCTTCTGACAGCGCCTCATCCCTCACTCCCCAGACCTCACTACCTGGCCCCTGACTAGAAACATAGGCATCTTTGGGTGGGCCAGTGGGCCCGGAATCGTCAGGAGCGATCGCCGCCCTCAAATTCCTCGTGCCATGAATGCTACGACCGGTGAATGCCAGAATCACAGGGGCAGAAAACGGGATTAAGATAAAGGATGGGCATTTGCAAAAACGCCCTCTGACTCTGGAGACGACACCATGTTAACGACACAAAACTCCCCCGTTGGACTGAGAAGCCGGGTGAACGAGTTGATGGCTAACCCCAATGCCAAAGCCCTCGTCATTGGGGCCACTGCAGTAGCGGTGACGCCCTTCGTATTGCCACTAGTTAAGCCGGCGCTCAAGGCCACGATCAAAACGGGCGTCACCGCGTTTGAAAAGGCCAAAATCGCGATCGCCGAAACGGGTGAAGCGATCGCGGATGTGGCGGCTGAAGCGAGAGCCGAAGTGCAAGCTGAGTCGAGTAGTCATCACAGCCCTGCCCCCGTCGTCACTGCAGAAGCGACCAACGCTGAATCATAGTCGGTCGAGAATCAGCATCGCACCGACTCTTGAAAGAGGGCGGTCAAGTACGAGCACCAGGGGCAAACTGGCATGACAACGTTACAGCCGGCCTCAAGTTTTTGAGCCCGGCTAGCAGGTGCTATGCCGCAAAGTCCTCTTTCTGCTCAGGTAAGATATGCAGCGGCATTGCTGATTGATCTTCACCTGGGTGAGAGGACATTTTTTGCTGTGCAGCATGGGTGGCCACCCATGCCGACAGACTCATGTGAGGCCGATAAGGCGAACTGGATACCCGTCGCTTCTGAGCCTTGGGGCGACGAGTAGTCGAGCCCCTAGAGAGCAGTTTTGGCCCGATGACCAGGGCTCCCAACCCAAATAGCGTCAGTGGCCCACCCAAATGACCATCTTCCAAAATCTCTTTGAAGTGGAAGGTGATGATTGACTTATCTAGATGAATGAAAGACATAACGATACCGGGGTAATCGCCAAAACAGCAGGTTAAGTGAACGTTAACTGTTGCCTAAGAGTCTCAACTAACTAAGCCGTCAAAACCCTTCTGTTTCTTGCGCAAAGGCAGCTGACCAAAGTCGGTAGAGGCTTGATGCCAGGCTAACCAGCAGCACCGTTGCCTGATTTTACTGACAACCTACTTCATCTTGCAAAAAGCGATTATTTGCTTTCCTTGAGGGTAGCAAGAAGTGTGACCTTGATGCTAGTGCTTTGCAATAAGCGGTAAAGGTCAGATCCAATTCGTCATCAGGTTGCCGGTTGATCGTGATGTGCATGGCAGGTCACCTTTTAAGCACGGACTTGCATACAACGAAGGGGCGGAGGGGGTTACGGGCAGCAGACAACGCGGCCTCAAGTTGTGGAGTCATCGCACACCTCTCTGCAACCGTAGCTTTACTCTAATTGTGAATTCAGGGCGATCGCTGAACGGCAACTTTTTGCTTGGCCAAACGCGAGGGCGATCGCGATGTTTCTCTGCAAAGCCTACTGACGTTGCCCATCACCCGTCGCAGATATCCCCTGCACCGAGGCACTTTGGCGGTCAGTGTGCATGGGTGTTGTTCGGCTATGACCGCTTGCCTCAGGAAATTTATGCGCACGGATGTGTCTCAAAGATCTATTTGTTGGGGTAGTAGAGTTGCAGAGTTAAGAGACTCACTAGCTAGTGCGGAGATGGCCTGTGACACGATCTAGTATCCAATCACTCACAAAGGCTAAAACCCCATCTGCAAAAGCATCCTCCCCCAGCATATGGAGTTTTACAAGGTAAATGATTCCTGGGTTAGCTGTGTCAAAAAGGTGAGGCTTGAGCAGCCCGTGCTGAGCATTTTCCCAGGTCTTGATAGTAACGTCTGGATGTTGTGAGGTCGTGAGAATATCTCTATAAACTCTTGCACTTTCAGCTACATCAACATTTCTATCATCTTCGCCAAAAACGGCTAAGAATGGACTGCGAATAGACTCGATGCTTTCTCTACTATCTAACTGCCAGTTGCGTTTTGCAAACTGATATCGATCCTCACTCATGGGCTCATCCTCTGAAGCCCCATGGGCGGTTAGGTAGTCCTCATAGCTACTGTCAGATTCAAACACCCAAAGTCTTTCGCGATTCTCTTCTATAGCTTGCTGTATTGCAACCTCAGACAGATCTTTTTCTCTCAGTCTGACACGCATCATATAGTCACCCTGATCGAGCCAGTTGACAGCACCAGACACGTTCACCATAAAGTCTGGATAGGCTGACTTTTGAGCGACCAGTGGCAGGACCCAACCCGCCTGACTAAAGCCGATCAGGCCAATACTATCAGGCTTAATATCATCATGCTGCTGCAGATAGTCAATAGCCGCAATCACCTCTTCTGCACGCTCCTCCATACTTTGCGAAAGCCAGTTGCCGCTTGAGCTGCCTACCCCAGCTTTATCCCAGGCAAATGATGCAATACCTCGTTTTGCCAGGTGATTCCAAAAAGGTCTGTAGTAGCCATAAGCATCGTATGGCAATGCACCGTCACCATGCACAAAAACAGCAGTGGGATGAGGAGGAGTATGATTTTTGGGAAGGATAAGCGTGGCACTAAGCTGTTCACTCTCAAATGCAAAGCTTAGTTTTTGCTCTTTATACTCTGATGAATCATCCAGAACGAAGACTGCGATAAAAAATGTGATTAATGCTATCCCTAGCATTAAAAAAGGTTTCTTTCTCATGATGACAGTTTCTCTTAGATGCTGTAAGCAGATATATACTCAGCTACGATGAGATAGAAACGCTTACGTTATCTTCTAGTCCTAACATTTGGTTGCCAACCCGGTTTACCAAAGATATAGCCAAGAGCATGAGTGAATCGTCTACAGTGCAAAATATCCTTGGCAATCTGCCAAAACTCATAGAAGTTTATGACAATTGGATTGACTGATCTAATCTGCTTGGTAAGACCATATTCGATTTTTTTGTCCTCAGCTTGGTAGGTGTCAAATAGGTGATCCCAAACAATAAAAATTCCACCGTAGTTCTTGTCAATACACATTGGACTATTTCCGTGATGAACACGATGAACGGATGGTGTATTAAAAATATGATCTACCCAGCCTAGCTTATCAATTCTCTCTGTGTGAATCCAGGTTTGATAAATCAGAACAATCACCAATGCAATTAGGGTCTGAATAACATCAAAGCCGATCAAAATCATAGGCACGAAGAAGATCCATTCAATCAACCCCTCGATCCATGCCAGTCGCAGTGATGTGGTGAGATTGTACTCGGGAGATGAGTGATGAACACTGTGATACGACCAGAGAATGCGTATTTCATGCTCCCATCGGTGCATCCAATAATAGGTGATATCTGCCAGAACAAGAGCGAGCCCCCAACTCCACCAGGTCAAGGAAATTCTCCAGAAAATAAAGTTTTCGACGACAAATAGACCAAGAACGAAAACGAGCCCATAAACGGTGCGATCTAGTAGATAATTAACAAAGGCAATACCAAAATTGGCAAACGTTTGTCCTTTAGATCGGCGACCCGTGAAAATATCCCAAATCGCTTCAAGAATAATGGCGACGAGAAAGACAAGACTAATCAATTCGAGAATGTCAAATGCCTCTACAAATTCATTGAACCGAGTGAAATCAATATTCATTTCAACCTATACTTTTTTACTGAAGATGAGGACCACGAAATTCATGAACAGGAAAGATAAAGACAGTTTCTGGTAACCCTTGACCCCGTTTTTTTTGATGTCGCCGTACTGAGTTGGCAGTGCCCTCCAATATGGTTCAACTTTAAATCTGTTTTTTTATATCGAGCGCTTGGTTTATACAGGTCGAAAAAAACTGTGGAACTAATGGAGGGAATTCTTTGTATTCTACTTTGGAAAATGTTTCTCGAAGTAGGCAGTCAGCATTTGAGTGAGCAAGTGAATCTGTTCCTCAAATGAAAAGTTGTCATTTCCCTCTAATTGTTCAATCAAGATTCCGTTGATCAACGTCCAAACAAATCGAGCTAGCTTCAGATCTCTAAGGTTTAAAAACTCCGAAATCTCTTGCTGGCTTCTTTTGTCGATTTTTTGAAAGACTGGGTTTTTATCGATTTCCGCTATCTCGTGATGTTGATAAAAATCCATCCAAATCGCAGCTTGCTTAATAAAATGCTCTTCATTATCAATCAAAAGCTTCTCAAGCCCTTGAATTCGCTCTGAGAGCGTATGCCCACAGGTAGCCGCTTTGAATAGTTGAAACTCCTGCATACTCATTTCCTCCACAAGTTGCTCAAACAAAGCTTGCTTGCTTGGAAAATAGTGATACATTGCCCCAGTTGAGATACCAAGCTCCTTGCATAATTGCCTCGTTGTGACATTGGCGTAACCTTTTTCAGCAAACAAATCAAAACATTTGCTCAGAATTTCTTTGCGGTACTGCTCAGAGTTAACTAGCTTAGGCATTTTTATATCGAGCGCTTGGTTTATATTAGCCATCTCAAAGTCTCAGTGTCAAGTGCACCATGGCTCAAGAATTTTATTGCGACACTACTCATCTCGGAATTAGGCGTGGAGGGTCTCAAGTCGTCATCAGAAAACGGCTGACAAATTATTAGTTAGAGAGAATCTTTTTGTCTAGAGTGATGGACTCTCAAAGTCATTGGATTGCTGACGATATCAGGTTTTCGATGGCTTTTAATCCCATTTGTATCTGAGGTGGTGTCGCTCCGGAAGACTTAATTAGGACGCTTGGAATTGAGGTGCCGCTGGCTGGGCTAGCGGAGACGGGAGCATCTCTCAGCCAGGCGCTTGCCGCTGGGGCGATTGGCAGCGGCGAAAGGCGGTCTTCATTCCATCGGTGGCAGCCCGTTCAACGACTGTCTTACATAGGGTCAACAAAACCATGAATTTTTCGTGGGGTCGTCGGAAATAAGTGATCCTGCAGCAGGCATCCACGTTACGCTGGGAAAATCTGCAAGTGCCTACAGGCGGGTTTAGCGGCACCGCTCTTCACGCGGGTTAAAGGATCGCCAGTTGCCCTCTCGGTATGGGTCAAAGGGTCATGGGTCACACCACGAACTTCCATCACTTCAGGTTGTGTCTGAGCCTCAAGACCGGGCACACTTTGATACCTTAAAGCTCGCATTGCCTCCTAACTGTGCCATGAATCCCATTACTCAGCTCAAAGCCAAACTGCCCCAGCCCCTTCGTCGCTTAGCAGATTTGGCTTACAACTACTGGTGGAGTTGGACGCCCGATCGCATGTCCCTCTTTCGCAGCATTGAGCCCACCATTTGGCAGACCTACTATCACAATCCGGTGGCGCTGCTAGAGGCCGTCACCTATGAGCGGCTCTCGCAAATTGCCGAAGACCCCGATTATCTGAAACGTTTGCAGGTGTTGGCTAACCAGTTTGACGCTTACATGCGTGAGCCCAATACCTGGGGCAGTCAGGTCGCGCCTGATCTCTCTGCGGAAGAGCCCGTGGCTTATTTTTGTCTGGAGTATGGCATTCACGAATCGCTCTATACCTATTGCGGGGGGTTGGGGGTGCTAGCCGGTGACTACCTGAAATCGGCCTCTGACTTGGGTATCCCGATGGTGGGCGTGGGGCTGCTATACAAGCAGGGCTATGTCTGTCAGCGGCTCAATCGCAGTGGCTGGCAAGAGGATTTTTATCGCGACAATGATTTTGAGCATATGCCGATAGAGCTGGTGCGCGATGAATACGGCCAGCCCGTCACGGTGAAAGTGACGGTGCGGCAGCGGACCGTGCGAGTGCAAGCCTGGAAAGTGCGGATTGGCCGAGTTGACCTGTATCTGTTGGATGCCGACCGCGCTGATAATGACCCGATTGACCGCAAGCTCACGGGGCAGCTCTATGGCGGTAATCGAGAAACTCGCTTGGCGCAACAGATCCTGCTCGGTATTGGCGGCGTGCAGGTGTTGAATGCCCTCGAAATTGAGCCCACGATTTACCATCTCAATGAAGGCAGCTCGGCCTTTGCGTTGCTAGAAGTCGCCCGCCAAGAAATGGAATTTTCGGGCAGTACGTTCGCTGAAGCCCAAACCTGGGTGCGCGAGCACGCCGTTTTTACGACCCATACGCCGGTCTCAGACGGCAACAATGCCTTCTCCGCCGACATGATGGATTCTTTCTTTGGGCACTATTGGCCGCAGCTAGAGCTGACCCGAGAAGACTTTTTGCACTTAGGCGCCCGCCGCATCGGCGACCCGTGGGAGCCGTTTAGCCTGTCGGTGTTGGCGCTGCGTATGACCCGCCAGGCCAATGGCGTCAGCCGTCGCCATGGCGAAGTCTCGCGACAAATGTGGCAAATTTTGTATCCTGACCGCGCCGAAGCTGCGGTACCCATCGGTCATGTCACGAACGGGGCCCATCTCCGTAGCTGGACAGCGCCGCTCTTAGTCGATTTATATCGCCAGCATTTAGGCAAAGAGTGGGCACGGCTGTTTGACAGCACGAAGCCGTGGGAAGATGCGGAGTCGCAGCGGGCCAGTCAAACCCTTTGGCAAACCGTGGATGCTTTACCCGATCGCGAACTGTGGCGACGTCACTGTATTCTCAAAGAACGGCTGATTGCTTATACGCGATCGCGGGTGTTGGCTTCGCGGCTGGAGCGCCGTGAGGCCAAAGACGACATCATGGCCGTTGAGCGACTGCTCGACCCCAACGTCTTGACGCTAGGGTTTGCCCGACGCTTTAGCCCCTACAAACGCGGGGCGCTGCTGTTCAAAGATTTACAGCGGGCGATTCGGATTTTTTCCCACGCGCGGCGCCCGATTCAAATCATTTTGGCGGGCAAGGCGCGCCCCGGTGATGATGAAGGCAAGCGGATCATTCAGCGGTTGATGGAATGGTGCCGTCATCCGGCGCTGCGCGATCGCGTGGCGTTTATCGAAGACTACGACCTGTTTACGGCCAAGCTGATGGTGCATGGGGTAGACGTCTGGTTGAATACGCCGCGTCGCCCCACTGAAGCCTGTGGCACCAGTGGCCAAAAGGCGGCGTTTAACGGCGTGATTAACTGCAGCGTTGACGATGGCTGGTGGTGTGAAGCCTATCAACCGGGGCAGTTGGGACGACCCAGCAACGGTTGGACGATTGGCGAAGCCCTCGACAGCAGCGACCAAGAGCTGCAAGATCAAGTGGATGCGGATTCCCTTTATACGCTGCTAGAGCGCGAGATTTCGCCCTTATTTTATGAGCGCGATCGCCACGGCATTCCCCATAAATGGGTCGCCATGATGAAGGCCTCGATTCGCACCAATGCTCCGAACTTCAACAGCGATCGCATGGTCGCCGACTATGTGACCCAAAACTACCTGCCAGATGCGGCCGCTGATGCTGCCGCCCTCAAGGCGGGGCAGGTCGCTTAAGGCAATTTCGGAACCAGCTCCCGGTATTGCCAGGGCTGGTTGAGCCAGAAACCCTGAGTTCACTGCGGTTGAGGTATCGATAAACCCCACCCCGACGGGAATTGTCGTTCGCCAGAAATCGCTTCACTTCACCCCGATGCCCCCTGACTATGACTATTTGGGAAGCCGACTGTTATCGTCGTCCCTTGCGGGATGAAGCGCAAAACCCGCTGTGGGAACTGCTGATCTGCGATCGCGAGTTTCACTTTACCTATGGGGCCACAGCCCCCCAAAAAGCGGTCAACAGCCAGTGGCTACAGCAGCAATTCGCCGCTGCCCGGCAAAAAGCGCCCCAGCCACCGACCGAAATTCGCGTTTTTCGGCCCCAATCCGTCTCGCTACTGCAGGCAGGGGCACAGCCCCTCGGCCTCGTGGTCAAGCCCACCCGATTTACCCCCACACTCAAACAGTGGCTGGTGCAGCGAGCGCAGTGGTATCAGTCGCAACCAACCTATTCTGGCGAACCCTACGAGCCCGTGGCGTTAGAGCGGCCCGCGCCGGTGCCGATTCCAGAATCACTGTGGGGTGAGCAATGGCAGTTTGCCAGTCTCTCAGCGCAAGATTTTCAAGAGAGTTTGGTACATGAGCCGATCCCGTTTCCAGCGATTCCGGCTGAGTGGCTGCCGCTGCGCCTGGGCCTCCCCAGCACCGCTGCCATTCCGGGCGTGGTGATTGACGCGGGGCGACGAGCCTTACCCCTTTGCCAGTGGCTACAAGCCCAGCAGCCCGTGGCGCTGAATTACCAGGCAGGCCCACCTGATGGCGTACTGCTCGAATCGGGACTGGTCGATCGCTGGGTGCTTACCACCTTTGAAGACGCGCAGGTCACCATGGCCGGTCAGACCTTTCGAGATCGCCAGCAGCAGGCCAAAGGTCTGCACTTTTTGCTGGTGCGGCCCGATGATTCGGGCATGACCTTTACCGGCCTGTGGCTGTTGCGATTGTAGATCTAGTCTGCGGGTACTGCCGGACGGCGATTGTCTGAGCGATCACCTTGAGGAAAAGCATGCTGAGTATGGGGTTTAGCATTGCCAAACCCTCACAGAAACCGTTGACGTTCTGAAATTTTACGGCAGTGCATGGCCCTAACACCTCAAAGTCCCTTCTTCAGTCTTGAAAAAGGGACTTTGCATGAGGTTGCCGCTAGGGTGGGGACTATTCAGTCCAGACCCTGTCCTGGTTCAATGCTCTCAGAGAAACCTTAGACAGGTGCAGAATGATGGGACTTTAGAAACCTTGGCGCGAGATCATCTTCTCAAGATCGGCCTGAGTTTGATGAAGCATATGCTCTCGACGATCGCTGTTTTGGGTTAAAGAAGGAACCAAATTCTTGGCTTGAAGCGCCATGTGCAATTGCAGGTGAGCAACGTAATCACTACAGGCTTCGCGAGCAGACTCAGCGACTTCAGCAGAATGCTTGGAAGATGCCAACACAGTTGATTCTCTCCGTAACAGAACGCGGTATCTCAACACTACCGAACGTATCACGGCACCGGGGTTGGCCAGGGATGGATGCAACGAACCGTAACGTTGGCCGGGATCGCCGCGATCGCCCTCATAGCGCGGAACGATGTCAGAGCGATTTCCACTCCTTTGTCAATCCAGTGAGTCGATTTAGTGAACCGATGGCGCCCCGAGGCATGAAAAAATGCTGATGGGGCTCAACTTGCCCCGAAAAATACACTATCCTGTGGTGAAGCAAGGGCATCGGGCTCAGAAGTGATACGAGGTTCACCCCTGCTCACTTTTAAGCCTATGGAGATATTTAGGATTTTATTGGCTTGTGAATCAGCGACCTAAAATCGTCCATCTCGATATTTTAGATACCGACTACGCCAAAATGGCAGCCGGTGAGCGGATTTCGGCAGAACGGCAGCAGCGGTTGGACTGGAGTAGCCCCACGTTTAGCCGCCTTAGCAAACAGATTGCTCGCTATCGCTACGACAGCCTTGACCAGCAAGGGCGGGACGATTTGCTGTGCAATATCGCCACCACAGCCGGACTGTTTACCCTGGCCGATATGGAAGATATTAACGATCGCCTGCGCCGCACTGGGCAATTTTATCTAACTGAAGGCGAGCGCCTGCAAATCATCAACTGGCTGCAGGATGAGCTAGCGGTCAATTTGCAGGTCAACCCCGAAGAGTAGGGGCGACCCCAGTTATCTTTGCTGGGGGGCTTTACTGAGCCGAGTGTGACTCTTTGGGATTGCACCTAATTTTGGGGGCAGTGCTGGCGGGCTTTGCCTACTCCAGCCTGATGAAAGAACTCAGCGTCAAAACCGCAGCACCTAACCAATAACGACCAGCGTTGCATCATTAGGAGATGCACCAGGGTAATTTGCGATGCCATGTCCAGAGTACGGACGACTCACATCCGTAAGCATGGCCACAGAACCGGTCAGCAGAACCACATCTGTGTGGCTTGTGGCCGCCAATTTATTGACGCCGATGAGCCTCACCGAGGGTACAGCGATGAGCTCAAACGAGAATACCTCACACTCTATGCCAACGGTCTAGGTTTTAGCGCGATCGAACAGGTGCAAGGGGTGCACCATACAACGGTAATCACTTGGGTAAAGCCGGTGGGCGATCGCCCAGGCCACCCCTCTACTGTTAGAGATACTGCTCTCTCTGCTGATCGAGGTGTTTAGGTGGAGAGCAGTTCTAACACCGCACATTCACCGGGGTCGAGGTAGGCGATCGTCTGCTCCGTAGATTGCATGAGCGGCAGCAGTTGCCCCGCCAGATAGGTATCCGGTACTTTCGGATGCACATAATACTGCCGACAGGTGGCGGGGCGATTGCCGAGCCGTTGCGCCACCAACTTGATGGCTGCCGTCACCTGCTTTGCCGTGGGCTGAGCGGTTACCTCAGGGGATTGCTGAGTCAGCGTTTGAGCCATCAAAATCGTGCCCGCCCAGGTGCGAAAATCCTTCGCGGTGAAGTCGCTGCCCGCCACGGCCTGCAGATAATCATTCACATCGCCAGAATCTACCGACTGGCGGTGACCATCCTCATCGAGATATTGAAATACCGCATAGCCCGGCAGCTCAGAGCAGCGCTGGATTAACTTCGCCAGGCGCTTGTCAGTGAGTTCAATGTGATGCTCAATGCCACTTTTGCCAGTGAATTCAAACTCGACCTGATGCCCCTCGACCGTAATATGGCGAGTTCGCAGGGTGGTGAGTCCGTAGGATTGATTGGCCTTGGCATAGGCGGTATTGCCGACCCGAATTAACGTTTCCTCCAGCAGTTGCACCACCAGCGCTAACACCTTTTCGCGCGGCAGCCCCGGCAGCTTCAGATGGCGATCAGTCTGCTGTCGAATGTGGCTCAAGGCGTGGCCAAAAGGCAACAGGCGATCAAATTTGACGCGACTCCGAAGCTGCTGCCACTCGGGATGGTAGCGATATTGTTTGCGGCCTTTGGCATCGCGTCCCGTCGCTTGCAAGTGTCCCTGCTCATCAGGACAAATCCACACGTCTTGCCAAGCGGGAGGAATCGCGAGCTGCTTGAGGCGATCGCGGCACTGGCGATCGTTAATCCGCTGCCCCTCCACATCAAAATAGCTAAACCCACGACCGACTTTTTGCCGCGTAAAACCGGGCTGCTGATCGGTCACATACCTTAAACCAGACTGGCGGGCGAGCTGTTGATCTGACTTCTGCACGGTCAACGCAGCGAGTGATGACATCTCTTTATTTCTGACCGAATCAACGCTCTTTGCCTACTCGTCCAAAGGCATAAATTGGCGAGGCAGATTGATTCTCACCCGATCACTTTAGATCACTTTCTTCAGACACCGTTCATCCTACAGGCGCAATAATTTGATGGGAGCATCCCAAATTTGCAGTTTAGGGCTGACATCTTGCCCGCCGGCAGGACTATTCATCCCACATTGGGATGCACTCAATTTGAGCGACTCTAGCAGGGCAGACATGCGCTGCAATTCGGCATTGAGTTCATCAATCACCTTGCTGGCAGGCAATCACCACAGAGCTATCGGCGCCCCGCCTCTTCTTCAGAGTTCCCCCTTTGGAAAGACGGAGGGCATATCTGCAGATAGATGCTTGGCAAAGCCTTTTTACCGATAATTGGCATGAACGTAAGAGATAATTAAAAATGGATATTTTGAGATTAATTGCGGCAATTCTTTTACCCCCGCTAGGCGTATTTCTACAAGTCGGTTTGAGCGGACAGTTTTGGCTGAATTTGGTGCTTACGCTTTTCGGCTACATTCCAGGGATTATTCACGCAGTTTGGATCATTCTGAAGCGATAGACCTTTATTTTTCCCTTCAGCACGATTTGGCCAGGTATGTACTGACATGCCTGGCTTTTTTAATTCAAAAGCAGAGAGCGCGAGTCATTTAAATGCATAAAAAGTTCTAGCTGTAGAACCGTTGAAAACTCTTTAATGACTGTTTAATTATCTTCTAAAAGAAGATATCAAAAACGTAAAACTATGACCCTGAACGAAGTCCACCTAGTCGATTCATACGGATGTATCTTTGGGACGATGTTTATTTGGGTCGCGAATCTCACAATATTGATTGTTCGATGTTGTTGATTAATTTGACAGCATTATTTTTTAGGAGGTTGAATTATGAAAATTTCAGCGATCGCGTCAAAGCTTAAGCGTTCATTTTATGTTTGTCTGATGGCTTTACTACTGTGTTCTAGCCTAGTGATTGGCACGGCTCAGCCAGCTTTTGCGGGTAATAGAGCTGCGAATATTGCCCAAAACCGAGCTGAGCAAGCGTTGGATGAAGTCGCTGGTGCGGGGACAGCAGAACAGATCAAAGGTCGTGCCGAAGGAGATTTAGGTCGTGTACAACGCAAGGTGGGTCAAGTGACTGGCCAGCCTGCAGACCGCGTAGAAGGAGCCGCCAAGCAGGTTCAAGGCCGAGCTAAGAAAGATATTGGCCGGACTCAAGCGGCTGCAGAAGATGCCGCTGAGCAGATCGAAGATACCAGCGAAGGCTTGATTGATTCAGTCAAAGACTTCTTCAACTAGGACGAGTCTAAATCAAGCCAATTTTGAGCCGCATTTTTTGTAAAAGTAAGGAGTTAAGAATGCAAACCTTGAATATTTTTCGCGCCCAATTTGTGAAAGCTTTTATGGCTGTTGCGATGTGTGCTTTCATACTGCTGGGAACAGCCTATCCAGCGATGGCTTTTGGCAATAGCTCCAGCGATAGTTCTCAGGGATTGGTGGAGATGAACGAGATGAAGGAAACCTCTAAGGATGCGGTTCGCAATGAGCCTCGCAACCTCCAGGAAGTGCAGAACAAAGCCAAGCAGGGTTCCAACGCCGTTCAAGGTAACGCCAATCTGGAAAAGATGAACGCGCCGGCCAATTCACAGCAGCCGAAAACAGTCGCAGAGCAAGCAGAAGACATTTTAGAAAACGTCATTCCCGGTCGTTAGGTATTCTCCAACGGTCACTTGGCCACTTGAGCAGCCCCATTGTTGGGGCTGCTTGTTGCTGAAAACCCAAGATAAATTGATACGACTCTTTAAACTGGCCGCACTTTAGATTGCGAATTGTGTAAGGTTGGCCACTTGCTTAGCAAATGTTGTTTTCCTATCAAAGTATTTTTCTGCAGGTGTTAGGATACCCAGTAGATCCCTAAGACGCACTATTTCTACTGCAGCGTTGCTAACGCTTGGTCAGGAGTTAGTCGTTATGGAAGCTGAAGCCACTCTGTTCAAGTGCTGTTGCACCACTTGAGGAATGCCTTTTCGAGCTGTTCTCGTTTAGGTTGATTGCTCTTACCTCAAGGCTTAAGGCTTCATGAATATGGAAACTTACAACATCGCTCTCGGCGACCGGGTTGCCGAGGCCTATCAGGCTTCCCCGACGGTTGTTGCCGTCGATGATGATGAGGACAGTCTGGTATTGCTGAGTTACATCATTGAAGAGCTACCCTGCTTCTTCTTTTGCGAAACGGACGGTAAAGCGGCGTTGGATATGATTTTGTCCCTCAAACCGAGCTTGATATTGCTCGATGTGCGACTGCCTAGTTTGAGTGGCTTTGATATTATCCGCAAGTTAAAGAGCTCGATAGAGACTGCTCTGATTCCCGTTGTTGCTATCACAGCGCTCGCTGGTAAGCACCAACAGGAGAAATTGCTAGCAGCCGGATTTGACTATTACATTTGTAAGCCCTACAGCTTGGTCGATCTTCAAGCGGTGGTTGAGCGATATTTATTGGCCAGCAGCCCGATATAGGCATCTTGCAAAGAGAGCCGGGCCGCGATCGCGCTCTTGACTCAACAGCGAACGAGCCTGATAGAAGCCAGTTCGCTAGGCATAAATTAATTTCTACCGACAAGAGAATTGGTGCGTTATTGCTTTCAAAGCAAAAAGCTGGCAGCGCTTCGCTGCCAGCCATACACGACCAAAATTACAGAAGCCTCTAGCCAAACTTATCGGTCGTTTGAGGTGAATTCAGGACTATCTGCCAGAATAGCGACGATCGCCGTTCTCCCCGTTTCAAGGGTGGTGTCGCTTAAAACGTCAACGACATTAGTTGACAGCGTTTCTTGAATAACGTCAACGAACAAAGGGCGAATTGCGGTCTCAAGATCAGAGCGCACCTGCTCAACATCAACTTGCAAAGGCGTTAACTCATCTTTTTCACTTTCAAGTAAAAGCTGCTCTAGCTTGGTCAAAGAGTCTTCGGCAATGACCGTGATGGTATTGTCGATAATTTGACATGTCACTTTGCCGGGAGAGTGGCCAATCTGATTTTTGTAGAGTCTCTGAACCTTTTGAGCTAATGCTCTTTGAGCTTTCCCGCGTGTATTGGTTTGAGTCGTTATGCTAGTCATAATGATATATAAAAAGAGGGTGACTACTGGTTAAGAGTTTCAGAACCCTGAAAGTTTCAACCAATCGTGAACAAACAAGTGAATCTGAGAGCGGCAAATCTAAACGGTTGAATCAAGTAGCTAAATTAGTCTAATCTGCTTAACTCAACTGCATATTGCATGATTCCAATCTATAAGTATCTTATATTTTTTTCAGCTTCATTAAAAGGCTCTAAAGTCTAGTTTGAATGGCGGCAATATCAGTCCTTCGATAGAGGCGCAGGCTTGCGATGCCCGATGACGGGATGGAGCGGTCATGCTGCCAGTCATGGATATAGGGTTTTCTGAGGAGTTCTCGATAGAGACACTTCCTTTCTCCTGCTGACCGATCGCCGGTAATCGCGATGCGGTGTTCGCTTCTCAAAAGCCTTGGTTGCTGGAGCCAGGTGCCATCAGTGCCGGTGGTTGGGGTTGACCGATAGGCTAGCGAGCAGCGGGAAATTCTGCCCTGGTTGTATCGTAGGCGTGTCGTTAGGCCTCCAGCAAGACGTTGCGTCGGACCTGACGAAACCGACAGCGATCGCCTCCCTGGCCAGCACTGGTTGGGATTAGCCAATATCGCCCATAAAAAAGCAGCCTGTTAAAGGCTGCTTGAGAGCACGATTGGCTTGGGTGTTCAGGGCTAGCTAGCGACAGCTAAGCTGCCCGCGATCGCCGACACAATGGCGGAAATTGTCGCGGTCGAAAAAATCCACCAGGCGGCGGCTTCGGCAGCTTTGCGGGCCTCCTCGACCTGATTCTGAGCCTCTTGCTTGAGGGCAAGCACGCGGCTTTCGACCTGACGCTCTAGCTGCTCTGCCTTTTGCAAAGCGCCATCCCGCGCCGATTCCATCTGGCTGAGGACGCGATTAGCATCCGCGGCCGAAATGGCATCGTGGGAACTCATAATGGCGACTAAGGTGTCGCGATCGCACCGCGCTAGCCGCTGCTGCAGGGCGTCGAAGCCCGCTTGCGGGTCATCGAACAACGTACGCAGATCACGTCGGATGCCGTCATAGTTCAATTCAGGCCGTTCCAGAGAGTTGAGATAGGCTCGCACCCGTGCCAGCAGGCGATTGATGATAGCTTTGATTTGGGCCTGCACCTGCTCCAGCTTAGCCAGCATCTCATCGCGGACAGCGAGCACCTGGTCGACGGCCGCCGCCGCATCCTCACGAGTCATATCAGGCCGCTGGGCCAGCAACGCGATCACTGTATCGCGGTCAATGGCTGCCAGTCGCTGCCCTAGTCGCTGGCTACCCAATTGCGGATCATCCAGCAGCAGTCGGAGATCGCGCTTGATGCCCTCGGGGTGAAGCGCCGCTTTATCGGTATTGCGCAGATAATCTTCTAGAGCTTGCTCGAAGGAAATGACTTCACGCTGGGCGCGTTTGGCGAGCCGCTGGGGCGCTTTGAGCACCTGGCGAATCGTGGCCAGAATATCGTCAATAATTCGATTGACTTCGGCTTCGGTCAAATCTTCGCGCTGACTGAGTAGTTGTACCAGCGTGTCGCGATCCATCGTGGTGAGACGGGCCTTAATTGCTTCTGCCCCCGCCGCCGGATCATTCATCAACGTCTGCAAATCACGCTGAATGCCGTCGGGATTCAGTTCGGGCTTGCCCGTTTGGCGCAGGTAGTTAGCGATCGCACTGGTGGCTTCGTCATATTTGGCCTGGGCTTGAGCGGTCAAGCGGGCCGGTGCATTCACCACTTGATACCAGTTGCCTTCCACATCTCGTACGACGCGGCGTACCTCCTGCTCGCTCAAATCATTACGCTGACTCAACAGCTGAATCAAGGTTTCCCGGTCAAACTGCTCAAACCGCTGACGCAGGCGATGCAGGCCGACATTCGGCTCGTTCAGCAAGATCTTCAACTCGCGTTGGATGCCGTCAGGGTTGAGTTCAGAGCGGCCAGTATTGCGCAAGTGTTCCTGCACTTTATGCCACTGATCCTGCACTTGCAGCTTCACGCGTTCTTGCTGGTTGTGCGATTCTGTCAGCTGTTGGTTTTTGAGCTGTTCAAAACGGGCAACCAGCAGCTCAGCTTCGGCATCATTAAAGTCAGGGCGAGTCCTCAGATTGTGCGCCATCAATTCGGCATCAATTTCGGAATATCGCACCTGCAGATCATCAAAGCTGGCCGCCTCATCGGCAGTTAACGCCGAGAACGCTTGATTGCCCATTTCAGACATTAGCTCAGCTTTCGGGGTCTGCTGCAAAAAGACTTCGAGCTGGCTGCGCAGCTGTTTGGCTTTGACATATCGATCAACGTCGATAATTTCCTTCAGCACTTGCCGCCGCACCCCTTCGAGAATTTCAGAAGTGCGCTCGATGTCGGTGGGTGTAAGCAACCCGCGATCGCTCAATACGGCCTCAAAGTCAGACCGCTGGAGCTGCTGGAGTTCTTGACGCAGCAGTTCGGTACTGGCATCGACGTCATAAATCACATCGCGAAACTGCGCCTGCAGCCGCTCGGTCTGCAGCTGCCAGGGATAAGTGTTTAGCAGATAATTTTCGACATCGGCCTTGACCACACGGTAGGGCTCAGACGGGTCGCTGAACTGAGTCGCTAGGCTATTGCCTTGAGACACCAGCTCGGACTTCACCTGCTTGACCTTCGTAGTGATGGTTTCGGCATCTAGGTCAGACAGGTTGGCACTCCCCATCACGGCCCCCATCAGGGTATTTAAGCCTTGAGATAATAGCCCCGGCGAAGATTGCTGCGGCTGTCCACGACGGCGATACTCCTCTAAAAACTGATCGAGGCGATCGCCCACTGTGGTCGCCATGCGATCACCCGGACGAGCTGATTTTACATAGTCCACCAGATCGACTAGCGGCTGCTGACCAGAAGCCTTGCCGATTTCTCGCTGCCAAATCCGGTATAAACGACCCGCCACGCGGTCGGATTCCTGCCGGGAAAGATCGGTGCGGCTGCGGACGAGTTCTTCAAAGGTGCTCTGATCAAGCTGATTGAGGGCTGCCGCATCGCCGAGGGTGCTGAGGTTAGACCCCTTGATCAAGTCTTGAAATACTTGCTCTAAGTCATCGGTCTGGAGTTGGGGCGATCGTAAGGTCGCGACGTAGTCTTGCAGAGAATCCAGCAGGTCGCTGTCATTGAGGCCATGGGCCAGCTCTTTGCGCACCGTGGCGGCCACGGCCTCAGCGGTTTCAAAGATTTGATTGCTAGCAGCTTTGGCCCCAAACGCGGAGGTAGCGGTACCCACTAACGAGTTAAAGCTGGCGGTCGCCGTCCGCACGACGGAGCCCATCAGCGACCCCACTGTCGTGGAGCTAAACCAAAACAGCAGCGAAAAATAGGTGCCCCAAATGACGAGGCCGGTAATGGCTCCCAGCAGCGCACTGTTGTAAAGGCTCAGCTTGACGGCTAGCCAGCAGGCAAAAAACAGCGCCAAACTAACGGTAATCAAAGTCCAAAAGCCGACGGCCAGACTAATGCGTCCGAAGCTCGGCCCCCCCGAAGACTTGTCATTGGAGGCAGACGAGGAGGAATGACCCACGTAGGAAATGCCCGCCGCGAGCGATAGATTAGTCAGCAGGAGCTGAAAGCCAAAGGCCAGGACTAAGCCTGACAACAAGGCAATAAAAAACTGCGGCCCCGAAAAGATTAGGGCAGCTTCTTCGGGCGTATCAATACCGGGTTGGGCGAGTTGGGCGAGCTGACTGATCAGTGGCCCAGTGAAGATTTCGGACATGATTTTCTCCTTGATATTTACGAATGAAGGGGGCAAAAGGGGGATCACGATGCCGCTGGCACCGAGGGCCTGCACCACGGCGGAGCTTTAGACATAGGCCACAGGGGCAACGCCAGCCGCAGTTTGAGCGATGAGACCATCCACCACTTGACGGATGCTGCCGGTTTCTTGCAGCCATTGCCGCTGACGCGTCGCGCCGTTGCCCTGTAGCAACACCTGATTGACCAAAGCGGTGACAGTATCCCAGTCACCTTCGGCTTCGAGGGCCGGACGCAGATAGGCCAAAAGTCGAGCGATGTGGGCGGGGGCAGGCACCGCGATCGCCTGCTTCAGGTCAATTAGCTCTGCCGACAGGCCGTAGCGGGCCGCCGTCCAGTGGGCGGCTTTGAGTAACTCTGATTTCACCGCTGGGTAAGGCTGCTCGGCCACCGCCTCGGCATAGCTGGTCCGCACTAACGCTTTCACCAATCCGGCGAGCATGACCGCCTCCTCGATCGTCATACACACATCGGGGATGCGGAACTCAATGGTGGGAAACGCCTCCGACAGGCGGATGTCCCAATACAGCATGGTGGTGTCAGGCATCACCCCCGATTGAATCAGGCTTTGAATGAACGCCTCATAGTCACTAAAGTCTTGGAAATGGGGGGGTGGCCCGGCAGTGGGCAACCGACACCACAGCTCTGTGCGGTAGCTGTCATAGCCGGTGTCAGCACCCTGCCAAAAGGGCGAGTTAGCAGTCAGCGCCAGCAGGGGGCCGAGCCATAGCCGACAGCGATTGACGACCTCTAGGGCAATTGCGGGCTGTTGGCGAAACTGATCGCCATTTAGCCCCACGTGGACGTGGCACCCAAAAATGATCAGCTCGCGGATCACCTGCTGAAGATTCTGCGCTAGCTCCTGATATCGATCTTTGTCGGTCAGAGCTTGCTCTTGCCAGCAAGAAAACGGATGCGTCCCGGCGGCAACGACCGCTACCCCCTGCTGCTCAGCGGCGGCGATGACGACTTGGCGCGATCGCTGCAACTCTTCGCGCAGCTCGGCCAAATCGCCACAAACATCGGTGGCAATTTCAATCTGACAGCGGTGCATTTCGGGCTGCACGCGATCGCCCGCCGCCGCTTGCTGAGCCGCCGCGAGCACTTTGCCCGCGCGTCCGCACAGCTCACGGGTCTCGGGCTGCACGAGCTGATATTCTTCTTCAACGCCCAGCGTATAGGTATCCGACATCGTCAATCCAACAATACTGATGAGTTGACTTTGCCACTTTAGAAGGACTCGCGCGTCTTCCCTGGGGTAGGAAATTGCAGTCTATCTACAGAAAGATAGAGGTGCAGTTAATCGCTCAACTTTTAAGCTGCCAACTGAGTTTTAGATCAAGTCCCGATCAAAGCTTGCAGCTTTTTTACCGATGAAGCTGCAGGTCTGGACTTTGACAAAGTCAAATGCCGGTGAGTGGGTGAAAAATCGATTTTATGTGGCAACGTTCTCATCAAAAACTATCTTTAACGAATCAAGGCAACGGGCAGGTCACCCTGGTCTTTCTGCATTATTTCAGCGGCGCCGCTGCGAGCTGGCAGTGGGTCACCGATCATTTAAAGGCCGATTTTCACTGCGTGGCTTTAGACTTACCAGGCTTTGGCGATGCGCCACCGTTAGCTGAGCCCAGCTTAGAAAATTACAGCGCTTTCATTCAAACCGCGTTATCGCAGTTAGGGATCGATCGCTTGGTGCTGATTGGTCACTCGATGGGGGGCAAGCTGGCACTGCAGGTCGCGGCAGATGGGCCGGTGGCCGGTTTAGCGCAGGTGATTTTAGTGGCCCCCTCCCCCCCCACGCAAGAACCGATGCCAGCGGAAGAACGCGATCGCATGCTTAAAGATCATCACCAGCCTGACGTCGCTAGCACCACCGTCGATAGTGCCGCCCAGCAAACTCTGCCAGAGCTACGTCGCGCGATCGCCATACGCACTCACACCCAAACCGAAGATCGCACTTGGCGCTGGTGGCTGCTGGACGGTATGAATCATTCAATCGCCGATCAGATGAGCACCATCCAAGTGCCGGTCACGGTCATTGCCTCTGCGGATGATCCCGTCATTCCTTGGGCCACCATTCAGCAAGACGTGATGCAGTTGTTGCCGCAGGCTGAACTCATCGAGCTGTCAGAGGTCGGGCATTTGATCCCGCTAGAGGTGCCTGAGCAGTTGGCGCAAAGCATCCGCAGGGCGTTGCAGGTCAGTACCCTTGAGGCTTCTTAGCGCCTTAGCTAAGGCGCTCGGCCGACTTAAATGTTAGCCAGTCGCTGATTTCGACTCCGCTCAATCCGCTCAATGGCGGGCTAAGTAGGAAGTTGAGGCTTGAGCGGAGTCGTCAGCCCTACGGGCAGGCAAGACCACCGCGAAGCGTCTCTGCGAGGCGAAACCTCGTCGGCAAGAGATGGTGCCTGCCGACTCATCAACATCGGCGCATCGACCCGCCATCCTGCAATCAGAGACTCGTGCCAGCAGTCAATGCGATGATGGCGGTAGGCTGGGTCTCAAGTCTCCTAAACTGACGCCATTGCTGCCAGAGATGAGCCTCGGCCCTCAAATTGGGGGGTAAGCGGCTTCAACCGCCCCCAGCATTGAGGGATACCGAGGGCGAGGGCGTCAGTTCTATGCTCCTCATTATTGGCAACCCCTGACTGCATGTCTAACTCCCCGGTAGTTGTACTTACGATCGCGTCTGATGCTCAGCAAGCGGCCCCGGCCTTTCTGAGCGAGTTTGTTGAGCGGAGCCAGATTGCGCAGCGGGTCACGTCTCCCACGGCAGCAGTGGCTGAGATGACTCAGCTTTGGGCTCGCCCGGTGGCGACGCTTATTCTCGACTGCGCGATCGCCTGCCCGCAACTGCTGGCGACCCTGGGGCATCTGACCGCCACCGGGACCGCCACACCGCCGGTCGTGATCGTGGTGGGTGCCAACGACGCTGAACTAGCCGTGCAAGCGATGAAAGCGGGAGCCCACGATTATTGGGTGCGCGATCGCGTCACCGCCGACCAAGTGAGGGCCGCCCTGGCCACGGGCGCACCCCAGCAGGAATCAGCGACCGCAACTCGGATGAATTCGGCGGCACCGACTGAGCAGCCACAGAGTGAACTCACCGCGCCCCAGCAGCAACAGCGCTTTCAATTAATGACCGAAACCATTCAGGATGTGTTTTGGATTGCGGACTTTCGGATTCCGCAGGTTTTTTATGTGAGCCCGGCCTATGCCGATATCTGGGGGCGCTCGCCGGAGGCGATTTACCAAAATTACGACTTGTGGGCCGACACGTTGCATCCCGACGACCGCGAGCGGGTGCTTGCCACAGCGGCCCAGTCCATCTATCAGGATGTGGTAGAGCAGGAATATCGAATCATCCGGCCAGACGGCAGCATCCGGTGGATTCGCGATCGCGGGTTTGCCGTGAAGGGTGACGATGGCGCAGTTTCTCGCATGGTCGGCGTGGCTCAAGATATCACCGAGCGGCAGCATGCGGCAGCGGCTCTGGTAGCCAATGAGTCTCGTTTACAGGCCTTTGTAGAATCCAACGTGGTGGGGATTATCTACTGCGATATCCATGGCAACATCTTTCAGGCCAATGATGAACTCTTGAGGATGGTCGGCTATAGCTCAGATGACTTGGCGGCGAAGCGACTGCAGTGGATTGAAATGACGCCTCCAGAGTATCTGCCCCTTGACGAACAACGGATTGCCGAAGCCCAAGCGCGCGGGGCCTGCACCCCCTACGAAAAGGAATACATTCGCAAAGATGGGCAACGGGTACCGGTGCTGATCGGCTACACCCTGCTGGGCGAGCAGCGCGAAGAAGCCGTCGTATTTGTGTTGGACTTGAGCAGCCGCAAAAAAGCTGAACGCGCCTTGCGCCGCAGCAAAGACCGGCTCCGCATGGCCTTAGAATCAGCCCAAATGGGCACTTGGGATTGGCACTTCGTTAATGACGAGCTGGTGTGGGACGACCGATGTAAGGCGATATTTGGTCTGGCCGCCGAGGCGACCGTCACGATTGAGATGTTTTTTCAGGCGTTGCACCGCGATGATCGTGAGCGGCTACAGCAAGAGATCGCCACCAGCCTGAATCCAGCCAGCGGGAACAGTTATGCCTCAGAATATCGCGTCATCCGGCTTGACGATGGGGCCGAGCGCTGGATTATGGCTAAAGGGCAAATGTACTTTGCTCCCGACGGCACCGCGCAGCGCTTCATTGGCACCGTGATGGATATCACTGAGCGTAAACAGACCGAAACGGCCCTGCGAGACAGTCAAGAACGATTGCAGATGGCGATCGCCGGGTCGGGCAGTGGCTTTTGGGATTGGCAGATTACGACCAATGAGGACTACTTCAGTCCGGAATGGCTATACATGCTGGGCTTTGAGGCGGGCGAGTTGCCTGACAAATACAGCTCATGGGAACAGCTCATTCACCCTGATGACAAGCCGATGGTGATGGAAAAGCTGTATGCCCATTTGCAAGATGAGCAGCACCCTTATCAATTTGAATATCGGCTGATGACGAAGTCAGGCGATTGGAAGTGGATCGCGAATTACGGCAAGGTGGTCAAACGTGATGAGGCGGGCAAACCGCTGCGGATGGCGGGTATTCACTTAGACATCAGCGATCGCAAGCGCGCCCAAGCGCAATCACGGCTGAGTGAAACCCGTTACCGAACCTTAGCGAATGCGGTTTCTCAACTCATGTGGATTAGCCAGGCCGATGGACAGATCGAATTCTTCAATGCGCAGTGGCATGACTATACCGGTCTCACAGAGCGCGATTTTGCCATCGGTGCGTGGCCCGAGGTGATTCATTCCGAAGATATAGGCACGATTCAGACCGTGCGGACGGCGGCGATCGCCGACAAAATTGCCTATGAAGTCGAAGCCAGAGTGAAACGCCATGACCAGGTGTATCGCTGGCATCTGGCTCGGGTCGTGCCCCTGATGGACGACACTGGGGCCGTGGTTAATTGGTTTGGGACGGCGACCGACATTCACGATCGCAAGCTGGCCGAAGCAGAGCGTGAACAGTTCCTCGCGCAAGAACAGGCTGCCCGCGCCGCTGCCGAACAGGCCAATCGGGTCAAAGACGATTTTTTAGCGATTTTATCCCACGAACTGCGATCACCCCTCAATCCCATTTTGGGCTGGTCACAACTCTTACGCACTCGTGAGTTAGACCGCGCGACCACGCTGCAAGCGGTGTCGACCATTGAACGCAACGTCAAGCTGCAAACCCAACTCATTGATGATCTACTAGATATTGCCAAAATTCTGCGTGGCAAGCTGAAGCTGGCACCGGCGCGGGTGGATTTAGCCTTGGTGGTGAATGAGGCGATCGAAACTGTGCAGACCGCCGCCGCCGCCAAAGCCATTACGATCAAGCTCGATCTGCAGGCGGTGGGCCATGTTTGGGGTGACGAGGGGCGGCTACAGCAGATTGTCTGGAATTTGCTGTCTAACGCGATTAAGTTCACCCCTGAGAAAGGGCAGATCACCATTTCACTCACGCAAACCGAGGCGGTGGCCCAAATCCAAGTCATCGATACGGGTAAGGGCATCCAGCCAGAATTTTTACCCCACATGTTTGAATCTTTTCGTCAAGAAGACGTTTCCATCACGCGGGAGCACGGCGGTCTGGGGTTGGGGCTGGCGATTGTGCGATATCTGACCGAGGCTAATGGCGGCCAGATCACAGCCGACAGTCAGGGCGTAGGCAAAGGCGCGACGTTTACTGTCGCTCTGCCTTTGATGCCCGCGACGGTCGCAGCTACCCCCACCCAGCCAGCAGCAGACGCGTTTAACTTGTCTCACGTGCGCATCCTCGCGGTGGATGATGACCCCGATTGTCGCGATTTGATGGCCACGATCCTCAAAGAGTATCAGGCCGAAGTGCTCATCGTGGCCTCCGCCAAAGAAGCCTTGGCGCAGTTTCACACCTTCAAGCCCGATATTCTCATTAGTGATTTGGGCATGCCCCAACTGGATGGCTATAGCCTGATCAAGGAAATTCGCTCATTCTCGGAGCAGAGCGGGGGGCACATCCCCGCGATCGCCCTCACCGCCTACACCCGTGCCGCAGACCAACAAAAAAGCTTGGCCCATGGGTTTCAGCGCCATGTTGCCAAGCCAATTGAGATTGAGGGTTTGATCCAAACAATTTTTGAACTCGTCAACGCGCCCACTGATGATGCGCCCGCCTGATGCCTAGTCGCCAACTGTGGGCGAGATTCGCGCCCCTAATTCACTAGGCCAGCCCGCAAGGCTCGTACCGCAGCTTTGGTGCGATCGTCCACGCCTAACTTGTTCAAAATATTGCGTACGTGGGTTTTCACCGTGCCCACAGTAATGTAAGACCGCTCAGCGATTTCCGCGTTGCTACAGCCGCCGACAATCAGCTCTAGAATCTCTAGTTCCCGTTCAGTCAAGGGATAGTTGTCGAGGACTTGGGTGTATTCCGGATCGAGCGCATTGATCTCTACCGTCGACTCGACGCCGCCCGCCGCGACCGGACTCTTACGCATCTGGCGCAGCACGATGCTGGCGATCGCCGGATCAATCCAAGAGTTGCCCTCACAGGTCTCGCGCACGGCGATCATCAATTCAGACAGCTCCGTCTGCTTCATACAGTAGGAGTCTGCACCGGCAGCAAAGGCCGCCATCACGGAGTCTTCGCTGTCGTGCATCGTCAGCATCAAAATCTTGGTCGTGGTTTTCGCATCGGCAGGCGTCTGCTCACGCAAGCGGCGCACGACTTCGATGCCATCAATATCGGGCAAACCAATGTCTACCACCGCGACGTCTGGCTGTCGTGACAGCAGCAGCGACAGCCCGGCCTCACCACCAGCAGCCTCACCAACGAGTTCGATGTCGGATTGCTCATTAAAGGCAACCTTGAGGCCCATACGAGTGAGATTATGATCCTCAATCAAGGCAATTCGGATAGACATGGTTAGGTTCCTAAGCATCAAGGCCGACGTCAATCCGCCATGCGGACGACATCACCTTACATCAGTATTTTTACTATTCATTAGATTAGTTTAATATTCATACCTCTCAAGATAGAAATTCAGGCAGTTCGAAATCTACCTTAAGTCTAGGTACGCTGTTCCCAACATTATCTATCTTGGTTGATTAGGATGCGCTCTTGACTGGCGATCGCCCAAAGCTATCGGTCAACGGCATCGACCCATCCGCATCCGAGTTCTCAGCCGTCATTAGCTCAGAGATAACTGTGTCAGGCCTATTTTTTAACGTTTCGACCGACTGGGGATTGAGTGATGCCGCATCAGTGCTAGCGCTCAACTCATCCGCTCCCCAGGGAGATGACAATCTTGGGCAGTCGGGGCTGGTGGGGCTGCACGCGGTTTCTGACGGCACGACGGCGATCGCCTATTTTGCCATCGCCGCAACCCTGCTTTACGGTGTTCAGCGGCGGCCAGACCTGCCTTTTAGAGGATTATTCTGGCTCTTGGGAGCCTTCATCGCAGTCGGCGGTCTGACGCATACCCTGGCGATGGGGACTCTCTGGTTTCCGCCATCCTGGGTGAGCGGCAGTGTAAAAGCGGTCACTGCCCTCCTGGCTGTAGTCACCGCCGTTGCCTTCGGGCCCCGCCTCCCCGCCGTTTTGGCCCGGCTCAACACCGCCCCGCTAGAGCCACTCCATCAGGCTGTCGCCCCAGAGAGCACCGAGGGGAACCTGGCCGAGATGAATGATCAGCAACTCGATGCTGAACTAGAAGGGCGGGTGGCACGTCGCACCGCCACCCTTACCCAGTCAAAACAAGCAGATAAACGTCTGTTATATCAAGCGCAGGGAGCGCGCGCGGCACTTGAAGTCGCCCTACAAAACCAGCAGGACACTGCCGAGCGGTTGAAGATTGCGCTGAGTGCCGCCCAAATGGGCACTTGGGATTGGCGTCTCAGCGATGAGGCTTTGCACTGGTCGCCCAAAACCATCAGCATTTTGGGCTTCGACCAGAGAGCAGACGAGGTCAGCTATGACAGCTGGCGGCAATGCGTTCACCCAGAAGATTTGGCCCGAGTAGAAGGGGCGATCGCTCACGCACAAAGCAGCCACGCCATTTTTTCTGAAGAGTATCGGGTGCAATGGCCTGACCAAAGTTGGCATTGGGTCCTCGCTCAGGGCCGGTTTTTATACGCGAATGATCAGCCCCATCAGATGATTGGGGTCATTCAAGAAACCACCGAGGAGAAGCGAGCAATTTTGGCCCTAGCCGCTAGTGAAGCGCGGTTTCGCGCCGTGTTTGAGCAGGCTGCCGTCGGCATGGCCCGGCTGTCACCTGCTGGCCTGTGGCTGCAAGTGAATAACACCCTCTGCACCCTGCTGGGGTACGCCTCAGCAGAGCTGATTGACCAACCGTTTCAGCAATTTACCGAGCCTGCCGACCTGGCGCAAGATCAGGACTATTATCAGCAGCTCGTGGCCGGGCAGATCGACGTCTGTCGCTTTCAAAAGCGTTATCGCCATAAAGATGGCACCCCCATTTGGACAATGGTGACGGTATCGACGGAAACGGATGAACAGGGGAACCTGCTCTCCTTTATTGCCGTGATTGAGGATATTCGCGGACTCAAGCAAACCACTGCGGAACTCAAGCAGCGCGCCGATGAGTTAGAGCGCGTCAATAGTTTGCTCGCCGTCACCAATGCCATGGTCGAAAACCGCAATGCCGAACTCGACCAGTTTGCCTATGTCACCTCTCACGATCTCAAAGCGCCGCTGCGGGCGATCGCCAATCTTTCGGAATGGTTGGAAGAAGATCTGGGCAGCAACCTGCCAGCAGAAAACCGCCAACAGCTTACCCTGCTCAGAAGCCGAGCGCACCGCATGGAAGGACTCATCAACGGTCTGCTGGAATATTCTCGTGTTGGCCGCCGCGAGCAGCAGGTCAGCTGGGTCGATGTGCGCCAAATGCTGCTCGAAACCATTGACCTGATGGCCCCGCCAGAGTCGTTCATCATTGCCTTGCCGGAACAGATGCCCGGTTTAAAAACCAACCGCACGGCCCTCAATCAGGTGTTCTCTAACTTAATCAGCAATGCGATTAAGCACCATGATCGCGAGGATGGCCAGATCAACATCACCGCGACCGAACAAGAGCAGTGCATCGAGTTCACGGTTCAAGACGACGGCCCCGGTATTGCCCCCCAGTATCACCAGAAAGTATTCACCATTTTTCAAACGTTAAAAGCCCGCGACGACTTAGAAAGTACGGGCATTGGCCTGGCGATCGTCAAAAAGACGGTGGAATCAGCTGGTGGCAGCATCACTTTAGAATCGGCCCCAGGCGATGGCAGCACCTTTCGATTTACCTGGCCGCGATCGCCTTAAGGGTTGCTCACACTTAACGACTCACTTGTGCGTGTATGAGGCTCAATATGTTACACACTCTTACTTATGGCTGACGGCAAAACATTGCCGGATGAGTATTATGAACTGGGTAATGTAGCCTCAGTTCGAGTAGTTTTTGATTAAGTTCACCTGCCGGGGAGAAGCCAGTGGAGGAAAAAGTTGTCAACATCTTGCTGGTCGAAGACGACGAAGTCGATGTGATGAACGTTAGGCGAGCGTTTAAGCGCAATCGCATCACTAATCCTCTTTTTGTGGCTGGTAACGGACTAGAAGCGCTCGCAATGCTGAGAGGGCAAGTTGAGGATAGGCCCAAGATGCCTGACACTCGACGGATCATCCTCCTCGATATCAACATGCCGAAGATGAACGGCATTGAGTTCTTACAAGAATTGCGGCAAGACCCGGCATTAGCGCCCACTCCAGTGATTGTTCTCACCACTTCAGATGAAGATCAAGATCGGATTGAGGCCTATAAACTTAATGTGGCTGGCTACATTTTAAAGCCGGTAACCTTCTCAAGTTTTGCTGAGGTCATGGCTGCCCTCAACAACTACTGGACTCTGTGCGAAATGCCCTGATTGGTCATGACAAAACCTTCACCTGCTCTAATTTCCCAAGCCGTGATGAATGAAACGTTGAATGTTTTAGTCATCGATGATGATGTGACCGATCGCATGGCGATTCGGCGGTATCTGGCCAAAACGCCGTTGCAGGCAACGATGACCGAAGCCGAAAATGCGCAGGTGGCCAGACAGTTGTTGGCGAGTGAACCATTCAACTGTATTTTCCTCGATTTCCGGTTACCGGATACCGATGGGCTCTCATTTATCAAGCAGTTGCGCTTAGAAGGCAATCGTTTGCCCATCATTGTCTTCACTGGGCAAGGAGACGAGCAAACGGCAGTCGAGTTGATGAAGGCCGGGGCCTCTGACTACCTCTCTAAATCGCGATTATCGCCAGACACCTTAAGCAGCTTGATTCGCCACGCGATGACGGTCTATCGAGCGGAGCAGCGCACCAGAGCAGCTCAAGAGCAACTTAAGCAGACCAACCTGCTGCTGCGACAACAAAATCAAGAATTAGAAGATCAGCGGCAGCAGATTGAACAACAGAATCTACAGCTATTAGAGGCGAACCAGCATAAAGCTGAGTTTTTAGCGACGGTGAGTCACGAGTTAAGAACCCCCCTCAACTCAATTTTGGGGTTCTCTCAGATCTTGAAAAGCCAAACCAAAGGGCCACTCAACGACTACCAGGTAAAGATGGCAGACTGTATCCACACCAATGGCGCAAGCTTGCTGCATCTGGTCAACGATATTTTAGATATGTCTACAATTGAGTCAAATCGACTCCACCTGACGCCTCACTTTTTTGATGTAAAAGTTTTAATTCAAGAAGTGCTGTCAGAAATGCATTGGATGGTCAGCAAAAAAGAGCTGGCCATCCAAGCCCTTGTCAATTTAGAAGATGGCGTCGTCTACAACGATCGCCAACGGCTCAAGCAGATTCTGATCAATTTGCTCTCTAACGCCATCAAATTTACCGATCAGGGCACTATCGATATCGAGGTGAATAGTCTTGCCCAAAACAGCCTAGAAATTTGCGTACAGGATACGGGTATTGGGATCGCCGACGAGCAACTTGCAAGTATTTTTCAACCCTTCCGCCAGGTTGACCAATCGATCATTCGCAAGCATGCAGGCACCGGTCTCGGGTTAGCCATTACGCATTCTTTAGTGAGTATGATGCAGGGCTGGATTACGGTCAGTAGTCAGATCGGTCAGGGCTCAAGCTTTCGGGTTCAAATTCCTCGCCAAATTTCTGAGCCGACCACCCGCTAAGCCAAGCCCCTATGCTCAAGCCCTGAGAGGGTGCTTGTAAACTGAGGACAGGAGCCAGGTAAGTAGGAAGTTCCAATTAAACGTAAGACGCTGTAGGTTGAGGTTGAGGTGCGAAACCCAACGCCCACATGGGTTACGCTATCGCTAACCCATCCTACATTTGAATTAGTCCAGCTACTTAGGCGCAGCGATGCACTCTGATGCGGCTCGTGGCGCGACCCTCAAACGTGTCGCTTATTTTCTTCGGAACGGTCAGGGCGATGCGAATTCCGGGATTTTTCCTAATTTGTGGATATTGACCTTGACCTCCATCCCCAGATAGTCGTCTGCCCCGCCCGTCCAAGCACCCGACAGGGGAATAATTTGCGCTGGATGCCGGGCGATCGCTACTTGAATTAAATCAAACCCCGCCGTAATCCGATTCGTTGGGTCGTAGCTGCGCCAACCCGCCCCTGGCAGATAGACCTGTAGCCAAGCATGGGTCGCCCCCGAGCCCGTCATGCCCACCGCCCCGCCATCGAGAGACTCATCATAAAGGTAACCACTGACAAACCGGCAAGCAAAGCCAAGTCGCCGTAATCCCTCAATCATCAGCCAAGCATAGTCGCGACAGGTGCCAGACTGCTTTTGTAGCGTTTCGCCCGGCGATTGCGTACCCTCAACCTCCCTCGCTTGATAGCTCAGCGTGTTCCAGATATCGTCCATCATGCGGGTCAGCACATCCAGGGTCTCATCCTGGTCGCCCGCCACCAAGCGTTTGACCCATGCCGCGACCCGCCCGTCGGGGTCAGTGGCGTGGGGACGCATAAATAGAGACAGGTCGATCCATTCCTCGGGGGTGTACTGCACGGGCACCTCATCAGCCCGACTGGCCAGCGAAAAATTCTGAATGCTTTTGATCCCAAAATGCTCGCCGCGAAAGCGATACGTTACGGTCAGTTCGTCGCTCGGGTCTGGCAGCTCAATCAGAGCCACATTATTAGACAGGGTATCCGTCATCCAGCGGACTTTGGAGGGCACGTTGGTCTGCAGAGAATAATTCAAAACTCGGCCACCGTAGCCCACACTCGGTAAGAAAATCCCTCGGTGCTGCCCAAACTTGACGGGGTGGCGATAGCGATAGGTGGTGACATGTTCAAGGTCATAAATGACAGGCATCGGGGGGTTCCATCAAAAGCGGGTAGAGGCGCGAAGGTCATGTACCAGACGCCAGCTTCATTCTAGAGGTCAGCCTTGTCAGCCGGGCGGCGCGCTCTAACAATTTCAGCGCCAATCTTCACCTGCGGTTGGCGATGTCTGCCGATGACGGTAGCAAAGCTGAGGCTGACAGCCCGTGGCCGGTTCAAAATCGTCACAGCCAATCGCGTCTTCTGACAAAGCAGTCAGCGGATGAACAGGGCACTTCAAGTGATAGCTGCCGGTGTAGTATTGGCAGCGATCGCAGGGAATTTGATGCAATCGCTGCAAATGTCTGATCCCTTCTTGCAGGGCTGTGATCACCGACCAAAGAAAGGCCAGCATCACCGTCCAAATCAAGCCGGGGAAGAGTAAAGCTATGACCGCATTGGCATTGAGCTGAGAAACGTAGTGAACCATAGCTAGTCCGTGGGTTGAGCGAGTCGCGTGATCAGCGATTGAGCGGTAACTAAGGACAACTTCTAGAACGGCGATCGCTCCGGCAACACTGCCATGTCAAGGGCCTGGACAATCGCCACCGAGCCGTAGCGCGGATCGATCGCTAGATTCAGAATCTTGACTTGATGATCGCGGCGATTGTCTGGCTGACGCACGGTGAAGCCAGCAAACTGGCCCGATTCGGCAGAGAGTCCGGCTTGAAAAATGCTGGATCGATCAGCAAACGGCAGAAACTCAGCTTCACCCACGATGTGGGTAGCCTGGTTCGCAAACGACAGCTGGCCATCGTGAGTGAGAATCGCGGCCGGAGCGTCGCAGCGATCGCACCAGCTAACCGCCAAAAACCAACGGGCATCCGCGATGCGATCGAACACTCGTTCGGGACGCGGATGCTGCAGCACCCGATAGCCACCTTCGACGGAGAAAATCGTGCCGCCCAAAAAGCCACAGGCGACAGAAATCGGTGAAGACATCATGCCTAAACCCGACTCTCTATCAGCAACGACGAGTTGCGAAGGGGGGGCAGTTTGCTGAGCCACGGCACCCAGCGATAAACGCCGATGTGATCGCGATAATGGCACATTTCCTGAATCAGAGATCGCGCTTCTACCACCGTTAAACCCATGGCCGTCAGGTCTCGTTCATGGTTAATAAACCACTTGAGGGGGGCATCCAAACTGGCTAACTGCTTAGCGGTCCGGCCTCGGGTGAGACCGCCCACCGCATCAAACACGAGAGTCGCTCCAGCAAAGCGCTGCTTTAGTTGAGTGATGAAGGTTTGAACTTCATCAGGCTCCAGATACATCAGTAGCCCCTCGGCCAAAATCAACAGCTGCTCAGGAGGGCCATCAGGTACTTCATCCAGCCAGCTCCAGTCCACAACTGAACGCGGAATCAGTCGATAGCGATCGCTCTCAGTCTCAAATTGCTGACGCAGGTGAATCACTTCTGGCAAATCCAGCTCTAGCCAATAGTGGCTCTGTTGACCAACGCGATAATAGCGAGTCGATAAGCCCGCGCCGAGTTCCACCACCACCGCCTGGGGCTGCACGGCCAGATGCCGCTGCACGATTTCATCAAAAATGTGGGCACGCAAGGCCCATCCCAATTGACTCAAGGGCTGATAGAGTCCATCCAAGACAGGATCCCATGTGAGCGCTGGCCACCACTCAGCAATCATCGGATCATGCAAAATACTGTGCAGTCGGTAATGCTCGTCAACTCGCGCCCGCGTAGTCAACAACAGGGTGCGAGGCACCCCCGAAAATACTGTCGTAGTCAGGGTCGAATGGTTCATCAACTTACCTCCCTAATGCGGATGTTGACCGCGACCAAAGGCGCACCCAAGGCGGCAGTGGTTTGGCAAGACCAGCCCAGCGATCGCATCAATGGCGTCCCCAAGAGTCCGTTGGTCATAGCAGCTCCTTTCAATCAGGACAGATAGATTGCCAAAGCCGGCAGAACAGTCACCCGGTTCTGAGCCTCAGCACTGGCAAAAGGACATTCTTAATGACTCAGATTCTCATTAGAATGATTTGAGCATACTCTAGAATCTTTCTCAATAAGCCGTCTGTTAACTTATATTGAAGATTCAGGTTGACGACGACCCAACAGCCGGTAATTCATTGAGTTCGAACTGCTCAAAGGAGGTGAACTGCTCAGGAAATCCTCTCGAATAGGAGCTTTCAGAGCTTTCCTCTATGAGTTGACTATGTGCGTCCTTCGCTTCCTCTAGAGCCCTAATGAAGTCAGAGATTGTTGAGAAGCTGGTCAAATAGCGTCGTAAAGCTCTAAAGATCAGTTTTATAAATGCTAAAGATTCTCAATAGATTTAGGCCTGGTGATATGAAACCTTAGCTAATAGGTCAGGGCGCTAGCCCTGGCGCTGCAGTTCTGAAACTCTGGCTTTCAAAGCATGTCAGCAATTCTAGCGACAGCTTTAGAACGTCACTGCTAATAGCTGTTGCCCAGTTGTGGCGCAGTCCCATCCTCGGGCAGCCGGTGCTCTTGACGAGTACCACCAAAATTTTCATGCTAGGGCTCGTGTAGCGATCGCTGGCTTCCTCAATAGCGGCAAAGGCGTCCGCCCCGAGCAGTCCTCATAGAGTTACTGGTTCCCTTTGGCATCCAGCAGTTCTATTCCGAGCTTTGGGCAGCTTACTTAAGACTCTTCAAGGATGAGCTTATTTATCCATCACCATGAATTTAGATGACCGATATAATCGCTTTTCATAGGTCTGAAATGTCACCACAAGTTTGCTCGGCTAAATCATAAATACAGCTATGCAAAGCACTAGCATGTCAAATTTTTCAAATAAGACAAGACATCCATCAGAACCATGAAAAACGTAGTGATAGCAGGCATCCCGTTTGGGATTTTTATGGGACTTCTCTTTAGTCTATTCTATGGAACTGGCTTTGGAATAGTCGGTGGTATTGCCAGTGGTCTGCTATTTGGGGTTGCTATTTCCATATTCACAAGGCTCCAACGAGAAAGAATGGAGGCTAAGGATGCCATCTTTGAAGGCGAACGGGTGCTTTTTCAAGGCCCAGCTAACCATTTCAAGAACAGAGAAGGCATAGGGGGGTGGTTGACGCTTACGCCATCTCGCCTAGCCTTCAGATCGCATGGTGCAAATCTACAAAATCAGCCGGTAAATCTGAGTATTGAAGAAGTTGCTAAAGTTACTCGTGCTCTCACCCTTGGAGTTGTGCCAAACGGACTCCGCATTCAGAAAACGAATGGTCAAGAAGAGTTCTTTGTCGTGTCCAATCGTCAACAATGGGCAAAGCTAATCGCTAGACAAATCAATCATGGTCCGAGTCAGGAATGGTAGCGAAATCAAATGTTATATAAAAATCCAAAGCTTAGAATAAAAATCAATGGCCGCTGCATCTGACCGTCAGGCTTCACCCGCTTACAAACAACAGTGCTCAAGAGAACATGCCCCTGATTGAATTAGATTTGCCCACCCCCAAGTCACTGCGAGGCGGGTGGGCGGCAATGGCAGCAGTCCTCGCTGCCCGAGGATGGGACGGTGATGTCTACGCCACCCTCAACCAATGGCTATATCACGATGGCGGTGGCAACTGGGCTGGTCTGCGTTTTCAAGATCAGAACAGAGCGGTGCTGTTAGGCCACGACCATGAATACTCAGACACCTATTTTGGTGAAGCCGCCAGGTATTTTGAGAAAGAAGAGACCGACCTGCTGGCCGACGCCCCTGACTGGTGGAGTCGAGAGTTAGACCCACCCCCCTTGGGTGAATGGATTAGCTTTATCTATGGTTGGGATGGTGATCGCTGGCAGCGAGCTGCCTATGATCAGCGCGATGGCTTTGAGCAGGTTGGTTTGCTCAGAGCCTGCAGTGTCGGCAGGACCGAGTTGTTGAGCCAGTTTGTGGTGGATGCTCCCGGTCTCAAAGGAGAACCGCCTGACCCTAGGGCCCTCTCTGCACTGGTGGCTGCTGATGGCGATGTGACAGATGCCATACTGAAGGCTGTAGTCCCCGGCTGGGACATTGCGGCTGGCGTTGCGGCAGCCCGCAAATTCCTTGAGGCTGACGTTGCCTAACCCCTCACAGTAGAAGACACGGGTGCTCGTGCAATGGGTTGCCTCTCGTATTTTTGCCGCGCCCCTCAGCGCCAAAACATTTTGCTGCTACGAGTCTCATAACTTGCAGGGTGAAATCGGGTGAAAGTGATTAGGCAAGTCGAATCCTTAACTGCTCAAGAAAAGCAGCAGCTTTTTGGTTGGGCGGAGAATGTCTTTGGTGTGGAGCCCCTCCAATTGAGTTGGAGACCGAAAGACTTGCATTTCCTGTTCGATTCAGATGGCAAGGCCATCAGTCATGTCGGTATTCTCAAACATGAGATTACTGTCAATGGCGAGGCGATCACCGTCGGCGGTGTCGGCGGCGTTGTAACCGTACCGGCAGCACAGAAGCAAGGTCTGGCACGTCAGCTCATGCAGCATACGGCAATTTTTTTGGCGCGCGAATGGCAAGTTGCCGCTGGGCTACTCTTTTGTCTGCCAGAAATGGTGGCGTATTACGAAGCGCTGAGATGGCAGAGAGTAGAAAACCCCGTGCTGATCGAACAGCCGACGGGAGCGATTCCTGCGCCTCTGCTCGTCATGATGTTGCCGCTTGGTCGAGAGGAGTGGCTTGATGGAAGCATTGAGCTTCGCAGTCTACCGTGGTGAAGAAAACCTAGAAGACTTGCAGTCGAGGGCCGTATGACGACGCCATGTCCTCGACCATTGAGGGATTATCGATCAATTTTCAAGCGCATCGCAGCAGGTCATGGCAAGAGTCAACTGGCGTTTGGCATGGTGTTATCGAGGTGGTGAGCGCAAAAGGTTGAGTCTTTGACAAGTAACCAACAGGTTGGCTCGCATCAGATTTTCAGTGAATGCGATCGCACTTCTGGTTGCCGATGCATCGACGGCTCAATTTGCAGAGCCCTGAGCATCAATTCTGTAGTACGTTGTAGTATATTCCTGAAGCTGGCAGAATTGACTGGAGTTCATCTGGAAATGCGCCTTGAACCCTACGCCCTTGGCCATCTTGAGGCAATTGTTCGACTTTCGCTGCGGGCCTGGACTCCCGTCTTTGATGCGATGCAGCAAACGATGAACGCCGACGTGTATCAGGCGTTCTATCCCGATCATTGGCGGGTGAGCCAGCAGGCCGCTGTCGAGGAGGTCTGCGCTGCAGTCGATACCCACGTCTGGGTGGCGATCGCCACTGATGTCGCAGTGGGGTTCATGGCGGTGAAACTACACTCAGAAGACAGCATAGGAGAAGTCTATATGGTCGCAGTTGACCCCGACTTTCAAGGTCAGGGCATTGGTACGGCGCTGCTAGAGTTTGCTCTCAATTGGATGAAAGATGCTGGGATGGCGATCGCCATGGTGGAGACTGGCGGTGATCGCGGTCATGCCCCAGCCCGCCAAGCCTATGAAAAGGTCGGTTTCGAGATGTGGCCAGTCGCTAGATACTTCAAGACGCTCTGAAGTCAAAGGCAGGTCTCTAGGACTGCCGCGAGCCTAGCCATCCGTACTCAAAACCAAGATTTTGTAGGATGAACTTATCAACCCTTGAGAACACCAGTAAGAGCCTATGAATACGATGCTGTGGTTTGGAATCATGGGCTTTACTATCGTGATCTCATTAAACGCGATCGCGCTGCTTGCTTCTGCGGCTAATCCATCGACTGCTCTGTTTTTCTCAACCGATTGGTGGGGCGTTTGGTTCCCCATCTATTTAGTGTGGTTTATCTTTGCCGTGACCGGGTTGGGCATAAAACTGTCACCCTAGGGCTGCTTCGAAGCTCATTGTTGAGTTGACGCCAACTGACAGGCAGTCACGAATAATGACAGTCACGCTTGACCGAGGTCGTTAAGCGCACTCCATCAAAAGCGCCCGCAGGTTGCTAGGACTTTCTGACGTAGCAGCCTGCGGGCGATTATGTGACTCTGGATTTAATCCGGAATCAGAGCCCAATCGACGGGCATCATGCTCGCCACTAAATCAAACCCTCCATCACCATCTGGCTTGACGACATAGGCCACACCCTGAGGTTCTGGATAAATGCCCGTGGCGGACTCAAAAACGTCATCGTGCCCTACCAAAATGGTATTCGTCCCCGCTGGCGGCACTGCCGTCAAGAAAGGCATCACGGCATCTCGCATTTGGGCGAACTGCTCGTCAGTGTATTCTTCGGCGGGATAAAAGTTGAGAGCAGGGCTTTTTTCATACTCCCCAAAAGCCAAAAAGGCGGTTTGCCAAGCCCGACAATATTGACTGGAAATGACTTGGTCAATGGGAATATCTAAGTCCTCAAAGGCTGCCCCAATGACTCTGGCTTGTCGCCAGCCATATTCACTCAGCGTGCGCTGAGTCGAACAATCATTTAAGACAATGTTGGGATCGGCCTGGTCGGCATAGTCACTCTCAGTCCGAGCATGCCGAAAGTAGATGACGTATCCACCTTGCCGCAGTTCATCGCGCAAAGCGGTGCCTTCCAGCTGGCTGACAAATTCACCGGAGTAAGCGCCAGCTTCACCGCCTTCACCGCCTTCACCGCCCTCGCCAGCTTCACCGCCTTCGCCACCTTCACCGCCCTCGCCGCCTTCGCCGCCTTCGCCGCCCTCGCCGCCTTCGCCACCTTGAGTAATCAACGTTTCTAAAGCGACATCTGCGGCTTCAGGGGACGTGGTTTCTACTAAGTCGGCAGCGATCGCGCCATGGGCCCCAAGGGCCAAACATACAGTTGTCAAAAAAAGCTCTGTAGACTTAAGTTGATGAGCCATCTTAATTGGGAGTTGCTTGCAATAAGAAAATCAGTATAGACATTACTGTGGTGCGAGATCAATTGTCAATAAAGGATCAGATTTTTTACAGATATGATCGGCGATTAAATAGATGACAGCACTATAAAAATAGATAGGATTACCTTCTGAAGAATCTTCTAAATGGAGCCAAGTCCCTAGGATTTCTCCAAAATTAATTAGTCTGAACGAGCTCATCGCCCAGCCTCAGCTGAAATTAGATTGCATTAACCAGGCCATATATGCTTCGCACTATTCATGACGAAGCGAGGCTGCAAGAGAGAACCGATGACAACTGTTCCAGGTACTGCCGGTTACGACCGGTCAATCCAGCGATTCATTGCCAGTAGCCAAGCTCTGGACTTTGCGAAGGTTTGCCAAGCCTTCGTAGATTACCTGCCTCTGCGGCCTGGGCAGGTTTTAGATGCCGGTGCCGGCGCGGGGCAGAACGCTGCCGCGATCGCGAAAATGGGGCATTCGGTGGTTGCGGTTGAACCCATGTCAGACTTTTTAACCGCAGCGCGGACTACATATGCTGACCTGCCAATCACGTGGCTAGACGACAGCTTGCCGAGACTTGAGCAGTTAGGGCCAGCGTCAGCACAATTCGACTTTATTCTGGTCGATGGGGTTTGGCATCATCTGGATGAGTCAGAGCGAGCGAGTGCCATGGCTCGCTTCGCCTTGCTGCTAAAGTCTGGGGGCAGATGTGCCCTCTCCCTGCGCCATGGCCCAGCGGGCCTGGGCACCTGCATTTACCCCACTGACGCAAGGTGTACGATTCAGCAGGCGCAAGCCTGCGGGTTAGCGTGTGTTTTGCGATTGGAAAATCAGCCCAGCATCTTCAGCCACAAACAGGACGTTACTTGGTCGCGCCTTGTATTGCTGAGGCCTTGACCCAAGCAGCCCCCAACGTTGAATTAGGGCTACAGTCCTCACTGCATGGCGAGCGCGGCGCTGTCTAGCAAGACACGCTGGTCATGCCCCTCAAAGCGTCAGCCTTGATCGCCTTAAGCCGCGGTGTGCCGTTTGGTTGCAGAGCACAGTAAGCCACCGGCAACTAGCAAAATTCCGGCAACGGTTGAGCCTTCGGGCACTGACGCGGGCTCCGTCGCCTCAATCTGTCCGCGTAACTCGCCGGGCACGGTGGAGCTATCAAACTCAACGGTGTGCACTTGTAAATAGAGGCCACCGGTTTTCAGCTCATCGACAAAGTTGGAAAACAGTTTCGTCGTGCCACCAGCAGTCGGGTCAAACAGCTCACCCGTACTCGGATTGATGGCATCACCATCATCCCAAATACCCGATAAAATGCCTTGGGCATAATCGACCGTCAGATCGGCGTCATCTTCTCGCGGTAGGCCAAAGATATTCAGCACGTGCGGCCCGTTGTTGCCAAACTCTCCCACATGAATATGGATTTTGGTGACGTCACTGAGGTCAGTGCGGTCAGCCTGCTGGGGCTTGAGCGTTACGCCATCTAAATCAATTTCATAGATCAACGCTGTTTCAGCGTCGTTCAAAGCAAACGTCGCGGTGCCACTGGCCATCGTGGGAATGCCATTGGGAAACTCCGGCGAGACCACTTGCAAGCCATTCAGCTCGGTCTGAAACAAGGTGGCGGCGGTTGATGCCGTGGCTGATGCCGTGATCGCCGTCGTTGCGATCGCCCCAGTCAACCCAGATCGTCGCAGTAATTTCAGCATGGGTGTTGCCATAAAACGCAGCTTACCCCGCAAATCTACCACTACTGGAGGTTTTGTGCAGATGACTCAACTGCCTCAAAATCCCGACAGCTTTGCGCCGCGTCGGTCATGACCTCGACGGGGTGCACCGCACATTTGAGCAACGTGTTGTTAGAAAAGTAACGACAGCGACCGCAGGGAAAGTGCTGGCTCTGTCGCCTGAGGGTACGCTTTTCGAGCACTTTGCTCACCAGCTCGCTGATGCAAACCGTTAAAAATGCCAGCATGCTCAGTAGATAAACCGCTAAGCAAATGACCATAAAGCTCGTCTGCCAAAAGCTCATAGCGGGCGTTCTATCAGACTGAAACGCGGTTGACAAATCGGTTGTTGCCAAAACTGGAGGATGGCTTGGCCAGTGAGTTCGGGATATTCGTAATGGAAAAAATGGCGGCCGGCGGGGCACTGCCACCGGCGATCGCCCGGCTTGAACACCGAATTCCACTGGATTTGAGCATTCGGATCAAGAATTACATCTTGGCTGCCGTGGCACGCCAGCAGCGGGGTCGCCACCGGTGCCAACGTCAGGTCATGTCGAGCAATCAAGCTGTGAGGCGCCAGTTCCGCATCTAACACCCGCGTCAGCATCCGCGTAAAACGCGCCGTTATTTTGGGCGATTGGGGGCCAAACAACAGCCGTACCATCTGATTTAGCACGGTCTTACGGCTGCAGGGCAGCAAATTTCTCAGGGTGTAATAGTGACTTTGCCAACCAATTTGCGGGTCAGCCCCCACCGAGAGCAACGTCAACGATTGCACCCGCTCTGGGTGTTGCTGGGCATACAGTAGTGCTAAGAGGCCGCTGAGGCTGTGGCCCAACAGATGCACTGGGTGCGTCAAAGATTGCAGGTAGTCATGCAGCAGCGCGATCGCCACCGCCAAATCGCAGGGCTCATCAGCACTTTGAGCATACTCCCAACAGTGCAGATGAGCCTGTTGACTCAGCTGCCCCAGCAAAGGCCGATCAAAGTGTTTAAGGGTAGGGTTGGCGCAGAGCCAGAGACCATCCGGAATCGTTGACATAAAGCGCTAGCCAAATTGAGTAAAAACTGGCGGCCGCCACCTCCCGCTTGGAGCCGCCGCCAGCCAAAATCTAGACAAAGGAAGGTGCCTAGTCGTTAAACGCCACCAAACTATCGAGCCAGGGAGTGGCGGCTTGGGGTTCAGGGTTTAAGGTTCAGGGTTCAGACCTTGCACCTGTCGCCCGGCACGCCCCACCTAAATCCCCATCGCTGATTTAATCTGACCGCACCAGGTACTGATGCGCTCTTCGGTTTTGTCAGACTCGTTGTCGTCGTCCAACGCGAGACCACAAAACTTACCGTCGCGAATTGCCTTAGAGTCCGTGTGGTCATACCCATCGGCTGACCAGTAACCGACTGTTTTGCCCCCCAACTCCGCAATTTTTTCTTCCAAAATTCCCATCGCATCTTGAAAGTTGTCGGCGTAGCCGACCTGATCGCCTGTGCCGAAATAGGCTACCGTTTTGCCGTTAAAGTCAACGTCATCAAGGTCATCCAAGATGGCATCCCAATCGTCTTGCAGATCGCCGATATTCCAGGTGGGGCAGCCAATAATGAGGTAGTCGTAGTCTGCCAAATCAGCCGCACTCTTTTCGCTGATGTCATGTAGATCAACGACGGCATCACCGCCTAATGCAGTTTGCATTTGCTCCGCTGCATCGGCCGTTTTACCGGTAGTGGAACCGTAAAACAATCCAACTTTTGCCATGATTTGTACTCTTTCAATGTCAATAAAGCTGCTGATTTCATCACGACAGATAGCCGCCAAGGAGAGACTGGAACCCCTTAGAGAAAAGGACTTCAGGAATAACGAACTATCCGGCGCTTCGATTACTATTGATTTTGTTTCTCAATAGCTTTAGCTCACTATACCGCAACTTCAGATTGATGCGATCTATTCCTATTAACAAAAAGTAAAGCTGGCGTTCACTGCGATGCTGGAATACCGAGGAGTCTACCGGAAAGGAGCTGCGTCTTAAGCCCATTTTCAGCATGTAAGCGGCTTCTGTCAGGGCTTGGCAATGATCAGTTCCGGCAATCTGTACATGCTTTTGGCATCCCACGCCTAACTGGCGCTGGTCGTCGTCAGAAGCTGGAGGGGTTGAGCAGGTTGAGAATAGCTCTCATTTGTTCGCTGTGTCATGCTGACCAGTCTGCTCGCTACTGCGGGGTGAAATGCGATCGCCCTTAACGACATCGGTCAGGAATCGACACAAATATGCGAGCAACGCATGATGTCTATCGTCTTTGCGCATCAACCAAGCTGGGCGGTATTCGCCATTACGCTTTGGCGGCCAGCAGGTTCATGACTATCCCAAAACACCCGACTCAATTGAGCCTTTATGACGACTGCAACCACAGAACTCGACAACCTGGTCGAGACTAAAGGCACTCAAGAACTAACTTATTTTCGCGCGTTGCTTTACGCTGCAGTTGTTGGTGCCGCTGGTGGCCTTACCGCCACTGTCTATTATTTTGTTCTAGAGTTTTTGCCAGAGCTGGTTTGGGAAACCAGTAGAGCGTCGATTGTGCCTTGGTTTCCGGCGTGGTTGCCCCCTGGCACGACACCTGGATAGTCGCCACGATGGGGGGGCGGGATCGGTTTGTGCTTATATTTGCTCGGACTGCCAGGGGAAATGGCCTTGGTGATCGATCACGGGCATGATGCCGGTCGGCTAGAGCCCAAACAAACCCCTGGCATGATCGCCACATCTCTCGTTTCGCTTACGGCTGGCGGTAGCTTGGGGCCAAAGGCCCCTTGGTGCAAATCAACGGGAGTGGAGGGAGCTGGCTGTCAGCCAAGCTCAAACTCTCGACGGAGCACACGCGCATCCTGACCTTCTGCGGCATGGGAGCCGCCCTCGCAGCTTTTTGGGGTGACCCAGTCGGCGGCCCCTTGTTTGCTCTAGAGATTCCTCATCATCGCGAGTTGGCATATTACGAAGCGATCATTCCAGCGATGGTGGCCGGTCTCTGTAGCTTTGCCGTCTTTCGCATCGGCACCAGGCTCGAAGTGGGCGGCATCGATAATTTTGGGCGGTTTGGTGAGTGGTCGATCCTGAACTGGGTAAACCGAGTAACAGGCATCGGCTTAGGGCTGGTAGGGGCGTTGGCGGGCATTCTGTTTATCGCGCTATTTCGCCGACTCAACTGGATGATTCAAAAAATTGAGCATCGGCATATTCTACTGGCCCTGATGGGTGGACTGGGCATCGGTTGGATTGCGGTACTTGATCCCGCTACGCTCTTTTTTAGTGCACAACAAATTGCAACGCAGTTGTTAGCCAAGTCGGCTGCTTTGGGCGTGATCACCCTGTTGGGTCTTTGCTGGGTCAAGATGCTAGCCATTTGTTTCACCATTCACGGCGGCTTTCGAGGCGGCTTCATTTTTCCGCTATTTTTCACGGGTGCGAGCTGAGGGGCAGCGATTGCTTTTGGCATTCCGGCGATTCATCCGACGATTGCGGTGCGGTGCGGCATGGCGGCCATTAACGTCGCCATTACCAAAACCCCGGTGAGTCCAACTATCATGCTGACCGTACTGTCAGACACCACAATCTTGCCCGTAATTGCGATCGCCAGCTTTACGAGCTTTCTGCTCACGAGCAATATTGGTTCGCTCAAAACTCAGCGGGCCAGAGCGACGGGAACGATCTCCGGTCTGACGCCAGAGACGTCTGCCTAAGGTGAATCCGACGAATTTTAGGTATATAGAGGACAAGCGGAACAGATTGATCGTCTGGTTTCAGGACATCGACACCACCCGCCAGCACGTAATCTGCCTCATGATTGAGCACTGACCCAGCTGCTGAAAACGATCACAGAAAAACCTCCCGGCAGATGTTTCATCTGCCGGGAGTGGTCTGCACTGAACGCTGAACACTTTTGGACAACCGGGGTCGGTGCGCTGGAATCTGCGCCTCAGTTGACAGGGCTATGGCATTGAGTCCGCTGGAGCAAGTGTGGTTGAGCGGCCTCAGTACGAGATGGTCGCTGCTGCCCGGTCTCAGGGCGAGCCTGCTAGTCGCAGCCTGGGCCGGAGATGACTATGCGGGGACTGAGAATCATCTGGTCGCAGACCGCATCTTGAATAGATGGTTGTTGATATATACTCTCATTAAGTGATGCTGTCAAAGGCTGCGTTTTCACCGTTGGTGATTTCTCTTCTGAGGCAGGTACATCAGTCTCCCTGACCCGTTGTTTGGAGCTTATTCCAGTAATAGTAGGGGCTTGCCGCTTTTTTGTCGGGATAATTGGTGACTTTAGAGACAGAGAGTCCGAGCGATTGCTCTCTAAAATAGCAGAAAACACCCAAGCTTATTGAGAATCAATGCAATTCTATTTTCTGGAGAGTGGCAACCCCTATGAACGCAGCCAACCATGCGGTGACTGTCGAGTTGACCAGCAAGATTGCTCATCTGGCAGTCTTGTTTCGAGCCGAGTTTGCGGAGGTGGAAGTTGACTTAAATCCCTGGTTGACCGATGCCAAAACGCAGCGGCAACTCGATCCGCATTCCATCGATCTCAGTTTCTTCTTTCCGAAACGACATCCGGGCTTAGCTTGCAACTACATCTTGTTAAAAGTGCAGTTTTCTGAGGGGCTCTTACGGCCCACCTGCCAACTGATGCAGGTGGAAGCCGATGGTTACGATCATGTTGATCCGCAGTGGTCGTTTTCGACCACCGGTGGTCAGTTCGCGGGAGAGTCTCCACCGCTATCGGAGTATCAGACTCGCTTTCGGGCTGTGATCGCTCAGATCTGGCGGCTCTTTGAGTATCCCAATCAGATCAAACCACGCTTAGATTATGGGTTTTAGGCAGGGGAGGTGTGAGGTATCAGGTACCAGGTCTGAACCCAGAACTCTAAACCTTTTCCCCCTAACCTTTCTCCTAAACCTTCAATCCTGAACCCTGTGCCTCCCCCCTTCATTCGGTTTGTATGATGTTTCCCTCTGATCAATCTGCTTGCAGGCCCCATCTGGTGGCTGACAGCACCACGGCGGTGATTCATTTGAAGCATCCGGCTCAGCGAATTGTCTGTCTCAGCGCTTCGGGGCTGGATGTGCTGGTGGAATTAGGCTTAGCCCCAGTCGGCGGATTACGCAGTGAGGTGGCTACCCAACCTGAATTTTATGGCGAGCGATCGCAGCAGTGGGCCCCGGTCGGGGCTTGGCTACTGCCTAACTTTCGGCGCATCTGTCAACTGCAGCCAGACCTGATTTTAGGCTGGCAGTTTCCCCATCGGTTTTATCGCCATTGGTTAGCCGATATCGCACCTACTTATTTGATGGGGGGCAGTGGTTATGAAGAGGCGGTTTTACGCCTGCTAGATATTGCGGGCCTGACCCAGCAAACCGCCGCCGCTGAGGCGGCGATCGCCCAGTTAGATGGGCAATTGGCGAGTTATCATCAGCGTCTCCAAGCCGCCCCGCGAAAAACAGTTTTGATGATGGGCGCCTCGCGGCTGAGTCGTTGGAGCGATCGCTACCCGGTAGAGACTCAGACTGGCACCCTGGGCAGCGTGCTCCAGCAGTTCACCCATTTTCCTTGGCTAAAACCAGTGGCCCACCAGGGCGAGCCGGGCCTCGCCTATTTATCGCTGCCGCAAATTGCCCAAGTCGATCCCGATATTATTTTTGTGCAGTCCTATGGCGCAGCCGGATTGCGAGGGCTCAACCACAGTCACAGTTGGAGAGCCCTCCAGGCAGTGCAAACGCAACAGGTGTTTGAAGTGCCGCAATTTTGGCATTGGGGCAATGGCACCCGACTACTGCGGCTGATGTTACAAAAGCTATTACCGCTCATTTATCCTCAAGCTTTTATGACCGCTAATTCATCACAGTCGGCTCCATCATCTACACCAGCCGGATTACGCCAGCGAGAGTTGTGCGATCGCTTAGGCTTAGACTATCGACACGTGGCGCAAACGGCTCAACAATTGGGGCTCAGCACCCACGCCTATGTGCAGCAACAAACCGGCTGGGAACTGCGAGACGAACGGTACTATCCCCCGGCCTAGCGGTCAGCCGAGGTGGCGCCAACCGACATCGCGGGAATTTTGACCACGGATAACAACATCTCTTGGGAGGATGCGGTGCAGAAAAGATCTCTCGTCAAGGCTGTGCGATTTTTGGCGGCTGTGCTGTTTTTAGTGTTCGTGATTTGGGCCGTGAACCGCTATGGCGTCGCGCAATTGCGATCGCAGGTTGAGCAACTGGGTGTATGGGCACCGCTGGGCATTTTCTTATTGCGGTTTACCAGCGTGGTGATTCCAGCCTTGCCAGGAACGGCCTATTCCGTGCTCGCCGGGGGACTGCTGGGCTTTACCCAAGGATTACTGATTATCTGTCTAGCCGATCTCTGTTCCTGCGCCATCAGCTTTGCCCTCTCGCGGCGCTATGGCCGTAACGTCGTGCAATATTTTGTGGGGGCGAGCTTCATGACGCGCATTAACGCCCTCAGTCAACGTCATTTAGAAAACAATTTTTTCCTCATGACGGGCTTTTTAATGACGGGCTTTTTCGATTTTGTTTGCTATGCGGTAGGGCTGACCAAAACCCCGGTGCTCAAGTTTGCCCCGGCCTTGGTGATTAGCATTGCCCTCTCGAATCCACCGATTGTGGCACTCGGGGCGGGCCTGCTCGAAGGCGGCAGGTTGCTGCTCGGGTTTGCCTTACTCGGCATCTTTGGGCTCGCCATTGTGACCGGCCTCGTCAGGCGCGATCGCGCATCCCCCTAATGTCCTCCAAGAGCGCCCGCCCCTTTCTACTTGAGTCGGGGAGGTATGGCAGAATACCCTTCGGGAAGGGCAAGGCCCTACGGAATGTAGAGTTCGAAATTCGGAGTTAAAAAGTCTGCTAGATAATGATTGCAGCCATTTGAGATGGCCTGATCAAACTACGGCTTGCTGTAGGGCGATCAACCATCGGCGAGGCCGGCGAGAGCCGCCGTGATCTAATACCGATTCTCTGCAACAAGGCTACCGATTGAGCTCTCCTGCCCCTTCGCCCTCCTGCGTTTTCAAGATGGCATTGAGAGTTCGATCATTGAGAACTGGTATAACAGCACCGCTCTAACGACTAATGGGCAACTGAATAATAAATGCCGCTCCCGGCTCTAGATTTTGATCCAGACTGAGTTTTCCGCCATGATTGTCTTCCACAATCTGTCGAGCGATCGCGAGCCCTAAGCCCGTCCCCTGGCCCACCGGTTGAGTGGTAAAAAAGTAGTCAAATACTTTTGCTTGCTGGCTCTTTTCTATCCCCAAACCATTATCTTGAATTCGGATCACTGCCTGGTTTTGGTCGTTGATTTGAGTACTGATCTGAATCTGAGGCAATTGACTACCCCCTTCACTGTCACTTTTTTGGGTTCTGTAGGCAGTCTTTAAACTATCGATAGCATTCGTGAGCACAGCCAAGACGACTTGATTAATTTGGGCCGGATTACATTCTACGGGCGGCATCGCCGTGTAGTCCTTAGTGACCTCTATTTTGGGATGTTTGCCACTCGCGACTAGCCGATGGTTGAGAATCACTAGAGTGCTCTCAATGCCCTCATGGAGGTCGATGCGCTTGATGCCAGATTCGTCCAGACGCGAAAAATTGCGAAGTGACAGCACAATCTCACGAATGCGGGCAGACCCTAACCTCATAGAGGCTAATATCTTGGGCAGATCTTCTCGGATAAAATCGAGCTCGACCGCCTCACCGGCAGAATCTGAGATCGTGTCACTAACCGCTGCTGGTGTTCCCTGCGGGGATGATGGCAGTAGCCCGAGCAAACTGTTCACATAGCTTTCGGCGTAATACAGATTCGCATCGATAAAGTTAATCGGGTTGTTAATCTCATAGGCGATACCCGCCACTAGCTGGCCTAAGCTCGCCATCTTTTCACCTTGAACCAGCTGCGCTTGAGACTGCTTCAACTGCTGCAGCGTTTCATTGAGTGCGGTGGTTTGATTTTGAATCGTTTTGACATACTCTGCCTGCTTGAGGGCGATACCCAGCTGTTCAGCTACTTGCACGAGCAACTGCACTTCATGCCCTTGCCACTGTCGCGGCCCAGAATTTTGATAAGCCGCTAAGAGGCCCCACAGTTGATTATTCAAATAGATGGCAATAATGGCGTAGGAGCGAGCCTGATAGCTGTTTAAGACTTCGACATAACAGTCACTAAAGCCAGCATTTTGAACGTCTTCGCAAACTCGGAATATTTTTCCCTGAACAAAAGCGCCTCCATAGGTGGCCTGAAAATGCGTATCAGCAGTTTGATGAGTGTTGAGCAGTCTGACACTGCAGTCACTGACATTTTTAGCAATTAAATCGTTGTGCTTTTGCGCTTCAACTAAGGGGAGCCATCCTGAACGCAGGGCCTCAGACATAAAATAACCACTCCAATCTGGATTGAAGCGGTAGATGGCTACTCTATCGGCCCCTAAGAGATCAAGCATCTCTTGGTTAACCGTTTCACAGATAACCGAAAAATCAAGTGACCCTCGAATTTGGTTAGTGATCTTGATCAGGGCATTTTGGGTCGCGATCAGGTCTGCTCTTGTCTGCGCGGTCGTAGAGGGCTCAGGAGAGTCCTCTGTTTCGTTCAGCTCTAGCATGGGGTCAGTCGTCATCTAAATAAATGAAGGTATCGCGAGGATAAAGACAACTCAATGGTTCCCATTTCATCTAAAGACATTACGGATTGTGTAGTTTCGACTAAGGGCAACCAAAAGCTGGGCTGAGCCGCTTTTTTGCCGTGGTCTACCGCTAACACACCAAAGTTGGGGTTTAAGATCGCCCTCAGGGGCACATGGCTCAGATAACTATGGCTGCAAAATTAAGCGCGATCGCCGTGGATACCATTCGCTGGAGAATTCATGGTGGCGCTGTAGAGCTGGGCGATCTAATTATAAATGCTGGCAAAGCTAAATTCATTGCCATGTTGCCCCATTTAGATTGCCATGGCATGATATTGCAAATCATTATCACTAAGACGGCATGTCTGTTTTGACCTCTGCCCTTGGTGTCTACTCGCAGCATGGCGCTTCAGTTTTTCAATCAAGTCTCTGACTATCTCCATCCTGGTAGCCCTAGTGATTCCAGGTTATTTCATGCCGACCCGTCTGACCAGATTCAGGTCTGGTCGCCCCAAGTCGGGCAGGGGTATACCCAAACGATTCCCTTGCAGGAGGGCCTGAGCCTAGTCATCATGGACTACGCCATTCACAGCACCTGCTTGAGCCGTGTTCCCGGCCCTCAAGGGCGTTGGCTAGAGCTGGAATTTCAGATGGTCGGGCCAGGAGCCGGTCAAAGTCGTTTTCTGCCCTATCTAGGCTCGCAGAACGGATTGAACGTCCGACCTGCTCAACCACCCCAGTTTAGGGTTGAGGTGATATGCCGCCCGCCGCTGTTTGAGTCTTACTCACAGACGCTCATTGAGCACATGGCTCCTCAAGACCAAGCCATCTTGTATGACTGGGCTCATTGGGTGCATCGATCGCAACGGGGGTATCGCGCCGCCTCGTCTCAGAGGGCGTTCGGCCAAATTTTGCAGGGGCAGATCGCCTCACCCCAGGCCTTTAGTGCCGATGATCCTTTTGAGAAGCTCGACTTTTGGGCCTTTGGCCGGTCTTGGCGATCGATGACGGCAGAGATGCATCAGGTGATCAGTCAAATTTTGAGCTGCCCCTACAGCGGCCAAGTTAGGCGGGCCTATTTAGAACGTCTGACGCTAGAACTGATTGCTCTCAAGCTCAAGGGGCTTAACCATTTAAAGCAACTCTCATACCCGCTAGTGACTGAGGACTTAGACGGCATCTACCAGGGCGCAAAGGTTTTGGCCTGTAATCTCAACAATCCCCCGTCGATCAATGACTTAGCCCGACAGGTGGGACTCAACCGCCTCAAGCTTAACCAGGGCTTTCATCAGGTGTATGGCACGACGCCTTTTCGCTACCTCCGAAACTGCCGCTTGGCGCTGGCCAGACATCTCCTCACCACCTCAGAATTCGCCGTTGAAACGATCGCCCACCAGGTGGGATATACCAGCCGCAGCAACTTTGCCAGTGCCTTTCGGCAGCAGTTTGGCCTGAATCCCAAAACCTTTCAGCTCTATAGTCAGAACGGGCCTCAGCCCCAAAGTCGCGCCAGCTAAAGTCCTCGATTGCCGCCGCTGGCTGCCCAAACAATATTTACCCATAGGCTCTCCGGCGTTAAAGAAATGCGTTTGGGATTCAAAATTTTTGGGCTTAGCCCATACCTTAGTTGAGAATAATTCGCTTCAAGTTCAAGAAGATGGCAGTTGGCTCACGGAGTTGGCTAGTGGTCAATTGAGCTGAGCCATCGTGTATGAGGAAACTGATGGAAAAAGTGTTGCTGAGCTTAAATCTGCTGGCACTGATGAGTCTGGCAGGCGGACAGATGGCGCAAGCGCAGGTGCTGACGGGTCAGTTTGTCTCCGAGCTGGAAGACGTTGATGAAACCGAAACCGACGTCAACAGACAGGCCGTGTTCGCTTTAGCGTCAGGCGATATCAAAGAACTAGAGGCTAAAGCAGAGGAGCCGGAAGCGTTGGCAGAGTCTCTCCAGCAGAGAATCGCATCTGAGTTAGAAAACCCCACAGACACAGCCGTCGAAGTAGCAGAGCTTCCTCTATCTATCGTTGGGCTGAGCGGAGTCGAAGCCCAACCTGCCACCACTGTTGACGAATGGCTGGCACAAATCGAGGCTTCGCTAGTGCAAATCATTGGAGTGCGGCTAGAAGAGACCGCAGCAGGCTTGCAGATTGTTTTAGAAACGGCTGAGGGTGAGCTAACTGCACCCACTACGACCGTGTCAGGCAATGCCCTGATTGCCGAAATTCCCAACGCGGTGCTGGCGCTGCCAGAGGGCGATGAGTTTCAGCAGTTTGAACCGGCGGGCGGCATTGCCCTGGTACAGGTCACGGGGTTACCCGATGGCCGGGTGCAGGTCGTCATTACCGGGACAGAGACCGCCCCGACGGCAGAGTTGAGTCTGACGCCAGTTGGATTGACTCTGGGGATCACCCCAGGGATGGCCCCAGCCGATACAGCAGACGATGAGGCGCTGCGAGTCGTAGTCACTGGTGAGGAAGGGAGTCGTTACGTTGAACCGAATACTTCAACGGCAACGCGCACTGACACCCCACTGCGCGATGTGCCGCAATCAATTCAAGTAATTCCCCGGGAGGTGCTAGAAGATCAGCAGGTGATTCGGCTGAATGATGCGCTGCGCAATGTCAGCGGCGTGGTGTCAGCAGACCGAACGGGTAGTAGTCAACGATTTATTCTCCGAGGTTTTGATGATCCCGCAATTTTGCGGGATGGGTTTAGATTGACGTTTGGCGGGGTTGGCAATGCTGGCGTTCAAGAACTCGCTAACCTCGAAACCATAGAAGTCCTGAAAGGACCGGCCTCGATTCTGTTTGGCTCGGTGGAGCCGGGTGGGGTGATTAATCTAGTCACCAAGCAGCCTTTGAGTGAACCGTTTTATGACCTCAATGTACGGTTAGGTAATCGCACTCTAATTGAACCCAGTCTTGATTTTTCTGGGCCGCTAACTGAGGATGGTCGTCTGCTTTATCGGTTGAATGCCCTCCATCGCAGGGAAGACAGCTTCCGCGATTTTGACAACGATTTTAATCGCTCTTTCATTGCCCCCGTTGTGAGATGGCAAATTAGCGATCGCACTGACTTAACCCTCAATTTTGAATACCTTGATTCTGAGGGGCCTTCCGATGTCGGTCTAGTTGCTTTGGGCGATGAAGTCGCCGATATTCCGTTTGATCGAGTTTTAGGTGGCCCCGGCGATTTCTTTCAAAGTGAAACGGTACGCATCGGTTATGACTTTGAGCATCGCTTTAGCGACAGCTGGCAGCTACGCCATGCTTTTAGATTCAATAGCTTTGATATACAGAATTCAGAACAATTCGTTGCCCTTGTCTTCGATGAAGCTACCGGAAATTTAGGTCGATCGCTGCTGTCTTCGAGTCAAGATCAAGACGTTTTTGAACTCCAAACCAATGTGGTGGGCGAATTTAACACCGGCTCCATTGAACATACCTTACTGTTTGGGGTTGATTTATTTCGTCGTGAGAATCCCCGCTTTGATACGTTTGGCGTGCTCTCACTAGAAATTATCAATATTTTTGATCCTGTTTACAGCGACTCACGTCCTGATCCAGCCACGAATCCGATCTTTATTGATAACGATACCCAAACGGATACCCTGGGCGTTTACATTCAGGATCAAATCAGTCTGTTAGATAATCTGAAGTTACTGCTTGGGGTGCGCTATGAAACCGTTGACCAAGAAGTTACGAATAACCCAACCTTTTTTAATCCAATAGGGTCTGAAACCAGTCAGAATGAAAATGCCTTCAGCCCTCGCATTGGGCTAGTCTACCAACCCATCGAAGCGGTTTCACTGTACGGCAGCTTTAGTCGATCTTTTGCGCCCAACATGGGCACAACGTTTGAGGGTGACCTGCTGGAACCCGAACGGGGCGAACAATTTGAAATTGGTGCCAGAGCTGAATTACTAGCGGGTAGACTGACGGCCAATCTGGCGTTGTTCAACACCACTAAGCAGAACGTAGAGACACCTGATCCCAACAATTTTGGTTCTGTGGTTGCCACTGGCGAGCAACGCAGCCAAGGGATTGAATTGGATGTGGCTGGAGCAGTTTTGCCGGGCTGGAATATCATCGCCAACTATGCCTATACCGATGCCGACATCACTGAAGACAACAGCGATATTGATGGTAATCGCTTGTTTGGCGTGCCGGAGCATAATTTCAACCTATGGACGACCTACGACATTCAAGACGGCCCGCTGACGGGATTAGGCTTTGGTCTGGGTCTGAACTATGTGAGTGAGCGATTTGGCGATAATGACAACAGTTTTGCGTTAGACAGCTACTTCCTTATTAATGCAGCGATTTCCTATGAACGTGATAACTGGCAGGCGGGTTTAAACATTCGCAACCTTTTTGATGTGGATTATATAGAGGGGACTCAAAATAATCGCTTGTCTTTCATTTCTCCGGGTGAGGGGTTTACGTTAGTTGGCTCATTTTCCATTGAATTTTGAATACTATGTCCACACTAAGACGAATGATTGGTTGGTTAGTTTTGAGTGTGCTCACCGCAGGTCTCATTATTGGGTGTGGGCTGTCAGAGAGCCCTGAATCAGACCCAAGTCCGACGGTTGATGCTTCACCCCAACTACCGGATACGGATTGCCGCGTACTTGAACATGACTTAGGTAAAACCGAAGTCTGTGGGCAACCCCAAAACGTGGCTGTTATCGGTGTTCATAGCCTCGATTTGCTACTATCCCTAGGAGTTCAACCGACAGGGTATGCCGCTTCCAGCCCCCATGGTGGAGAGATCTTTGATCAGCCAGTGCAGCAGATTCCTTATTTGGGTCATCTGGTCACAACCCAACCGGTAAATTTGGGGCGCGGTGGCGAACCCTCTCTAGAAAAACTGGCAGCGCTTAAGCCAGACCTGATTGTCGGTGAAGCCAGCCGCTCGGATAACTACGATCTACTCACGCAAATTGCGCCGACGCTGCAATGGCAGAATCGCATGGCGAAAGGCCAATGGCAGGAGAGTTTGCAAACGATCGCAGCGGCCTTAGGGCAGGATGAAAAAGCCGCAGCAGTCATTCAGCAGTATGAGGCCCGTATCGCTGCTGCGCATGCTGATTTGGCTGATGTGGTGGCTGCGTACCCCAAGCTGTTGCTGTTGGGAGCCAACCGATTGGATGAGAGCGCTTTTGTCATTAGTGAAGATAGCTATTTGGGTGAACTGTTGGGTGGCGTTGGCTTTCAGCTCGTTTCTCAACCTAACGCCATCGACACTGCACCAATTTCAATCGAAGCCCTGCCAGAGCTAAATGATGCCGATACCATCATTATCCTGGGCTATGACTTTGATGCTATTAATGAGCAGTTGGAGAATTCAAACCTATCTGATGAGGCGTCAATAGACGAGCGACTTGAGACGCAACAGGTGAAAGCGATTAAACAGGATTGGGAAGCGAATGCGATCGCTCAATCTCTCACCGCCAGTCAAGCAAACCGTGTCTATTTCGCCACCTTCTACAAATGGAATGCGCTCAATGGCCCTGCTGGTGCAGAGCTGATTTTGGCGGAACTGCGTCAGTTTTTCCTGAAATGACGGAGAGCGAAATCTCTAAACCTCGTCATAATGCGTTTCGGAGTCAACCCCCCTAGCGAGTCGCGATCGCCTTGTCTAATCTGTTGCAGCGGCCATCTTTCGCGCATCTAAACGGCCCAGCGATCGCGACGGATTAGAGCACACATCATTATCCATGCGTACCTTCCTCATCATTTGGCTCGGTCAATTTGCCTCATCCCTTGGCTCCGAGATGACCAACTTTGCGATCACTATTTGGGCCTGGGAAGTCACGGGTCAGGCTACGCCGCTCTCGTTCATCATGGTGGCGACCCAGATTCCCCGCCTGCTGATTTCCCCCTTTGCTGGCCTCTGGGTAGATCAATTTAATCGCAAAACGCTAATGCTGTTAGGCGATGCCGTCGCTGGGCTCTCCACGCTGGCGCTATTGGGCTTGTTGCTGACAGATAACCTACAAACTTGGCAGCTTTATGTATCTGGAGCTGTGAATGGTCTGTTCGGCTATATCCAAGGACTGGCTCATTCCGCCTCTATTTCCCTACTCATTCCGTCCAAGCACTATGCCCGCGCCTCGGCCTTCGAATCACTCCAGATGTCGGGCAGCTATGTGATTGCCCCGGCGATCGCCGGAGCCCTGTATGGGATTGCGGGTCTCAGCGGGATTTTGGCCATTGACTTAGTCACTTTTGGGGTGGCGATCGCGACCCTCAGTGCCGTTCAGATTCCCCAACCGACCCCAGCCCCCAAAGCACTAGATGAATCGGCTTGGCAATCACTCACCTTTGGTTTTCGCTACCTCTGGCAGCATCCCGGTCTAAGAGCACTTTTGGGCTTTTTCCTCATCAGCAACTTGATTAACAGTGCCAGCTTCAGCGTCTTTGCGCCCATGGTGTTGGCTCGCAACGGCAATAATGCGGCAGCTATGGGGACGCTGTTTTCCTTTTTTGGCATGGGCGGGCTTATCGGCGGTTTGACCCTGGGGATCTGGGGCGGGCCTAAACGACGCATCCACGGAATCTTCATTTTTAGCGCCATCTGGAAGGTGGGTTTAATGGTGCTGGCCATCACCCGAAATTTTGCCATCCATATCGGCACGGCCCTCGCTAGCGGATTTTGCTCGCCCTTTCCGGGGAGCTGTAGTCAGGCGATTTGGCGAGTTCAGGTGGCACCAGAAGTCCAAGGACGAGTGTTTGCGAGTCGATTTCTGGTGACGCAGTTAGCGACGCCAATCGGGGCGGCGATCGCTGGTCCCTTAGCCGATCAGGTCTTTGAGCCCGCCCTGCAACCAGAGGGATTCCTAGCCGATACGCTGCTGGGCCAGATATTTGGTGTTGGCGCTGGCGCTGGCATGGCTTTACAGATGACCTTGTTTGCCAGTTTCGGGCTAGTCGTTGCCCTCGGAGGATACGGCATTAAACCGCTCATGACATTAGAAGATACGCCGACCAAACCAGCTACATAATGGTCTCTCTTACTGGGGGAAAGATGCTTAGGGCAAACCCATGGTATGCGAGTGATCAGCTCGCCGAATGCATCGCATTGCCTGAGATTGGAGTTTAATCTCAATAGTCGGAATCGAGGGCAGAGCTACTTTTTCGCTTGCTTTGGCAGTAATTCGACTGCACGCTGCCTGGTCTCTGGGCCGGTTACACTTTGACAAAAATACTTAATAGGTTTTTGCCCAACAGGTATCGATGTTTGACGTGTCTAAAGCCTGCTTGTGTGCCCATTTGCTGCCGCATTTCTGGGCTGTAAACTCGGATGCCATGGGGAGAGACTGGCACATACCCCACCCCTGTCGAGGTATCGGTGGTTGGGTCAACCCAGTAAAACGTACCTCCCGGTCGCAAGATCCGATACATCTCAGTCAAGACCCGTTGGGGCTCAAGGTAATGCAGAAAGCTAAAGGTATTGAAAACCGCATCAAATTGCTGATCCGTGAACCGTAAAGGTGCGGCCTGGCCCTGTACAAATATGAGGCGGGGGCGATGGTGGTTGGCGCACCGTGCCTGGCGCAACATCGCCGCCGAAAAATCTAGCCCGGTGCCTTGTAGCCTGGGATAGGCAGCTGCCAGGCGATTAAGCAAACGCCCGGTACCACAGCTAATATCCAGGACATTAGGGGCTTCGGGGAGTTCGACATACTCCAGTAGTCGCCGATGAGTGGCTTGATATAAAAGTGAGGGAACCCAGAAGTCATAGAAGGGTGCCCAGCGGTCGAAGAGTTGTTGTTTGCTGTTCGATACATTCATTGATTGATCAAGCTTGGGGTGTTTGAACGGTTCTACTGGCGACTTCAAGGGTTCTAGTTCAGCCTGCTGATGGGAAGTTTGAGCAGGCGCTGGATGAGGGGGATCAATGTCCTGCAAGAAAGTAGGTCCGTATTCAACCGCTACCTTCCTTTCTCCCCGACTTCGACAATTTGCGCATTCAATGCCTTGGCCACCGCCGGGTCGTGACTTGTGAGTAAGAGCGTGCCCCCTGACTGCGTAAACGTTTGCAGTAAATTCAGCATGAGCTGTAGAGACTGAGTATCCTGACCGACGGTGATCTCATCTAAAAGGCATAGCCTGGGCTGCCTGGCGAGAACAGCTCCCAGGGCGAGGCGACGCTTTTGGCCCTGAGACAGAGACTGAGGATGCTGCTCGGCGCGATCTTGGAGATTGAGTTGAGTCAAGATGCCATCAGCCATGGAGGCAGAGATGCCGGGCTGTTGCACTTCTTGCTGCACAGTGTCGGCGAAGAGTTGATGATTGGGATTTTGGAGAACGAAGCCGACGATTTGGGCAATTTCCACCATGCGCTTTTTGGTAGTTGGGCATCCGAGTAATTCAATACTGCCGATGGTGGGCTGCACTAAACCGCTAATCATTCGTAGGAGGGTGGTTTTGCCGCTACCGTTGTCGCCTTTGAGCAGGACGGTTTCGCCAGGGTAAAGGGTGAGATCGGGGTAGGGAGGATAGGGGTGGAGGGTGAGGGAGTGGGTTTTGAGGAGTGGATGGGTGGATGGGTGGATGGGTGGAT
>CALCCA010000074.1 GCA_937899725.1 uncultured Halomicronema sp.
ATAACGGCTCGGTATAGTAGTTGCTACAACAGCATACTCATTTCCGTAGAGCCAACCTCTTCTTGAACATCCAGACGTAGAGCCGGATCGTTGTAGCAAACTGGAATTTCAATTCTGAAAGTTGTGCCTTGGCCAACGGTGGACTCAAAGGAGATATTTCCCCCATGCTTTTCGACAATGATTTGGTGACTAATAGATAGCCCTAACCCAGTGCCTTTGCCAACTGATTTTGTCGTAAAAAATGCATCAAAGAGTTTGGTCTGAGCATCTTTCGGGATGCCAGAGCCATTGTCGGAAACTGTTACTTGAATCAAGTCATGAGACGATGCCTGCGTACAAATAGAAACGGAAGGATCATCAACAGTTTCAACGGCATCAATCGCGTTGACAATGATATTCATGAATACTTGGTTAAGCGGCCCCGGCAGGCATTCGATTTTGGGCAGTTCATCATATTCACAATTAACATTGATGTTTTTGAGTCTTGGCCCGAGAATCATCAACGTACTATCAATCCCCTGATGGATGTCGGCCAGCTTGATTTCAGCCTCATCAAATCGAGAAAATGCTTTCAAGCCTGACACTAAGTTTTGGATGCGTTCCGTGCCAACTTTCAGAGATTTAATCACCCTCGGTAGGTCAGCTCGAACAAACTCAAAATCAATTTCCTCATACTTGTCAAGCAGTGCCGGAGTAGAGCTGTCAAAGTTTTGTTCATATATTTCTAGAATTTCACACAGCCCTGTGACGTATGTTTCAATATATTGGACGTTGCCGTGAATGAAATTAACGGGATTATTGATCTCGTGAGCAATCCCCGCTACTAGCTGCCCCAAGCTACTCATTTTTTCGTTATGAATCAGTTTACTTTGGGTTTGCTTGAGGTTTTCTAGCGCTTGTTTGAGTTCGGCCGTTCTGGCTTCAACGCGATACTCCAGCTCTTTGTTGTAAGCCAATGTCAGGTCAGCTTCGTGACGTTTCATCAGGTTGCAATAAGCGGTCGAGTGGTACCGGACTCGAGCAATTAACTCAACCGGGTCGGGCAGCTTGACCAGGTAATCATTGGCCCCGTGAGAGAATGATTCCGCTTTGATCATGGCTTCATCACGGTTGGACAGCACAATGACCGGAATGTCTTTGGTCGCAGGCGTATTGCGGAAGAATTTGACCAGCATGAGGCCATCGGTGTCAGGCATCACCAAGTCTTGCAGAATGACCGTTGGTGAAATTTTGACAGCACATGGAATCGCTTGCTGTGGATCACTGCAGTAGTGAAAATGAATATCGGGTTCACTGAGCAGCAGACGCCGAATCGATTCGGCAACGATGGGTTGATCATCAATCAGGAGGACGACTGGTGACTGAGGGATCTGCCGCGCGGTGACTGAGGGAGTAGTCTCGGTATCCGCCTGGGCTGCCGGCTGTGTCGAAGAGGCAGCAGAAGAGATGCCAGACATGGGGTGTTTATCCATAACTTACAAACGCCAAAATTTGAAGTGGCAGAGTTGTCGCTGTCATACGGCCTTCACGTCTCGTTGTAAAGACAGCAGGGGCCAAGCAAGTCCCGTGAGGTGGTAGTGGAGAGGCTTTCGGGCAAAAGGCACTGGGAAAAATCCAAAATCAGTGAGGTCATTCATGGAAGTGTTAGTTATGGTTCCCCATTGGCGATCTGCCTACTCTACATGACTTGGAATGTTACTCAAGCTGGCGATTTTCTATTACTCAGATAAAACGGTTGCCGGCAGCCAGTTAGCCACAAAACCGATGGTCACAGAGGACTCTTTTGCCGCGCGCGAAGTTTTCCCTCGATTGCTCCGTTTCGGATTGCGCCTAGAGCCAGACGTTCACCTGAATGCATACACTGTATGACTTGCCGAACACTCGTGGCTGACATCCAACTGGTGCATACTCCGCGATCGCACTACTGTATGCACGTAGCGAAAGGGCATGATGGTGGTTCAGAACCGGGCTATGACTTTCTCGTATTTTCCTTGTAGAAGGCTGGTTTAAGCAAGAACGTTGCTGCTTCGGTCGTTTTCTTTACCCGGAACTTGCCAGTTGTGGCCGCTATTGGGCATGGCTAGAGTCAGTGAGGGCAGTCGAGGCGATCGCCTTGGCCATCTTTTTAACTGGCAGCACGCGGCAGGCGGCATTGGCTTCGACGGCGGCCCGGGGCATCCCGTAGACCACGCAGCTTTCAGCGCTTTCGACGATGGTCGACCAGCCCGCTGCCCGCAATTGGCCCAGCCCCGCCGCCCCATCACGTCCCATCCCCGTGAGCAAGATGCCCAGGCCCGGACGCTGCCAGTGCTGGGCAACGCTGCGGAAAAAGACATCGACAGAGGGCCGATGGGCATAGGTCGTCGGTTGTTGGGTGTGGCGCAGCGTGCGGTTGGGCCGCAGAATCAAGTGATCGTTCGTACCCGCAATCAGAATCTGACCAGAAGTCGGGGCACTACCAGGGTGAGCCAGGGCGACTGGCAGCGTCGAAAAGCGATTGAGCCACTCGACTAAACCGGGGGCAAACTGCACATTGATATGCTGGACGACCACGATCGCGGCAGTTAAATCTGGCGGTAGCTGACTGAAAATCGTCTTCAACGCATTGGGGCCACCCGTTGATGCGCCGATCGCGACTAGCAGTGGCAGCGCTGGTGCGGATGGGCGAGTTGACCTAGCGGGAGCGCTGGTCTGGGCAGTTGCAGCATGGTGAGTCCGCCGAATCAGCTTGGTCACGGTGCGAATTTTGCCGAGCAGTGTTTGCAGCGCTTCAGTATCGCCGGTCCCGAGTCGCGGCGTTTTCACGACATCTAGCGCCCCGTAACCCATTGCTTCAAAGACCTTTGCCGTGTTGATCGTGACGCTGGCGGTGACGATCAAAATAGCGCAGGGCGATCGCTGCATGATTTGACGGGTGGCACCTACCCCATCCAGATCTGGCAGATTCATGTCCATTAACACGACGTCGGGTCGCTGCGCGGCACATCGTTGCACTGCTTCGCTGCCGGAGCGAGCGACCCAGACCAGCTGATAATCCGGGACGGTCGCGATCGCGCGGCGCAGAGCCTCAACGGCGATTTCCGTATCGTTGACGATGGCAAGGGTGAACATGGGGCAGTGGATAGGGGGAATGTCGCTGAGGGAGTCGTTGGGTGAGTAAGCGCTGTGTTTTTGACCGTCACCCCCTAATGCGATCGCTCTGCTGCCACCCGGCTACTCCCGCCCTTGCTATCCTGACACTCCAATCAAATCTGTGACGGCGTCAAGCAGGCTGTTGTCGTGAAAGCTACTCTTGGTTAAGTAATAGTCTGCGCCAACTTCCAAGCCTGCCAGCTGGTCTGCTTGACGATCTTTGTAGGAGACGATGATGACAGGGACGGTGTGGAGTTGGGGGTGGGTTTTAATTTTGCGGACGAGCTCGATGCCGTTCATGCGGGGCATGTCGATATCGGAGATCACAAGATCATAATCGCCCGTTCGCACCGTGTTCCAACCTTCCATGCCATTGACCGCGACATCGACGTGATAGCCTCGATTTTGCAGCAGTTTGCGCTCCATTTCGCGCACCGTGATGGAATCGTCGACGACGAGGACGCGTTGCTGTCGGGTTGCCGTCACGTTAACTGACTGTTGGCTCCACTGCAGCTGACCGCCAGAGACTAGCTGGTCGATGGAGCGCACTAAGTCAGCCGCATCGATAACCAAAAGCGGCAAACCGTCTTCAGTCACGGCGGCGGCGCTGATGTCCTGCACTTTGCCGAGACGCGGGTCAAGCGGCCGCACCACCAAATCGCGCTCGCCTAAAAAGCGATCAACGACGAGAGCATAGCGGTGAGTCTGATCGCTCAGAATCACAACGGACAGGCAAGATTGCTGAGGAGCCGTCGTTTCGGGGAGTTCCAGGACTTGCGGAGCCATGACCAGGCTGACGTTAGCATCATCCAGGACGACATAGGGATGATTTTCGCTCACCTGAACGTCGGCCTGTGGCACCATCAGCACCTGATCAATGCGAGTCAAACCAAAGGCATAGGGTTCACCAGAAATCTCGACGAGCAACGCCCGAATCACGGACAGCGTTAGCGGCAGTTGGAAGTGGAAGCGAGTGCCCTGACCCAATTTAGATGAAACCCGCAGCAGGCCGCCCACCGCCTGCACCATGCTTTTAGCGATGTCTAGCCCCACGCCTCGTCCGGCGATTTCGTTAACCTGGCTAGCCGTCGAAAATCCTGGCAAAAACAGAAATTCCAGCAATTCACTGTCGCTGAGTTGGGCGGCGAGTGCCGCTGTGGTTAAGCCCTTTTGCACGACTGATTGCCGCAATTGCTGTAGATCAATGCCGTTGCCGTCGTCACTGACGGTGATCGACAGCATGCCAGCCCGGTGGGCCGCTGTGATAGTAATGCGGCCCTCGGCGGGTTTGCCTGCCGCCTGGCGCTCCACTGGGGATTCGATGCCGTGGGCGATCGCGTTGCGCAGCATATGCGTCAGCGGCGCTTCTAGCTGGTCCAGAATGTCGCGATCAACCTGGGTGGTAGCCCCGACGATATCTAAATGAATCTGCTTGCCCGCCTGTTTGGCCAAGTCGCGTACCATGCGCGGAAATCCCTGCACTCCATCCGCAAACGGTCGCATGTGACTGGCGATGACTTCGCGATAGAGGCTATCGGAAAGCTGATGGAAGCGCCGCGAAAACTGTCCGAGATGGCCCAAGCGATCGCCGAGGATCTGCTGGCTATCTTGCGCCTGCTGGCTAATTACCTGCAACTGCTGAGCCGCAGCCTCTGGTAGAGCAGTTTCCTGCTGGAGGGTTTCTAGCGCTCGGAGTAATTGGCGGTTTTCTTGCTTAAGCTGCAGCAAGGAATCCATAAACGGCTGCAGCCAGTTGGCTTCCACCACCGCTTCCCCAGCCAACGCCATGAGCTGATTGAGATTGTCAACGCTCACGCGCACCGTGCGATCTCCCGCAATGGTCTCGGGAGGGGTCGTCAGGGCGACGACAGTAGGGGCAGACGCAGGGACGACAGCTAGCGGCGAGGATGGCGCGGCAGGAGTAGGCAAGGATCGCGGGGCAGCAGGAGCAGGCGAGGAAGAGGCAGGAATCGCAGCGGCAGGAGCCTCGGTCAAAAGGGCAGCGATATCTGTTTGGAGCTGAACGATTTCGTCCGTCTGACTGTCGAGCCAGGGGGCCAGTTCGTCAGCAGAAAGTTGCTGCAGCTGCGCAAACCAGTCCACGCCGTTGAGCAGCACATCGACTGCAGCAGGAGTGATGGACAGTTCGCCTTTTTGGGCCGCGACAAAGCAGTCTTCCATCGTATGGGCCACCCCCACAGCGAGATCTAGACCCACAATGCGGGCCGCGCCTTTGATCGAGTGGGCACCGCGCATCAGGGCTTCTAGCCGTTTGGCCGTGGTGGCAGCGTCGGCATTGGGTTCGCGCTCGATCGCGAGCAGGTTGTCGTTGAGCAGGGCCATCTGCGTTTCGACTTCCAGGCAAAAAATATCCAGCAGGGAAAAGTTGCTGAGGTCAGGCGGGTCAGGTGTCATAGCGTTTGCTGCTGCAGGGTATCGAACAGGCGATCGCGGTTCAGGTAGCTGACGTGCTGGTCGCGCCAGTGCAGAATGTTCTGCGTCAGGGTGGCCAGAATTTTGCTGGCATGGGTCGGGGCAGCGTGAACGTCTGGCATGGGACAGCGGTACAAACCGTAGAACTCATCCGCCTCAAAGGCCCAGGTCTCGTCGCCCCGGGCCATCACCACCAGCCGCGCGTAGCTGCCAGGTGGCAAGCTATCAGCGGCTCCACCCGGCGTGGCGGCCAGGCCCAACAGGTCTGACAGGGCGACACAGAGCAGCAGTTGACCGCGCACGTTGACCAACCCGCGGAGCACGCGATCGCCGCGATGGGGCAAGGTATGCACCAGGCTGGGTGGCAACACTTGACGCAAGACATCGCCGGGTAAAGCCAGCCATTCTGCCCCCAAGCGGAATAGGGCTACCGACAGCGTTTCTTCCGCCGCCTGCTGTGAACGATCGCGCGCCAGTCGCGTAGTCCATTCGGCCAGGTAGTCGTTCGGGGCGGGACGATCCAGCAGTCCCCGCCCCGCCTGACTGTATACCGGGCAGTTTTGGCAATGAATGACGGTCTCTAGGGTGGCGCAAGTGCGATCGCCCCGCACCCCTATCTGATTCCAGCAATCGTGTGGCATATCAAACCTCTTGGGTCAGGTTCCGGTCAGCATCAAAATCACTCTCGTGACCGCTGCGGGCTAAACGGCTGGGAGCGGTGAGCGCGGTCGCGACTCCATCTGAGAACGAGAAGCAGGGGAGGCGTCATCCCCCGCTGTGACCGCACCCACCTTAAAGCGCCCCATCTCCTGCTGTAGCCCTTGAGCCGTTTGATTAAGCTGAGCGATCGCCGCATTGATACTCTCTAAAGCATCACTGGTTTGCTGCGACACGCTACTGAGCTGCGCCATCGCCTCACTGATTTGCTTAGCTCCCAAAGCTTGGGAGTCCATGCCCTGATTTACCCGCTCAAAGCGCGGGGGCAGTTCTTGCACCTGCTGCATAATTTGAGCGACTTGGCCGCTGACCTGCACCACGTCCTCAACGCTCTGGTTCACCTCCACCGAGAACTTATCCATTTCCATCACGCCACTCGACACAGAAGACTGCATGTCTCCTACCATCTCCTCAATTTCTAGGGTGGCGACAGCAGTTTGATCCGCTAGGCGGCGGATTTCCCGAGCCACCACGGCAAAACCAGCCCCAAATTCCCCCGCCTTCTCCGCTTCAATCGCCGCGTTCAAAGACAGCAGGTTGGTCTGGTCAGCCACTTTGGCAATGGTGGTCACCGCCGCATTGATGCCGTTAGCCCGTTCACTGATGGCCCCCAGTCGGTTCGCGATCGCCCCTGTGGTCTGGGCCAGGTGCGCCATCGTCGCCTTCATCTCCCCCAAGCTGATTTGACTACTGGCGGCAGCGGTCGCAGTCCCCTGGGACAGATTGGCCACCTGATCCATCGTGGCGACAAGTTCTTGCACAGTTGCGGCAATCTGCTGAGCGGTAGAGGCGGTTTCAATAGTGGTCGCTGTTTGTTCTCGCAGAGTGGCTTCCAACTGCTGGCCAGAGGCGGCAATATGGGTCGCCGAATCGGTAACCTCAAGGCTCGACTGCTGCACGCCACCGATGAGACCGGCGAGTCGATGAGCCGTGTGTTGCATCTTGTTGATGATCTTACCGATCTCATCCGTGCTGTTGACCTTAGTCGTGGCGGTGAAATCGCCTTCTGCGACCTGTTCGGCCACCTGAAAGGCAGTTTGCAAAGACCGTTTTAAGGCCCGCATCACAATGATAGACACCAAAATGGCGACTCCCGAAATGATGATTAAGCTGAACCAATGCACCAAGTTAGCCAGCGCTTGCACCCTAGCCACAGACTGATCGCGCTCTGCCAGCAGTTGTTGCTCAATCGCCACCATCTCGGCCAGCTGTCGCCGGATGTCACCCATAATCTCCTTACCCAGATCGCTCAATACGAGCTCGAAGGCAGCGTCTTCTTGTCCCTGACGGGTGAGGTCGATGGTTTCGGCTAGCTCCTCTAGTTTTTGGTCAGCCAGCACTTCAACGATCGCCAGCCGCTCTAACTGCTCGGGGTTGTCAGCGATCAAGGTTTTGAGTTCAACGAACCCATCATCCAGGGTGGTGATGGCGGCATCGTAAGGCTCTAAATAGCGAGCTTGGTTGGTGTACAAAAACCCCCGCTGACCCGTTTCCGCATCGACTAAGGTCTTTTCCAGGTCTCTGAGCTCAGCGATGACGGCATGGGTATGGGCCACCCAGCGATTGGCTTCACTTAACGTTCGGGTAGTAAACTGAGCCGTGACTGTAGCCATGCCGGTGAGGACAACGACAATGCCAAATCCCCTCAGGACGAGCTGATTGATCTTGACGCTTTGGTGGGTGGTGCTGGGTTTCATACGTTCTGGCTGGGTAAGAGATGGGATTCCGCGCAGCGGACCTGACGCAATCGAAAGGCAGGATTTTGAGAGGGCGGTGGCTCTCCTGAGCGAGTTTCAAAGGCGTAAATAGGTCAACCTGGCACGCTAGGCTGGGGGGATTTGACATCCTTCATCATCGGGCTGGCGGCGACTAACAGCATTTTCTTCATGGGAGACATCAAGGTTGGACTGGGTGTGGCAGACAATCTCATTAGGCACTCACTTTGAAGCAGGCAATTTCTTGCTGAAACCCTTGCACCACCTGATTCAGATCGGCGATCGCGCGGGAGTTTTCCTGCATCGACTGGGCCGTCTGCTGTGAGGTGTCGTTGAGCTGTCCCATCGCGGCACTGATTTGCTGGGCGCCCTCAGATTGCGCTTCGGTGCTCTGATTGATGGCCGTAAACTGCGGGTCAAGCGCCGTCACCTGCTCGATGACCTGCGTGATTTGCTGCGTGATGCCTTCAATACTGTCCAGGCCCAGATTCACCTCCTGGCTAAACTTATCCACTTCCATCACGCCAGATGCGACGGTGGACTGCATATCTTTCACCATGTCTTCGATTTCTAGGGTGGCGACCGCCGTTTGATCCGCTAACCGGCGAATTTCCCGAGCCACGACGCCAAAGCCCGCCCCATACTCACCCGCCTTTTCTGCCTCGATCGCGGCATTCAGCGACAGCAGGTTGGTCTGATCGGCCACTTTGGTGATGGTGCTGATGACACTGTTAATTGTGTTGGCGCGATCGCTAATCAGCCCGAGGCGATTGCTAATGCTGTCAGTGGCGATCACGAGCTGACGCACCGTTTGTTCCATCTGGCTCAGCTCCTGCTGACTTTGACTCGCCGTGGTGGCCGTTGCACTGACGCGATCAGCCACCTGCTCGACCTGATGCGACAGCTCTTCAGAGGTCGCGGCAATCTGCTGCGTCGTAGCGTTGATCTCGTGGGTCGAGGCGACCTGCTCTGACAATGTCGCCTCGAGCTGATGACTGGCGGACGCGAGCTGGGTGGTAGAAGAGGTCACCTGGATGCCCGATGCCTGAATTTGCCCGATTAGCTGACTCAGGCGCTCGGTCATGGTGTCAAAGGCTCTGAGGAGTCGGTTGAGGTCATCTTGGCGCTCACCCAGGTCAAGTCGGGTCGTCAAGTCACCGGCTGATATTTTTTCGGCGATCGCCATGCCCGCCACGATCCGATTCTGCGTCTGGGTTGCTAGCTGCATCTGCTTCAAAATCAGCAGTGTGGCCACGCTAATCACCCCCACGACGAGGAGATATAACGGCAGCAGCTGGGCAAAAATCCGTCGCGATAGGGCGCTCAGCACCTCGGGCGAGACAAAAGACACAATCTCCCAGCGGTAAGAGGATCCGTCTGGTTGGCTAATGCCCTGAACTGCTCGGTTCGTCACTTGTTGAATCACCTCTAGCGGCTCTAGGGCGGCAAAGATGAACAACCCCTCGGCTGTTTCCATCTGGCCCGTGCCGTCGGCCTGCATCACCTGCCACACCTCGGGGTAGCGCTGGGCAAACGTCTGGTCTTGCCGATCGTCAAACATGAAACCCCATTCTTCTTCGGGCGTCGGGCCTTTTAGCCAGTAGCCTGCGGAGTTCAGCAGCATGAACTGGCCGGCCGCCCCATCAATGTCTAGTTCAAGGCGATCCAGTAGGTTCTGACCCAAAAAATTGAGCACCACCAGCCCGGTGCGGCGCTCTTGTTGATCAAACGCTGGAGCCGCAAATCGAATCATGGGGAGGTACGGTTCTTGAACCTTGCCCTGTTCCACATTGAGGTCAAACGGTGACATAAAAATTTCACCTTGACCCAGCGGAAATGCTTCCTCAAAGTAGTAGCGATCGCCCTTATTTTGGAGCTCACTATTAGGAATGATCGCAGAACTATCTTGCACTGGATCAAAGTCGATGCGAATCAATTCCTGCCCCTGCGGATCCAGAAAACGCACCTGACCATAGAGCCGTTTTTGGCTCGAAAATAACAAGTAGTCAGTGATGAGCTTTTGCCGCAGCACATCTGCTTCTAGGGCATTGCCCGCCTCAGCCGGATCAAGCAAACCGCTGCCGAGGGCCTGCAGGTCTCCTTGATTGGTCAAAATCATCAGGTCAGCGACGACTTCTTGAAATCGTTGAGTCGCGAGCTTTTTTTGCACCTCAACTTTGTTGACTTCCCGATTGACTAAACGGTCTTTTGCCGCCGCTACCTGGGCTCGATAAATCAGGAAGAACAAGCTACTTGTTGCCAGTAGTAGAGGAACAAAGATGGCCAGGCCACGCACAATGAGAGGCTGCGATTTGATGAACTTCAACATAGTGAATTCTCAAACGAATGTAACCAGATGATGAAGAGAGGTTGTCTGACTAGACAAAACATCCGGCACTTACTATAGTCCCCAACAATTGCATTGCGGTAACAGATAAGCGTAGACCCCCGCTAGTCGTCGACAGTCAGCCGCTGTATGCGCTGACGGAGGCGCTCAGCGGCAGCCAGATGGCCTTGATCTTCATACCGCAGGGCGAGATACAGCAAGGCTTCCACGCAGGTCGGATTGAGGTAAATGGCTTTGCGGAAAGCCTGCATCGCCGCTTCATCGCTGCCTTGACCTTGGTAAATTTCGCCCAGCAGGAGGTAGGCGGCGGCGCTGGTCGGGTGGGTGTGTAGGTAGAGATCGCACTGGGCGGCGGCGATCGACAGTTCGCCCCGATCGGCCATGCTGCGAATATTACTCAGGGAAATCTGGACAGCGGGTTGGGGCAGGCGAGGTGGCCTGATGGCTGACGGTAACGTCGGGTCGATGGGTGGCGTGACGGATCGCGATTTAGCGACATCAGGAGTGAGCTTCGGGGCCACAGGCAAACCTGGTCGCAATGGCAGCGCTGGTGTGGGTACGGGGTTCGCTACAGAGTTCGCCACAGATCGCCCCTTACTCTGAGCCGGTGGTGACGCCACGCGGCGATAGACAAAGGCCTGGGGATAGCGAATGGATTCAAACTGATCGGGATGAATCTGATTCGTTTCGGCGTAGCCCAAAAACAACAAGCCGCTCGGTTGCAGCAGTCGATGTAAGGTGCGCATGGCCCGATCGCGGGCGACCTGATGAAAGTAAATCAGTAAGTTGCGGCAAAATACGACATCGTAGGGCTGGGTTTGGTACAGGCACATCGGATCGGCAAGGTTGCCGGGTCGGAACTGCACCGGCGATCGCACGCGATCGCTCAGTCGGTATCGCTCACCCTCCCGTTGAAAATAGCGATCAACAATGGCATCGAGCGATGCGGTCACCGACTGTCCCGGGCGAAACGAATAGGCCCTGAACACGCCGCGTTCGGCCTGAGCCAGGGCGGCTGCACTGACATCTAAGGCATCCACCTGAAATTGCTCAGCAGACAATCCTGCTTCTAATAGCGTCATGGCGATCGAGTAGGGTTCTTCACCGGTCGAGCAGGGTAGGCTCAACAGTCGTAGAGGTGCCTCAGCCGCCTGTTGCCGTCCGGTTTGACTGGCCCAGCGCTTGAGAAAAGCAAACGATTCCGGATTGCGGAAAAAGCTGGTTTCGGGCACAACAATCGCTTCGATTAGGGCCGCGATCGCGGCCTGAGATCCCTGCAAATGCTGCCAATACGCCTCGACATTACCGTATCCTGCTGCCTGCATGGCCTGCGCGATGGCGCGCTGCACTCCGGCTGACCCAATTGAGGTTTCGTTCAGGCCAATCAGTTGGTTGAGCAAAGCCGCGATGTGGCCCCCAGCATCAGTCTGCTCAAAACGACCGTCCATCGTCAGAACCTCACTCTAAGATGCCGTTGTGGCTTGAGCGATCAGCGCATCGTACGCGGGCTGAGACAGCAGGCTATAAATCTGCAATTGTTGAATAATGTTTTGCTGCGACACCAGCATGGCGCCCAGATACGGGCTTTGGCAAAAATCAACGCGTTCGGCAATCTCCTCAACCTGATTTGCTGCCAGCGTTTCTGTCGCCTGCTCCGCCAGCAGACCGAGCAATCGCGTGGGTTCACCGGGTGCCCCCTGGTTAACAAGGACAATGCGCGTGCTCAATAAGGCTGAGCTAGCCGTTCCCCGCAAAAGCTGATTGAGGTCAAGCACGGGTACGATCTGGCCCTGATAGCTAAACATGCCTGCGACCGCCGGAGAGCTGCCAGAAAGGGGCTGCAAATTTACCCGAGGGAGCACGGTCACAATAGCTTGCGTAGCAATTGCATAACGGTTATCTCCTAATCGAAAAACCAGCATCAGCATATCGATATCAGATCTCTTGCAGAAAGGCAGGCGCGCTTAATTTACCCAAAATCCAACCGGCAATCAGCGATGTCACGCCACTAGGACTTGAGGTTGAGCTGTCACGACATTTGCTAGCACCCAGGATGCCTCAGCGGAAATACCTGAACCGTTGGCTAGAGGCTGTCATCATTTAGCGGCGGAGTCCTGATGCTGCAAGCGGTTCAGCCTCTAGCTAGGTTTGCGGAGCGGGCGCGGTAGTGCCCATACCGTCAGGCTTTCGAGTTTAATTGATGACGCGCCCTAAATCGTTCAACCGCTTTTGGACTCGACACTGGCAGCACTGGCAGACTCCACGGTAGCGATCGCCTCGTCACTATTGGCATTGGGGTGAAAGTAGTTGTAGATTTGCTGTGCCATGTGGGGGCCGATGCCGGGCACTTGGGCAAGCTGCTCAGTCGGGGCTTCGCGAATGTAGTCGATAGAGCGAAACGCTGCCAGCAGTTCTTTTTGGCGATGCTGCCCCAAACCGGGAATGTCAGACAAGCGCGATCGCCGCATGCGATCGCTGCGTTTTTTACGGTGAAAGCTCACGGCAAATCGGTGGGCTTCATCACGCAGGCGACGCAAGAGCTGCACCCCCGGCTGTTCCGCTGCCGTCGAGACGGGGAGTGATTCGCCGGGGAGGAAGATTTCTTCGCGCTTTTTAGCCAGACTGACAACATGCAGATCGGCCAGCAAATTCAGCTCTCGTAGCACTTCCACTACCGCCGATAGCTGCCCCTTGCCGCCGTCAATCATCACCAGATCGGGCCAATCCGGATTGCCGACTCGTTGCTTATCGGGGTCAGCTGCATAGCGCCGAAAGCGCCGCCGAATCACCTCCGCCATACTGGCGAAGTCGTCAGAGTGGCCCGCTCGCACCTCCGGATTTTTGATCTTGTAGTGGCGGTAGTGCTGCTTGGCGGGCATGCCATCCACAAATACCACCTGTGAGGCCACCGCATCCGACCCTTGAATATGGGAAATGTCATAGCCTTCAATGCGTTTGGGCTGGTCAGGCAGGTCGAGGGCTTCAGCCAAATCTTGCATCGCTTGGGCATTGCGATCGGCAACGCGTTGGGTGCGCAGTAGCTCGTACTGGGCGTTGCGTTCTACCATATCAACCAGTTCTGCCTTGGTCTGCCGCTGGGGCATTTCGATCGCCACCTTCCGCCCGCGCCGCTGGGTCAAATATTCTGCCAAAATGTCGCTCTCGGGCAGCTCATGCTGCACCAAAATTTCTGCGGGAATCTCAATCGGCTCCACCATTTGATAATGCGCTTCGAGCACTCGCTGCAAAATCTCGCCCCGTGTCCCGGCTTGGGCGTCGGCATTAAAGCCGAGCCGCCCCACCAGCCGCCCCGCCCGAATTTGAAAGAGCTGAATGCAGGCAAACTGCTCATCGCTAGAGAGGGCGATCGCATCGCGCGAGACGGTGTCATCGGGTAGCGCCACTTTTTGATGGGCCGTCAGCCGCTCTAACCCTTGAATCTGATCGCGCAACAGGGCCGCCTGCTCAAACCGCAGGTCTTCAGCCGCTTTTTCCATCTGGTGGGTCAGGGCATTGACAAGTTCGTCCGTGCGGCCCTGAAACACCATCGCCACCCGCTGCACTGTCTTGTGATAGTCCTCGGGAGAAATTAGTTCCTGGCACACCCCTGGACAGCGGCCAATGTCGTAGTTGAGGCAGGGGCGATCGCGAAACAGCGGTTGCGGTCGCTGCCGCAGCGGAAAGGTCCGTTTGGCAATACTCAGGGTGCGCCGCAGCAATCCGGCATCAACATAGGGGCCGTAGTAGCGATCCTTCAGGTTTTTGCGCCGCTTGCGGGTAACAAACATGCGCGGATAGTCTTCTGACCAGGTGATGCAGAGATAGGGATACTTTTTGTCATCTTTCAGTAGCACATTAAAGTGAGGCTGATGCTGCTTGATGAGATTGGCTTCTAGGGCCAACGCCTCCGCTTCGGTGTCGGTGACGATGAACTCAATCTCGACGATCTGCATCACCATCATGGCGATGCGCGGCATGTGACGGTGGGTATCGCGAAAGTACGATCGCACCCGATTGCGCAGTTTTTTCGACTTGCCGATGTAGAGAATCTGATCCCGGCCGTCTTTCATAAAGTAGACGCCGGGTTCGAGGGGAAGCTCTTTCAAAAAAGCTTCGAGGCGTTCCGGTTCTTTGACGAGGGGGGGGCGCTCTGAATACACGATGGCAGCTACGAACCACAGACGGTCTCCCCAAGCATAGCGAGGATTTTTGCCCCGTTGCCGGTGTGGACTAACGACTTCGCGAATTGCAACAACCACACTTGCCGCACTTGGGTAATGCCCTATTCCCATACACATAAGTCGCAACATCGTGCATTGAGAAAAGCTTCTAAGGATTGGTTTTGTTTGGGGATTGGCTGTGTGACCTCAACTGGTCTCTCCTTAATCTAAGGAAAGGAACCGGACGCTGGGATAAACCTCTCCTTGATAAGGAGAGGTGCCGCAGGCGGTGAGGTTTACCCTCTTAAACTTAGTCTAGAACCCTCGCCAAACATGACTTCTTCCGGCTTTTGACGAATGAATAGGGAGACATGCCAAGGAGACAGATCTCAAACGATAGGGCGATCAGTCATTGAGCGTTGCTTGCAGATCGGCTTCTTTGGCACGAAATCCAACCATGACGGCTTTGCCGTCTTTGACAAACAGAGGCCGCTTGAGCAACATGGCATTCTCGGCAAAGGCATCGATCCATTGCTGGTCGCTCCAGTCTTTTTTCTCTTCGCCCAAGGCGCGGTAGACCTGCCCAGAAGTGTTACGCATCGGTCTCGCCGTCAGGGCTTCGACCCAATCGGCAATCATGTCGCGGGTGGGCGGGGCCGTTTTGGTATCGATAAAGTCGTAGGTGATTTGGTTGTTGTCGAGCCAGCTCAACGCCTTTTTGCAGGTGCCACAGTTGGGAATGCCGTAAACCTGGAGTGCCATGGGAAATTTCCTGTCAGGAGGGGAAATTAGCAGAGTATCAAAAAAGGGAGCCGATCGCTTAGGCGGTCGGCGACAGGCTCTTTGCTGCACAAGGCTTTGCACCCGTTGATGAAGCCGTCACGATCGCGCATGACAATAGCAGTACAACCGGCATTCTCACTTGGGGAAATTGTGCGATCGCACGTCGTCGCAAAACTGCTTGGCCGCCGCTATTCCCTGTTCTCGTAAGTTTGCATAGCGGGGGGCAAAGGGGGGCTGCCAGTCAGACAGGCCCAGCACATCAGCCGTGACCAGCACCTGCCCATCACAGTGCGGCCCGGCCCCGATGCCGATGGTGGTGATGGTGAGGGTTTCGGTAATGACTTGGGCCAGTTCTGCCGGAATGTGCTCTAACACAATGGCAAAGGCGCCCGCTTTCTCAATGGCGATCGCCTCTTGCAAAATGCGATCGGCGGCCTCGGGAGACTTGCCCTGTTTGTAAAAGCCACCGGTCAGGTGCACCGACTGCGGCGTCAAGCCGACGTGCCCCATGACCGGAATGCCCGATTCTACTAGGGCTTTCATCGTCGCCGCCATGCGGGGATATCCCCCTTCTAGCTTGACGGCTTGGGCGCCCGCTTGTTTGAGCATGCACCCCGCCGAGCGCAGTGCTTCAGCCGTATCTACCTGGTAGCTCAAGAACGGGAGATCGACCACCATCAGCGCGTTTTTGACGCCTCGGCGCACAGCTTTGGCATGGTGCAGCATCTCTTCTAGCGTCAGCGGTAAGGTCGTGTCATAGCCCAAGGCCACCATGGCTAACGAATCGCCCACCAAGATCAGATCGGCTCCGGCCTGATCGGCCATTTGTGCCGATATAAAATCCCAAGCGGTGAGTACAGCCACTGTCTGGGACTGCTGTTTCCACGTTAAAAATTGATTGATCCGAACTGCCATCTCAGTGCTGTCTCCACAGGCTCGATGATTGAACCCTTTAAGCCGCTATGCCAGCCCTTAGCGATGAATCCTGGTGTTTCAGAGATTGAGGGATTCACCGACTCAGCGATCGCGGTAGGCGAGAGGCTCAATCTGAGCGGTCTGGTACTCTCCATTATCATCGTTGACGACGGCAATTGAGTGCGATCGCGCTGAAACCATGACAGTCAGCTCCGGTTCGGTGCTATGAGGTCTCTACAAACTCGCTTTGACGGGTATCGTCGTTGCGAGAAATGGCCTCACGCTCGGCAGCGCACCACCTGCTCGGCAACAGTCACCCAACGGATAATCCGCTCTGCCCGTCGGATTGATCGGGCTGCCGACCGGATTCATCGGGCTTTTCCGGAAGCGCCGGGCTTTTCCGTGAATTCCTCATCAAATCAAGGTTTTTAAGCAATGACGATGTCTAGCACCCACCGCCAAAGCCCCCTCTCGCCCCGAGCCAAACGTCGCAATCGCCACAAAACGCCTTTTCAACCTCGCCCCACGGGCAAGCCTCGGCGCACTCGCAGTGCGGGGACTCGCTAACCTGGCTCGGCTCGCTGAACTGACGTTCGACCAGTTTTCAAAAGAGCCGCAAAGCTAGCGTGGTGCACCGATTGAGCTACCAAGTCATAACCTGGCTGCAGGCACGTGGAATGTCGCCTTCAGTCCGTCCGATTTTGAAGAACACTGTTGAATCGAGCTGCAGGCGCGGACAGCTAGCGTAAAAAGCTACTGACGGCCCACAATACGACCATCGTGATAATCGCGGCCACCTTTTGCGTCACGACATCGGCGCTTGCTCCTGACATCGCCGCTGCCTGCGGGCCGAGAATCTGTCCCAGCAAGATGCCCACGGTCAACCCCGCCGTAAGCCCTAACACCGTGATTAGCAGCGCGCGCCAAAACCGGTATTCCTTACGATTAAGGAAATAGATCGCGACCCCAACCCCGATCGCCAAAGCCAGCGACGGCCCGGCCAGGCTCACGATTGCTAAAATCCCAAAAATGCCCGCCGGGAGCAGCACATCATTGCGAGAAGGCGTATCTAAAAAGTCAGCCAGCCAACCGGGCTTGGAGACATCACCGCTGTTAGCCTTCACCACTGGTTTCTCCGGCACCTCTTCGGCAAATCGAATGCGGTCAGGTACCTTGATCTTGCCCTCCTGACGCAGTCTGAGACGTTCCATCAAAATGGCGTCATAGGCTGATTCGATCGCATCCATCCGCTTGCGATCGTCTTCACACCCGTCTAACAAGCGCTCTTTGGCCTCCTGAATCTCCTCAAAAGAGGCGTTTTCGTCGAGGCCTAACGTATCGTAGTAGTTCTGGTCACTCATCGACATCCCTTCGATAGCCTGGCGCGTCTACTGACTAAATCCACGGAGCAAGTCAACCCTAATGCTGCTGACGTCGATCCTTTTTGGGCCATTCGTGTTAGCCACAGTTTAACTATACTAGGCTCACACTACTGAAACTTGTTCCGTATGGTGAAGAAGTTTCCGCTCGGTTTGGGTATTCTTCATTAGAGTCAACCGAGTAGGCATCGACGACTGTTCTAGCTTTATAACTACTTTACAGAAAGTACCGAGTGGCTGGGAAAAAATTGATGCAGTTTAGGCTGATTTCATCGTGTTCCTGCGAAAAGAGATTTTAAAGAAACATTGCCGGTACCGCTAGGGCTTTAGTGTACTCGGTCTAATGTAAAGCAACCACCTGTGTCCTTTTGGTAAGACGTTTACGTTATGGCTACTGCCAAGATCCTTGTCGTTGACGACGACCCAGCTGTCCGTAATCTTGTATTGCGCTTTTTGTCGAAGCAAGATTACGAAGTCGAATCTGCCGAAGATGGCAAAAATGCGCTTGCGGTGTTTGAGCAACTCAACCCCGACTTAGTGGTGTTGGACGTCAACCTTCCTGATGCTAATGGATACGACCTCTGCAAAGAAATGCAGACGCGCACGGGTGTCTTTGTCTTGATGCTCACCAGTCGCAGTGATGAAGCCGATAAAATTCGCGGCTTCGCTGAAGGGGCTGATGACTATCTCACTAAGCCTTTTAGTTTGGGAGAGCTTGAGGTCCGCGTGGGGGCCATTCTTAAACGCCAGCGCCCCGTTACCACTGCTGAGCAACAGTGTTTGAGCTTCAATAGCCTAGAGATCGATCCGGTTCGGCGAGAAGTTACTTTGGAACGCGAGCTGGTGCCACTCACGGCGTTGGAATTTGATCTGCTACATTTTCTGGCGAGCCACCCTGGTCGAGTGTGGCGGCGGGCAGAGCTAATTCAAAAAGTTTGGGACTATGAATATGTCGGCGATCAGCGCGTAGTCGATGTCCATATCGGTCAAATTCGTAAAAAGATTGAGCTAGATACCACCCAACCGGCCATGATTCAAACGGTGCGGGGCGTGGGCTACAAATTTGAGCCCCCGGTGAGCGTTGTGGCCTCTAGTTGACGGCCGCTTGGTAATGGCGGGGCAATTACCGCAATTACCGCTCACTGGCTTCTGCTGTGAGGTGGGCGGTCTGGAGCAAAGCTTGGACGCTGAGGCATTACCCTCGGCATTATTCCGCAGCCCTGTCTGTGGCTCTTGCGGTCAGGTCAGATAGGTAGGCCTTGGCCAAAAAATAGCTGGCGATCGATTTAGCATCGATGCCTTCCCCTTGATGGATGGCTTGCTCAAACTCATCGGGGGTCATGTATACGACGGCAATATCTTCGTCAGCATCGCCTGCGGGGGGATGGGCGATCGCCTCTAAATTGGTCGCGATAAAGGCGTGAATAAACTCGTCAGAGTAGCCTGGTGCCAGCGGAAAGCTGCCCAACGGCTGCCAGGTGTGAGCCCGATAGCCAATTTCTTCTTCAATCTCGCGCTGAATCGTTTGGGCGGGCGTTTCTTCCGGTTCAACGGTACCAGCGGGAAATTCCAGCAGTCTGCCTTGCACGGCAAACCGATACTGACGTACTAACACTAATTTGCCATCCTCAGTAAGGGGAATCGCCAAAGCGCCGCCTGGATGGCGAATGCATTCCCACTCACCTTCCGATTTGTTAGGCAATCGCAAACTGTTAACTTCAAAATCGAACTTGCGTCCCTTAATTAAAAGACACTGCTTAAGCAATTGAGGCGGTTCGTTACCGAGCGGCATACCAGGTCAGAAGAATCGTGAGGATGACGGCAGTCAGAGCGGTGAAAATGCTACCGGACTGACCGATAGCGGCTACGGTAGCATACTATTTGCCGTTGTGGTGCAGCAGTGGCGGCGCCGTAGCGAGTCGCTTAACGCCCTCATGAGAAACCCCAGCGGCCAGTTGTGCGATCGCTTTACCGGAGATGGGGTCGACCCAGTGAGCAGCGATTTCGGCTAGGGGTACCAGGACAAAGGGCCGCTCATGCATGCGCGGGTGAGGGAGTTGTAGGGTGGGAGTCGTCATCACGACGTTGCCAAACAGCAGCAGATCGAGATCGAGCAGGCGCGGCCCCCACCGCTCGCGTCGCACGCGGCCAAAGGTCATTTCGACTTGCAGCAAGGTGCGGAGCAGTGCTTCGGGGGCGAGATTGGTTTTGAGCAGGGCACAAGCGTTGTAATAGTCGGGTTGAGGTGGCCCAACTGGTGCCGTGGTGTAAATGCTTGAGCAGGTCGTGACGGTGATGTGGGGGGGCTGAGTTAACGCCGCGATCGCCCCCTGCAGGATCGTTAAAGAATCTCCGAGGTTACTGCCCAGGGCGATCGCGCTATAGAGAGAAGGCATGCAAGCTGTCTGGCTAAACGGGTGAGTGTTTATCCTAACGCTGATAACGCGGTGCCAAAAGGTGTGGCCCACCGCTCAGAACCAGCGGCGCTAAAGCGGCGGCAAGGGCGGTAAAGCCGCTGGTAGTGCCAACCGGTTTCTCCCCTGCTTCCCTGACTCTGGCGTTATCCCCACGCAGGCAGGCTGCTGGAGTCAGGGCCGCTGAGCGGATAGCCCTTACCCCATGACCGCTGGGAGCAGGGTATTGGCTAATTCAAAAGCTTGATGACCGAGCGCCATCACCGCTGAGCGGGTGACGGGCAAGCTATCGATGACCATCCCGGCCGACAGCGCCATCATGTACAGGATGGAGTATTTGAACAGCGACTTGGCCTGGTCGCGATCGCTCGGCGACTGTAAGAGCCCCCAAGCCTTTTTAATAAAGATCCAGCCGAGGTAGGTGGCGATCGCCCCGTAAACCCAACCGGTCGCGTGGAGCGGCACCGTCATCAGCAGCGTGATCGGCACCAGCACTAGCGTGTAGGCCCAGATTTGTTTGGCGGTGGCTTCGTCGCCAGCGATGACGGGCAGCATGGGTACGCCCACCTTGGCATAGTCATCTTGAATCACCAAGGCCAGCGCCCAAAAGTGCGGCGGCGTCCAGATAAACACAATGGCAAAAAACAACCAGGCGGCCAGGCTTAATTCACCAGTTACAGCGGCCCAGCCCACCAGGGGCGGAATGGCGCCAGCGGCACCGCCGATCACAATATTTTGGGTGGATGACCGCTTGAGCCAGTGGGTGTAAACGCCGACGTAAATCGCAATGCCGACCATCTCTAGAGCGGCGCTGAGTACATTGCCCACGATGGCTTGAAGCGAAAAGGCGGCGATCGCGAGCGCGGCGGCAAAGATTAACGCATCGCGCAGCTGAATGCGGCCCGACGGAATTGGCCGATGCCGCGTGCGCTCCATATCAAAGTCGATGTCGCGGTCATAAATGCAGTTGATCGATTGCGCTGAAGCGGCCGCCAGTGCCCCGGTCAGCAGCGTCACTAACAGCAGCAGCGGATCCACCGTGCCGTGGGCGGCTACCAGCATGCTCGCGGCAGTTTCAATCAGTAAGAGGGGGATAATTCTGGGTTTTGTCAGCTGCCAATAGCTCCGGCAAACTTGCCAAAAGGTCTCATGGTGAGGTGTTGGACTTTGCCAGGTGGGAGAAGTCTGCATTTGCAGGTAAATCCTTATTGAAATTAATCTCGGGAAAAGTTGCCGACCGTCGTTGCTCTACGACAGCGTTTGTGACGGTTTGAGGGAAATCGGAGTGGAAAAACTTTGGGTGCGATCGCGCCAGGCAAGTACGGTGAAGGCCACCAGGGCGGCGGTCAGGGTAGCGCCAACGGTGTGGTGCGTGACTGTGAGCGGCTCCACCTGCAGATGCATTTGCAGCGTGGCAATACCTAACACAATCTGCAGAGACAGCAGCGTGCCGATGACCACCGTCAGTCGTCGCAGCCAGGGATGCAAGGCCGGGGTTCGCCAGGAAACGAGCAAGAGCGTAAAGATGGCGATGGTGGGCGGCACTACCCCGATCAAGTGGCTGTCCATGACTTGACACAGCTGTGACAGCCCCAGGCATTGGTGGGCGGCCCAGCGCGAGCCGACTAATGCGCCCAACAAGCACTGCAGATAGACCAACACCGCCGATATCAGCCCAATGCTATGCAGATTGCCCGACGTGCCGACGCCGCGATAAGGCATGAGACAGCAGCCCATCACGACCAGTGTGACTAAAAAGGCGAGGGCCGTCCCGAGGTGAGCCGTGACAATATCAAACCGCAGCAGCTCGGTGACGGTCAGCCCGCCTAAGGCTCCCTGCACCAAAATCAAAAACACTGCCCCCAGCGTCGCCCAGGGTAGCCACCGAGGCAGGTCACGACGACACCACCAAGCTTGCCCGGCCAGCCAAATTGACATGAGGCCAATCAGCGAGGCATCGAGGCGATGAAACCATTCCAGAAACACCCGCAAGTTCATCTGCTGGCTGGGCACCAACTGGCCGTAGCACAGGGGCCAATCGGGGCAGGCCAAGCCCGCATTCATCACGCGGGTAGCGCTGCCTACAGCCATGAGAGCCAGCGTCGCGATTGCGAGCTTCCAAACCAATCGCCGAATCCGCACGGGGGCAGCGATCTTGGCAGTTTCAGAGGGCTGATGGTGAGAATCCGACGCAATATCAAAGGGAATGTTGGCTGACATAAACTCAGTTAAGTGCAATCAAAAATCCCGGCACCAGCCGATCAGTTGAGTTGAGCGATCGCACGCGATCAAAATCAAAATCGTTAGATCTATCACTGGGTGGATTGCTATCACTTTAGGAAGCCTGATTTTAATTCCGTCGAAGCTTTAGGGTTTTCTTCGGAATCTGTAGCAAAAACCGATAACTTTCATGACGATTCGTGAAGTCTTTGCCGACAGGTGACTCCGAACATTGAGCGGATTGTATCGGCCATCACTTTCCACTGATCGGGGCATGCCGTCAGACTTGAGGTCGGTAGTATGCTGTTGGCGCAATAAAAAGTCGACTGGCTGATGTGGGGTGGCTAAGGGCAACAACCGCTCACTCCTTTGGCCTTAATCTGGTCGGCGTGTGCTTAAGCCCGGCGCCACTCTGGCGACTGCAGGCCGTTAGTTAGCTGTTGATTAGTCGTTCGCGTAGCTTGCCGGTTCTGGTTGAATCACTTGTCCTTTCGTAATGCCCATTGCCATGTCATCTCCCTTTCAAACCCTTAAAGAACAATTCAGCGCGATCGGTAAAACATTGGATGCTGAGACCCGCGACGCCGCGACATTTGCTCTGCAAGATTGGGTCGGGACGAATGCCGCCGCGATCGCTGACAAGAAAGCGCCTGCTGAGTTCAACGGCACGATGATGCAGTGGTTTCACTGGTACATTCCCGCCGATGGTACCCATTGGCAAAAGCTCAAAGCCGATGCCCAAGAGCTGGCTGCCGCCGGATTTACCGCGCTGTGGTTGCCCCCCGCCTATAAAGGCATTGGCGGTAGTTATGACGTGGGTTATGGCGTCTATGACTGGTTTGACCTGGGTGAGTTCAACCAACGAGATACCGTTCGCACCAAGTACGGCACTAAGGACGAATATGTCGATGCGGTGCAAACCTGCCGCCAGCAGGGCATCCAAATCTACGCCGATGTTGTTTTCAATCACAAAATGGCGGCTGACTACGAAGAAGAGTTTGAGGCCATTCCCTACGATCCGCGCGATCGCAACCGCCCCCTGGGTGCAGCGCGCACCATCAAAGCGTGGACGGGATTCAACTTTCCCCAGCGCGGTGACAAATATTCCACGATGAAGTGGCACTGGTACCACTTCGACTCTGTCGATTACAACAGCTATGAGCCCGACTTCAAAGCCGTCTGGAAAATGGCGGATAAAAGCTTCGAAACCAAAGTGGATCTAGAAGGCGGCAACTACGACTACCTGATGGGCAGCGACCTCGATATCAACCATCCCGAAGTGCGGGGTGAGCTGAACTATTGGGGCGAATGGATGCTTGATGAGATTGGCGCTGATGGCTTTCGCCTGGATGCGATTAAGCACATCAATGGCGACTTTTTTAACGCCTGGCTCGACCATTTAGAGGCGCATACGGGCCGCGATTTGTTTTGCGTCGGCGAGTATTGGACCTACGACTTTGGCACCCTGAGCTGGTATATCGGCAATGCGGGCGGACGACTCAACCTGTTTGACGCGCCTCTGCATCACAACTTTCACAAAGCCAGCAAGGCGGGTGGCCATTACGATATGCGGCGACTATTTGACGGCACCCTGATGCAGGAGCTGCCCCTGTTTGCCGTGACGCTGGTCGAAAACCATGATACTCAGCCCCTGCAGGCGCTGGAATCGATTGTAGAAGCTTGGTTTAAGCCCTTGGCCTATGCCATCATTTTGCTGCGTGAGCAGGGCTACCCCTGCGTGTTTTATGCCGATTACTACGGCGCTCATTACACAGACCAAGCTCCCGATGGCAACGTCTACGAGATCTGGATGGACTCCCATCGATGGATCCTTGATCGCCTGCTGTTTGCTCGAAAAAACTTTGCCTATGGCCCCCAGTATGACTATCTTGACCATTTCAACACCATCGGCTGGACGCGCCTCGGGACGGAACATCACCCCTATGCCCTGGCGGTCATTTTGAGTGATGGCCCGAGCGGCAGTAAGTGGATGGAAGTCGGCAAGCGGCACAAGGTCTTTTTTGATATCACCGGCCATATTAAAGAACCGATTTATACGAATGAGCATGGCTGGGCAGAGTTCCGCTGCAACGGCGGTTCTGTCTCGGTGTGGGTCGAGCAGAATCCGCTATTGGCTGAACTCGCCGGGGTTGGCGGGTGACTCGATCCCCCTGGGTAACGGTGGATGTTGCCAGCGATCGCACTGAGTCGATGGCGGCTGCCGCGACTGCACTCATGCGCCATGGGGGACTGCCTTAACCGAGGGCTGAAGTATCCGCCGCTGATTGCCTGGCTGGCTCCGTAACTGGCCGGTTTGCCACCTTTGGGGGCAGTCGCGGGTGAGAAAAAAGACGAGGCTACTATCCGAAACAGGCACAAAATTTTTAGCGCTAACTGGGGAGCGATCGCATGGCCACTTATTTAGTTACCGGCACCAGTCGCGGCATTGGCTACGAATATTGCCGGCAGCTGCAACAGCGCGGCGATGACGTCATCGCCGTTTGCCGCTCTAGCTCGGCAGAGCTGGATCAGTTGGGCATTCGAGTGGAAACTGGGGTTGACATCACCTCGGACGCGTCAGTTGCGGAGCTGGCGAACAAACTGCAGGGCATTGAGCTGGACGTACTGATCAACAATGCGGGCATTATCAACCGGGTAAGTCTAGACAATCTCGACATTGAGAGTATTCGCCAGCAGTTTGAAGTGAATGCGATCGGGCCCTTGCGCTTTACCAAAGCCCTGCTGCCCCACCTCAAGACCGGTAGCAAAGTTGCTTTGATGACCAGCCGCATGGGCTCTATTGACGACAACACGTCGGGAGGCTCCTACGGTTACCGCATGTCGAAGGTTGCACTCTCGATGGCGGGTAAGTCTCTGTCCCATGATTTAAAGCCTGAAGGGATCGCGGTGGCGATCTTGCATCCGGGCTTGGTTAGCACGCGCATGACGGGCTTTACTCAAAACGGCATCACGCCCGCCGCATCGGTCAAAGGGCTGTTGGCGAGAATCGACGCGCTCACCCTCGACAATACCGGCACGTTTTGGCACAGCAACGGCGAAGTGCTGCCCTGGTAGTGCCGCAACCGGTCAGAAAAGTTAATCAGACAAGTCGCGCACTTAGAGATGGGCTTGAACAGTTTGCTCCCCTTGCCCTGGGACTCCCTGGCGTTGTCAAGATTGTCGGGGGAGTCCGCATCACTGAGGATTGGATTACCCCGCTGCTGGGTTGAGGTTTACCGTCTTTTTTATAAACTTCAATCACCGGGGAGATAAACAATCACATTGGCGCGATCTGGTATTCCATTCTCCACTACGATGCGCCCTTACTGTTTTAGGACTACCCCACGGCGATGCGACGGGTGATCTACACCACCAATGTCATTGAGTTGCTCAACTGCTTGCTATAAAGGAGAAACCAATAGTTCAACGAGAGACGCTATGAAAGGTCGCAAAATTCCGTTCGTGATTGGATTGGTGCTGCTAAGCAGTACGGGCGGAGCCGCGATCGCCCAAACTGATCTACCGTTTCTGCTCAAAGAAGCCGCCCTGATGTTGCCTCTGCAGGTTGCTGCCCTGAGTTATGTCGTCTGGTATTGGCGAGGCCGCGATCGCTCTGACCGTTCCCGTTCGCACAACAACATCAAATCGGTTTGACCTTCTGTAAGTCAACCAGGCGACCTGATTGTCCGCGCGACGCCGCTGCTCGCGGCTGCCAGCGATAGTCAACCTCTGGCGTCGGGTGAACGGCCAAAGGGGTTGGCGCTGGTCGGCCAGGCGATCGCGATCGTCCGTTAGTCGATGTTTCAGGCATTCAACCATCAAAACTCATGCTTTTTCCAGATTGACGACCCCATAAAGCATGATGCTAGGCTAACGCTGCATTCGTAACGCAGGATTTTGATGATGGTGAAGGCCGCGCCGACAGACAGTCATTGCTGGTGGGAAACTGGCGTCATTTATCAGATCTATCCCCTCACCTTTGCCGATGGTAACGGCGATGGCACGGGCGATCTGCGCGGCATTATTCAGCGACTCGATTATCTGAATGATGGCCAGCCTGATAGTCAACAGTCCCTGGGCATTGATGCGATTTGGCTATCGCCGGTCAACAAGTCACCCATGGTCGATAACGGCTATGACATCGTTGACTATAAAGACATTTGTCCCACCTTTGGCACGCTGGAAGAGTTTGACGAGCTGCTTGAGCAGGCCCATCAGCGCCGTATCAAAATCATTCTCGATTTGGTGGTCAATCATACCTCTGACGAGCATCCCTGGTTTGCTGAGTCGGCGGCGAGTCCAGACAACCCCAAAGCCGATTGGTACCTGTGGCAAAGCCCCATGGAAGGACAAGACCGCCCCAACAACTGGCAGTCCTACTTTGGCGGCACCGGCTGGACCTACTGCGAGGCGCGAGGGCAGTTTTATTTCCACACGTTTAATAAAAACCAGCCTGACCTCAACTGGCGCAATGCCGAAGTGCGCGCGGCAGTGTACGACATCGTGCGCTTTTGGCTCGATCGCGGTGTCGATGGCTTTCGGCTCGATGCCTCTAGCGTATATAGCAAAGACGCTTACTTTCGCGACAATCCGTTGAAGTATGGGGCAACGGACAAAAATGTGTACAACAATTACCATCACCTTTACGACAAAAACCTGCCCGATAATCACCAAATCATTCGCGAGATTCGAGCCGTCATTGATGAATATGGCGATCGCGCTCTGATTGGCGAAACGTTTATCGATAATCGCCTCTACGATTCCGTTATCTTTCACGGTGTCAATAACGAAGAGCTGCATCTGCCCATTACCTTCGAGTTTCCCTTTAGCCCGTGGTATCCAGGCTATCTACAGCGCGAAATCGAAAAGAAAGAAAAGGTCACTCCTGAGGGCGCTTGGCCCTGCTACTTTCTCGACAACCACGATATTCCTCGGCACCTATCGCGCTGGGTTGAGTGCAGCCTGTGTGTGGACCCGCAAGCGATCGCCAAAGCGGCGGCGACGCTGTTGCTCACCGTGCGCGGCACGCCCCTGCTTTACTACGGTCAAGAGCTGGGCATGGTCGATAACACTGACATTCCCGAAGACAAGCTGCAGGACAAGGCGGTCACCCAAAGCGACGAAGGCGACACCCCGCCCCCCCGCGACGGAGCACGCACTCCCATGCAGTGGGATGATTCGGCCCAGGCTGGTTTTAGCTTTGGCAAAGCGGTCGAATCCTGGCTACCGGTGCATGAAAATTATCCCGAGGTCAATGTGCAGCAGGAGCTGCAGGAACCTGACTCGATTTTGAATTTCTATCGGCGGCTGCTACAGGTGCGCAAGCAAAGTGCGGCGCTGCAGTGGGGTGATTGGCGATCGCTGATTCACTATCCCCATGAGCACATGGTGTATCTGCGAGAGACCGATACAGAAACGGTACTGGTGGCGATCAACTTCTCCTATGAGCAGCCGCTGACGATGGATGTGTCAGTTGGGCGAGAAGCCTGGACGGTGCTGCTCTCGACGGAGTTTGAGGCCAGTAAACTCATCGACCTGCCAGACAATCTGCAGGCCTTTGAGGTGTCAATTCTGCAAAAGACTCACGCCTAACTGCTCCGATCAGAATCCCATAGTGTCGGATCAAATTAGCTCTACGATTGAGCCCTCGCAACTGACTATGGCGACGGGTGCGATTAGTCGCAGCGGTTGTCAGAGATACGTAGATAGCTGTGTCAAAAGTAACAGTATGTTGCTAGTAACTTGTGTCATGGCTAATGCTGGGCATGGCCGATGCATTATCAAGAAAATCGAAGGAGCCAGATTTGTCGTGCTGCCTGTGAGCATTGCGAGCAAGCTCATAGGCAGCCCACTTATTTGATCTACAGGATCTAGAAAATTCAGCAGTATCAGATGCTTGAACCGTAATGCCTCAGTCTTAATGCGGCAGTAATTCTCTGGAGAAAGCGCATTCAGCTTGGCTTTATCTGAGGAAAACCAGATAAAGAATCCGTGAGTTCACAGTGGCTTCGGCTGATCCCCATCAAACTTCACCGTAGCTTCGCCTAAGTGCATTCGTTCATCTCTATCGTATTTATAGATACATGGAGAAGACAACGATGCGCATTGATCTTTTGGCCCTGGGAGCGGCGGCTGTGATTCCGGTGGCGATCGCCGCTCAACCGGCCTCTGCAGCAAAATTTTCCTATGATTCTCAATCCATTGGCGGCAACCAAAATGTTGGCGTTCATAAGTCCATCACCACGACCTATGACACCCATAGCGAAGTGCTGACCTGGTCTTCTACCTTTGCTGAGAAGAACGGTAAGCTGGCGGATGGTGCTTGGTTGGTGCTGAGTGAAGGCCCCAATCCGAAAGGAGACAAGCAAGAGTACACGATGTTCTATCTGGACGGCGTGGCCGAAAAGCTGACCGCTTACACCTACAACGGTCGTAACGGCAGCAACAGCTGGCAAGACAGCAACAGCGTCTATCTAGATTCTTGGGACTTAGATGTCAGCACTGTGGGCAATGAGCGGACTTTCAGCTTTGCGGTTGACATGACCGATATCAACAGCCGGACGGATCTGGGCAATGACTGGAAAGGCACGTTTTATGAGGAGAAAATCGGCATTTGGTTCCACGGTGTGGCTGACGTTGATGCGACATACAACGCCTCTCACGAGTTGACGAAGTTCAACTACAGCAGCCAGGGCTGGTACGACACCGCTAACGAAGATGCGGAGAAAGTGCCGGAGCCTTTCCTCGCAGTGGGATTGGGCGCTGCAGCGGCCTTTGGTGCAGTGCGTCGTAAGCGCTCTGCTGCGGTTTAGAACTGAGAAGTTGTCCCATTTGACCTGATGGGGCAGCTCTCCTTGAGAATGTAGAGAATAACCTCTAACTAACCTCAGCACCGGCAATCAATTTGCCTTGAGGACTGTTTGGACTGTCACCCTGCCCTCGCTTGTCATTGACGAGCGAGGTTTTTTCGTTATGAGTGGGGGACTGGCAAGCGGATTAAAAGTCGTCATCAGCAGCAGGTTGAATATCTTGTTGCGCGAGATCTTGCCAGACGGCTAAAACTTCTGCGCTAGCCTGTGCGTTTTGCAGGGTATTCGCAACCAAACTGGGATTCTCCTTGAACTCTGGAAAAGTCAGCAGCAGCATAGCAATATCTCGCCAGTCTGTTCCCGCTTTCGGTTTGCCTCGGCGTTTATAAAAGGCAATAACTTTCTGGGCAATTAGGTCAGCCGGAGCAATTATCAATACCCCTTCAATTCGTTTGAAACTGGGTAGCTGTTCAACTGTTCTAATATCAATTAAATGGCGATTTCCTGATTTTTGCAGTTGATAGACTCGATAGCCCAGACCGGTTTTAACTTCCCTCACTCGCACAGCAATCTGGAATTGCTCAGACAGCATTTGCCGAATTTCTTCCGCTAGATCAGTGGCGTTTAAGGCTAATAGGTCAATATCCTGAGTCATACGCGGCTCACTGACCCAGGCATTAACTGCTTGTGCGCCAAACACCACAACGTCTTCACGATTTTGCAAAAACGCAAACACTGCAGCTTGAATCGTTGCTAGTGGCAGAGTTTCACCCATCGCAAACTCCTGAAATGTCAGCACGCCTGCATTCAGCATGAATCGTATTTATCTCGTTTGGTCAGATTACTAGCTTTATCCTATCGGGATTGCTAACGACAAGCATCCTCTGCCCTAATCGCGGTTGCAGAATTCTAATCACTTAGCGCTTTGAATGAACTTTTGCGGTACTAAACTGTTTCAGGCACCTGTCGGCTTTGAGCCAGGTCAGCCAAACTCATCTGCTCGTATTTCTCAAAGGGTTGATGGATCCAGGGGTTGTCGGCGAGATATTGGGCGTAGTAGTCCGGTTTGGCCGAAGAGCATTCCTTTTGCCAAATGACGGCAGTGCGAATCTCATCAATGTAGAAGCCAAATTTATGCTCTAGCCACTTGATGCTGCGTTCCAACGTGGCTCCCGAATCCACGAGGTCATCCACTAATAAAACCCGGCTGCCGAGGTTCGCCGTGGTCATGCTGATATCGCGGGAAAAGGTGACAGTGCCACGGGTTTGATTATTTTCGCCACCATAGGAAGCAGTTGATAAAATAGCCAGCGGTGCATCATATAGACGACAGAGAATGTCGCCGACGCGGAGCCCACCTTTGGCGAGGCAAACGATTTGATTAAACTCCCAGCCTGACTCGTAAACTTTGAGGGCCAGGGTTTCAATGAGGGTGTGGTACTCGTCTAAGGTGACGTAAAGGTCAGACATAGGGGCGATTGTTCTCCGAACAGGCTTTGCCAACGCAACAGTATAAGCAGCAGCAAAACAAGATTGAGCCATGATACAACCTGATATGCTCATCCTACTGAAGTGAGGGATATGGAATGACCCAGGATTTTCCCGCCGGGGCGGGTCAGGCGACCTCACCGCTCAAACTCTCGTTGTGGACAAAGCTGGCTTACGGCGCGGGTGACATGGGCGCGGGCATGACCTCGAACCTGATTGCCTTTTCGTTTTTGATTTTTTTGACCGAAGTGGCGGGCATTAATCCGCTGGCGGCGGGCACGGTGTTGCTCATCGGCAAGGTGTGGGATGCGGTGAACGATCCGCTGGTGGGGGTGCTAAGTGATCGCACCCAAACCCGTTGGGGACGCCGCTATCCGTGGATTTTGCTCAGCGCCCTGCCCTTTGGCCTCACCTTCGTCTTAATGTGGCTAGTGCCGGGGGGCGGTTCCGGCTTTCGATTTTGGTATTACGTCTTGGTGTCGATTCTGTTTCAAATCTTTTTCACCACGTCCAATTTGCCTTACACCACCCTGACCGCTGAGCTGACGCAAGACTATGACGAACGCACTGATCTCACTAGCTTTCGCCTGGCCTTTTCACTACTGGGGGCGATTTCGGCCTTGGCTCTAGGGTTTTGGGTGACCGGCGTTATTCCTGATGTGACGACGAGATATGCGGTGCTGGGCGGAACCTGTGCCCTCGTGTCGATCGTGCCGCTGCTGGTCTGTGTGTTTGGCACCTATCCCCACGCGCGGCGAGTGCAGGCGATCGCGCCAGAAACATTCGGCGAGTCAGAGACCACCATTCCCTTTTGGGAACAGCTGCGCATTGCCTTTCGCAACCGGGCCTTTGTCTATGTGGTGGGCATCTATTTGTTCTCCTGGCTGGCTCTGCAAATCACCGCCAGCATCATTCCCTTTTACGCCACGTTTTGGATGGGGCTGGATGATTACTTTTTGCCCGCGCTGCTGGTGCAGGGCACTGCCATCATCATGATGGTGCCCTGCAACTGGCTGAGTCGCCGGTTGGGCAAGCAGGGCCTCTTTTTTGTCGGCATTGGGGCCTGGTTGGTGGTGCAAATCGGCCTGTTTCTATTGCAGCCGGGGCAGGTGGGGCTGTTGTATGCGCTCTGCGTGGCGGCGAGTTTTGGCGTTGCCACGGCCTATGTCGTGCCCTGGGCGATGCTACCCGATGTCATCGAACTAGATGAGCTGCAAACAGGCCAGCGTCGCGAGGGCATTTTTTATTCGTTTATGACGCTGCTGCAAAAAATCGGGCTGGCGGGGGGCCTCTTTTTGGTGGGTGCTGCGTTGGAATGGTCGGGCTTCGAAGCGTTGCAAAATCCCCAGCCAGATGCTGATCCGGGGTCGGCCCTGTTGGCCATCCGGGCTTTTATGGGGCCGGTGCCCTTGCTGTTGCTGTCCTGCGCGCTCGTGCTTTGCTATCTGTATCCACTCACCCGCACGGCGCACGCTGAGATTTTGTTGAAACTGAGCGAACAGCGCCGCCAGAAGACTCAAGTGGATGAGGATGTTGAGGGGTGAGGGTTCCAGGGAGACGAGTGAGAGGGCAGGGTTCAGGGTTGGAGGTTCAGGGTTCGGGGTTAGGCTCGTCTGCTGAAATTTGAGTCTTTAAAGGGCGCGAATGTTGCGTGCTGGGCTCAACTCTCGCGCAGTGAGGCCAGCTTTTTGGAGGCCCAGCCAAGAATCCCGATCGCGATCGCCCCAGCCATCAAAATGCCGATCGCGGGTTGAAACACCGGCGTCCACAGACTGTACCAGGTTTCTAACCCCAGGTTGACGTTCATGCTGCGACCGACGACGGCGGTGGCAAACCAGCCAAAACTCGCCAGTACAAAAAACAGATTGGCAACGAGTAGCCAGTTCAGTCCGTTGAGTACTTTATTCAACATGGTTTTGCTGTGCGCTCCTGCGATCGCCCAAATCACTGTCAATCATAGACCCTTGGCGGACTGGTGACTTAATTCAACCAACGAGCCACCTCCAGGCGAACGTCAGGAAAAGCCAGGGGCGCAACAGTACCCGAATTGACGTGAACAACAGATTGATAGCCTGGCGACAAGGGCTGACGATGCAGTCACAGCCGCTGTTGAGGGATGTCAATCACCCAATATTCGCGAATCTGGTGCTGGGCGTAGAGCTGGGCCTTTTTGCCTAAATCGTAGTCTCGGGTCGAGTTGGCAACCGCAATCAGCCAGTCAATATCGGTGGGTATCGGGTGACGCTGGTCGTAGCGCGACTCGGGCGGCATCGCGATACAAATATCGGGCTGAGGTTCGCTGTTATCGGGCAGGGTAATCGGGGCCGCAGTGAAAATGACGGCGCGATCGCCCAAAGCTTGCGCTAGGCTCTTTTCGCTCCGGCGATAGGTTGCTCGATGAATCGGTAATTCAGGGGACATGTCAACCACGTCACCGTCAATCAGTTCGACTTGGCGATCGTTCAAAACCCCCGCTGTAATCATGCGGTGATAGTCGGCAATGGTCCATTTGGTAACCGTTCTGCTCATCGCCATAGAGGACTGTATTTCTACCGGACGAATCGGATTAGACACTTTAATTGTAATGGCCTCAAAGCGAGAGAAGCATTGCCGGTTTTATCTTGAGATCGGGCATCGGTGGCGGCTATCAGAATCGGAATTTTGCCAGCACGATTGAGGGAGTGGCTAAGGTTCCCAAGGCAATACATAGCCCTCGGCACTGCTTTCAACCTGGGTCTTGACCAGCAAGAATGACGGTTCCGGGGTCTCAACTTCGATGCGCAGAACGGCTTGGAGGTTTTCATGGCTCACCAGTAAGCCATATGCAGAAAGAAAGCTCACCACTTCGGCTTGACTGCCTGCCGATACCGGGCCGATCAGCTCGTTGAAATCCTGACGGCAAGCGGATTGGATGTCAGCATTCACCATCAGATAGGCGGTGGTGTCGCGATTCACCAGCCATCTGTCAATTCCCCTCGCATCGCGGCTACTAAAGGGAATGCAGACGAGGTGATCGGCGGTCAGCGTTATTGTTTGCCCAATCCAAGGAGCCAGATTGGGCTCAGTAGAGCGATCGCGTTCACAGCTGGCTAATCCCCAGCTGACGACGGCCACCAGTGCGGTAAGGGAGAGTCCACTTTTTCGCTTCACGATCAACCTCTCTGCTGGCGACTCTGCTATCCCCACCTTTGAATATCGTGATTAACTGCGTGACAATCGCTGCACGGTTTTGCCCTTCAGCCGTTCGTGGGTGGCGGCCAGTAGCGCGGGAATTTTGTCAGCGTGGGGGCTCTGGGCGATCGCGGTGCGAATATCCACCTCATTCAACTGATCGGCAGGGCGGCCCGGAAACCAGTGCCCCCCGTTGCCCAATAGGTTATAGCGGGCTTCGGCATATTCCTGCATGTCAAAGGCTTCGAGCAGATTGTGTAGCCAGAGGATGATCGGCACGTTGATCTGGCCAGGTGTTTGGTCGGGGCTGGGTAAGCCGATTTTCCAAGTGCGCACCCACTCGCGCCCCAGGGCAGCGATCGCAGCGTCTTCTAACCGTTTGAGAATGGGGGGCAACACCGTGTTGGCCTGATCGAGCAGCGGCAAAACTTTCAGATGTTCGTCAAAATCAGTCGGTCGCGCTGCCCCCAAACTCAGGGTATGCACTTGGGGATGACTGAGGCAAAACAGATCGTTGAACAAGATGGGACTGAGAGGCGCACAGAGATCGACCAGCTTTTGCGGTGGGCTGTAAAGGTGACCGCCTTTATCCGTCGGGCTGATGATAAACACGCCCATATCTTGCCGAGTGGCGGCGGCGATCGCGGGCCAGTTGTCTTGATTGATGTAATACCAGTGCAGGTTTACATAGTCGAACTGACCGGTGTTGATCGTCTCCACAATCACCGAGGTTGGCCCGTGGGTTGAAAAGCCAATGTGGCGAATGCGGCCCGCCTGCTGGAATTGGCGAGCCACGTCAAGACAACCGCCAGGACGCACGGCGTAATCCAACAGTTCGGGGGTGTTGATGCCGTGAATGCCGAGCAGATCAATATAGTCGAGCTGCAGGTTTTGCAATGACTGCTGTAGCGTCGTGCGAAAAGCTTGGGCATCGGCCTGAGGCGATACTTTGGTTTGCACGATCAGCTGCTCGCGGGGAAACTGAGGCAGCACTCGACCAAGCTGAATCTCTGAGGTGCCGTAGCCGCGTGCCGTCTCAATGTGATTGATGCCAACGGCCAGCGATCGCCGAATCGTCGCCGCTAAATTTTCCTGATTTTTGCGCGGAATATCTGCCGGAGCCACGTCTTGCCAAGAATGCTGGTAGCGCATGCCCCCACAAGAGAAAACGGGCATCGGCAGTTCAGTCCGGCCAAAGCGTCGGTATTGCATCGTGAATAAAAAAGGATTGCCGTGATGAGTTTAGACGGTTTTTTACCCTGACGGCATTAGCCCCCTGATTGGCATCGAGAAAGCATTCTGCCCTAGGGCGATGGCGGGGCACGGTGATGTCTGCAGGCATCAGTGAAGGACCACGCTGTCTGCTGGTGAGATGATCGAGCCGAATCTACAGAAGGGGCAGGCCCGTAGCATCTAGAGATCGGCGGCGATCGCCGGCGCTCAATGCTCAACAGATAGATCGGCAAGAAAAAGCTTATCAAAATGTCAACATTCAGCGATCGCGCTTGAAGTCGGCACAGGTTTAGCCGCAATCAATGCAGGTTGGCCAGACATCCCTCGCCAGGCATGCCGTTAACTTCGTTGATGAGGCTGTCTGCACTTTGTCAGCGTCCCCTGAGCGGAGTCGAAGGGACGCTTTTAGCTTTCTCCCTCCGGGAGACGCTTCGCGAACGACTGCGCTCAGCTAGCGGTATGTGTGAGACAGTTACTGCACTTTGATGCCAGCAACTTCTATTTTTTGTGCAAGGAAGTTGGCAGATAACCCACCAGCAAAGACTTTTGATGCCAATAAACTGACATTAACAGGATAGTTAAGCGAACAAAAAATGCCATTTCGCTTTGCGTGTATCTTCTATTTTCTAACCACTAGTCTCAAGATTATAAAGAAAATTCATGACTGACTTAAGTTCGACAAACAGCGCGATCGTGCCTCCTGTTTTAGTTGAAAATCAATCAAACAATTTCACGTTGCCCGTTGACGGTTTAGAAGATCAGACTCTGATGTCTAACCAGTCATTTGACAACGCCACTGAGGTATCAACGGAAGTCGTTTATGAGCCTATTGTGCCCAACTCTTTATCCGATGAGGAGTCGTCTGACCGCTCTGAAACTACTCCCTTGAGTGAAACATTAAAAGGAAACAGCCCCTGGCCTGACGATTCTAAGATAGAAATTGATAGGGAATTTGAAACTCTTGAAAAATCAACAAATGAGAGAACAAGCTCCTTTGATGAAGCGGCTATTGAGATTCCGTTTCTTTTTGTCAACTATGTTTATGGCACAGCCGGTTTTGATAACCCTTTTGATAATCCTGATTTTGAAGGAACTCACTTCATTGACTACATGTATGGATATGGTGGCAATGACCTTCTTGTGGCGGGTGATCAGAATGACAAACTGTATGGCGGCGACGGCAATGATTGGCTAGCCGGTGGCAACAATAGCGACTATTTAGAAGGCGGGTTAGGGCATGACATTTTGTATGGAGACGCCGGTGGGGCCTTCGATGGCAATGATACGATTCTGGGCGGACTAGGAAAAGATGAAATCTACGGGCAAGGGGGCCATGACATCCTGGCTGGAGAAGGCGGTAATGACTATATGGCGGGCGGTTCTGGTAATGACCTGATTGAGGGTGGCAATGGGCTCGATCGGCTCTTTGGTAATTCTGGCCATGATCAACTCTTGGGCGGAGCCAGCAGTGATGAATTGGATGGGGGAGCAGGGAATGACACTCTGATGGGCGGATTCGGCAACGATATCATTAATGGCTATGGTGATAATGCGCCGTCTTTTTCCTACCAAATTGATGTCTTAACTGGCGATGAGGCGAACTCGTTGCCTGAGCAGAAAAACTTAGGCGATGGTGCCGATACTTTCGTTTTGGGAGATCAAAGTAACGTCTATTACACTGCTCCCGGTAGTTATGCCAAAATCACTGACTTTAACCGTATGGAGGGTGATGAAATTCAGGTGCATGGAGTCATCAGTGACTATTCCCTATCACTCGGTGCTAACTGGGGAGGCGTCGGCTCTCAAAATGTGCTCATTTGGCATCAGAGTGACCTGATTGGGGTGGTTTTGAATACTCCTGATATTAAGTTGCAGTGGGATTTCACATTTGTCTGAAGTGACCAATGCTCCACGGCGAAAGTAAGATAACCCTCCCGGTTTCTCTGGACCCCTTGCCCCCACAGCTCCCTAAGCATCGGCAAGTGGTTGGGGAAATCACGCCGCAGTCTACTAGGTGCAGTCAATTCCAAATCAACCAAGAACTTGATGTATTGACTCGCTGCTTTGAATCGCATCACGATCTGGCAATCTTCTGAAGACCTGACGTGTTGGCGGTCATCAAGCGAGAACTGACTGTGGCTGCGCGTCCGATGTTGACGGCATTTCTCGCTGCTCTGAGGTCAAAATTAGGGCTGAGACCTCGCTTCGACAAGCTCAGAACAGACTGCTCACCCTACGCTTCCCGAGCGTGGAGCGGATGGTCAGACTGGGCGCATCGAGGCGATGTCACCAAGCCTAATCTTAGAAGGGCTTTAATCAGTGTGTGGTGATCGCAGGACGTAATCTCCAGAACGTCAAGCACTCGCCGAAGATTTGCTGAGGCCCCACTGACGAGAGTGTTTTTGCAGATTCTGGGCAGCAAATCAGCCGCCCCCTGGGTCAATGCCCACTGCCTTTCCGCATTGACAATATGAGGCTGAACGCCGTTGACCAATAAAATTTTGGTAGCCAAGTGATGCTTCTGTTGCCAACGACAGAGCTGTAGGGGTTGCAGGTGATGGAGGCGAGTATCGATAACAATCAAATCTGGCAGGGCCCGCTTGTGATGCAGTGCCTTGAGCGCCTTGGGCAGAGAGACATCAGGCGATTCCCAAAGTACGGAAAGATTTTGCGATCGCAAAATAGCGGACCAGATTTGCCCCTGTAAGCCATTCGGAAAAACCATCACAACGAATTTTTCCACGCGATTTTCGCTTAGATAACCGTTGCTATCCGCTATTCGATCAATTGTGCTGTGCTCCCATCTGCCCATTTTCTACATGCGTCCTCCAAACGATATTTATTAAAAAACTGTATTAAATGACAGTGCCTACTTTTTTGATGTGCTTATTGTGATTTCTAAAGCATTAATTTGAGTTGATCAACCTCATAGTGCTGAATCTCACACTTTTAGGCTGAATGCTCATTTATCAAGAAAATCTTAAGGGACTTTCAATCCGCAGCGCGATCGGAGCTTGAGTCCTCTCAACGATGGCTAAAACCATGATGGCCAGGTCAATACTCTGTTAAATCTGCTTTGAGGGACGATTCCTCTCCAGCAACCTCAGGGTGAAATCTATTATCAATCTAGCGTCGGGCGGCGAAGGGGGCGACACGAGGCCATTGTCAAGCTTAATCCTATTGATTTAGCCGTCAGGGGAGCGTGCAAGAACTGATTAGGGCACGAGGCCGGGCAGCGGTTTTTACACTGACGATCTACGAATGAGTCGAGCTTGCTGTATCAATTTTACCCAGAAAACAAAGAGACACGCAGATGCTAAACAAAGCTAACGTCTCTCAAGATGAAGACGGTATGAAAACGTCCCGGTCAGCATGTCGCGAGGGTGGGGTGATGAGACCGCTGACATCCCTGGCGTCAGTTGTGGGTAATCGCGCGAGGATAGCTTGTGACTTTAGGGTTTCTTAGGCCAAAGTGAGGAGAACGATCGCCTGTCGTGACCATCGGCGGGGTCCCGGCAATCTATATGAATTGAGAAAACTGTCCCTGAACCCACGACAAATTCGCCCAGGGGAGGAACGGCTGCCCCTGGGCGAGAAGTTGATTCGCAGCGGCGATCGCTATAGGCTGCGCACTGAGGCCTGGCCGTCTTTAACTTCGCCGACTAAGACTTCCGTCGCGACGCCAACAAACAAGCCGTTTTCGAGCACGCCGGGAATGTTGTTGAGGGCCTTTTCCAGTTCGGCGGGGTCGGTGATGGCCTCAAATTTGGCATCTAGCACCATGTTGCCCTGGTCGGTAATCACCGGGCCGTCTTTGTTGATGCCCATGCGCAGATCGACCTTAGCGCCATAGCCGGCCAAGGCGCGAGTCACGGGGGCCACTGCCATGGGCAGCACCTCAACCGGTAGCGCAAAGGTTGAGCCCAACTTATCCACCAGCTTGGAGCTATCTACCACCACAATGAACTTTTCGGCCAGGCCATCGACGATTTTTTCGCGGGTGTGGGCGGCACCGCCTCCCTTGATCAGGTTGAACTGGGCATCGACCTCATCGGCACCGTCGATCGCCACATCGATGTAATCAACTTCATCCAGCGTGGTCAGAGGGATGCCGTGCTGCTTGGCCAGCACCGATGCCTGAAAGGAAGTGGGCACGCCCTTGATATCCGTCAGTTCACCGCTGGCCAGCCGTTCACCAATAAATTGAATCGCAAAGGCGGTTGTCGAGCCGGTACCTAAGCCAACGACGGTGCCCGACTTGACCTGTGCTGCGGCGGCCCGTCCGACTTCTTGCTTCATCAGCTTGACCGGATCCATCTCTGCCATGATGCTTTCTCCCAACTATGAGGCTGTCGGTAACAGCATCGCGCAAAGTGGCTCTCGTTTCTAGGGTCTGCCATCGTTTAGGCCATCGATGACTGGCCGCACTCTGCTTCCCGGCCGGCGCTGGTGGCATGGGGAAGGGCACGTTCATGCTGAGCGAAGGTTGTTGCCGTTGATGATGCCGCTCTCTAAACTACTTCACGTCTCAACGCTTTGAGTTTGCAAAATGCCATAGCCATCGGCGGTTTCGCCGACGATCACGACATCAATGGTGACGGTGCCGACGCGAAAAACGCGCACGCGATCGCACTCACCCTGCAGGTAATCGAATAGCGTCTGGTGCTGCTGGTGAAGCGTCTGGCCCTCAGAGCCATAGGCTCGACAGCGCCGCTGCACCTGCGCCATCAACTCAGCCAGGGAGCTTGCCGTTACGGAAACGTCTTCGGCGCGGCGCAAGACTTGACGAATTTCGGCGGCATCGCCTGTGGTCAAAGTCCAGGTGGGCACTGTCCACGGGGCTTCGGTTTCGCTAGGGAGCCACAGCCCGGCAGTGAGCTGCTTGAGCTGAGCGGTGAGTTGACGATTCGTCATCTGGCCTATCGTTCCCCAACTGGACTGAACTGAGATTTCCCAAAAGAAAAATCAATTCCACGGTAGCGCTAATCCCACCGGCGTATCTTGGTGGCGTCCACAGCTCATCCCGACGGGGGGATCGGTTTGGGGGAAATGATTCGTAACTGCAGGGGAGGGGGAGCCAGGAGGATTGATCGGACTGTTTGAGAGAAGGCGATCGAGCTGCTTATTTGACCAATGCCCTACTACTCCATGGCAGAAGTAATATCAATTCTTAGTGATCGGACTCCCGGCAATCTTGGAAACGCAGGGGGGTCAGGGGCGAGGGAGTTAGCTCTACAGCCTTGTTTCAGAGAATCGGTATAAAACGATCCCGCCAGTTTTTCTGCCTCCCTTGCCCCCGGCTGCCAAGCCAGTGGCAATCGTCCTATGTCTGTATGAGTGCCGCAGTCTACTAGCCGCCGATTTGTGACATCGTGCGGCTATAAGCGCCCGTCGTGCCGGAATCGCGCATTTTGAAGTTGATCTCGGGTTTCGCGTCCACCAGCGTTATTACTCGATCACGCATTTCCTCTAAGGGCGTACCTTGGCGCAGCCGCTCGCGCAGATTAATCTGCCCGGTTTCGTTCAGCAGGCAGGGACGCAGCCAGCCATCCGCCGATAGCCGCATGCGGTTGCAGCGATCACAAAAGCACTCCGACATTTGGCTGATAAAGCCCACTGTGCCCAGCGCACCGGGAATCTGAAACACGTCTGCCGGGCCGTTGCCGCGCACGTTGCCTGTCGTCAGCCCCCAGCGATCGCGAATCCGCTGACGCAGTTCCTCAGAAGCGATCCAGCCACTGTGTTCAAACAGATCGCCGTTACCGATCGGCATAAATTCAATAAAGCGGACATGCCACTCGCGATCGCGGCTGAGGGCCGCCAAGTCCAAGATTTCGCCATCGTTAACACCGGGAATCACCACCACATTGAGCTTTAGCGGTGCAAAGCCGATTTGATGTGCGACCTGAATGCCCTCCCAAACGTCGTGCCAGCGCGACCGCCCGCGACCGCCCACAATCGCTTGAAACGTCTCGGGATCGAGGGAATCAAGACTAATGTTGAGTCGTCGCAGACCCGCCTGCCACAGCGCTTCCGCCTTCTTGGCCAGCAAAAAGGCATTGGTGGTCATCGACAAATCTTGGGTTTGGGGTAAGTGGGCGATATCGGCCACGATTTCCACCACGTCGGGTCGTAGCAGTGGTTCACCGCCAGTCAGGCGAAAGCGGGTAAACCCAGCGGGCACGAACACCCCAGTCAGTAGCGATCGCAGCTCGGCGCGGGTGAGCCAGTCTTGCTGCAGGGCGTAGGTGAGGTCAGCCCCCTCAGGCATGCAGTACTGACACTGAAAATTGCAGCGATCGATCAAACTGATGCGGAGATAGTCGATGGCGTTCATAACAACAGCAAACCCTACTGGCGAATACACTGGGCAAACATCGCGCCTCATGACGCCGCGATGTTTGCCCACAACTTTAACAACATTTTAATTGCCAAAGTATGCCGTCTGAGACAAAAGCCTCCCAACCGAGAGCGGGCTATACGTTGCCAGTATTTGCCTGTGCCAGCGCGATCGCGGCGCTGCGAATGCTGGTGGATACGACCCAGGCCGCCAAATCCGTCACCGTTGATTTGGTGAATCCCGCTCGGTCAGCCGAGATTGCGATTGAGCAGGTCGCGCCGCTGCCCGATGGCTCGGTGCTGGGGATCAGCCGCAGCGACCCTGGCGATAATTTGGACATTACGCGCCATACGCCCGTTTGGGCGATTGTGGCTTGGGGCGACGTGCAGCAAACAGAGCGCCTGCAGATTGACGGCGGTGCGGGTTTGGGCCGGCAGGTCAATGCCGATCAGCAACCGGCGATCTATGCCTACGCCCAGACGGTGTTGCAAGCGAATCTGCTGCCGCTGCTGCCGGCGGGGCGATCGCTGCGGGTGACGATTGTGTTGCCCGAGGGGCGATCGCTGGCCTTGCGCACCTCTAACGCGGCCTTTGGTGTCGTGGATGGCCTGTCGCTGTTGGGTACCTCGGGCATTGCCGAGCCGCTGAGTGCGCCGGGACAGCTGGCCGCATTTCGGCAAGCAGTGCGGGAGCGGGCGACGCAGTTCACCACACTGGTCTTTTGTGTCGGCGAAAACGGGTTAGACAAGGCCCTGTCGCTCGGCATTCGGCCCGAGCAGCGGCTCAAAACCGGCAACTGGATTGGGCCGCTGCTGGTGGAAGCCGCTCTGAGTGGCGTACAAGAAATTCTGCTGCTGGGCTACCACGGCAAGCTGATCAAGCTGGCGGGCGGCATTTTTCATACTCATCACTATGTGGCGGATGGCCGACAAGAAATTTTGACCGCGATCGCGGCGGCTCAAGGCTTACCCACTGCCCATGTGCAGCACCTGCTGCAGGCCCAGACGGTGGAAGCGGGCCTCACCTATCTGCGGCAGCTCGACGCGGCAGAGCAGAGTCACTGGGTGCAGCAAACCTACCAAACGCTGGTGCAGCGAATCGATGAGCGATCGACGGCCTACCTGCGCGCTAATGCCGATCGCGCGGTAGTCGTTGGCGCGGCGGTGTTTGACCGTTCGCGAGAGATTGTCGCCATCAGCGATCGCGGCCAGTCACTCTTGCAAACTCTTTTGGTAAGCTAGGAGGAATATTTTTTTCGATGCTCACCCTAGCCTCTCATCCTCGCCGGTATGAACGGGTAGATTGAGAGCTTATTGCCCATCAGTTTTTAAATCGTTTTGATTATTCGTCCGGATTAATGACACCTGACAGCCCCGTTCCTGAGGTTGTTGCTAGCGCTAACGAGCCCTCCTTTCAAGTTCTTCACTTATTCACAGGATTTCTGCCGTGACTCTGCAAACCCAAACCGCGACAACCTCTGATGAGCCCAGTAGGGCAAGACTCGATCGCCAAATGTTAGTGATCTTAGATTTTGGCTCGCAATATTCTGAGCTGATTGCCCGCCGCATTCGCGAAACCGAAGTCTATTCGGAAGTGTTGTCCTATCGCACGACGGCGGAGCAGTTGCGACAGCTGAATCCTCAGGGCATCATCCTGTCGGGGGGGCCAAATTCGGTCTACGACGAACGGGCCCCCCATTGCGACCCGGAGATTTGGAATCTGGGCGTGCCGGTCTTGGGCGTGTGCTACGGCATGCAGCTGATGGTGCAGCAGTTGGGCGGGCAGGTTGAGCGGGCCGAGCGGGCCGAATACGGCAAAGCTTCGTTGAACATTGATGACCCCACGGATCTGCTCACCAATGTGGAAGATGGCTCCACGATGTGGATGAGCCACGGCGACTCGGTGACCCAAATGCCCCCTGGCTTTGAGGTGTTAGCTCACACCAACAACACGCCGAGCGCCGCGATCGCTGACCACACCCGTAAGTATTACGGCGTGCAGTTTCATCCCGAGGTGGTGCATTCGAAAGGGGGACAGGCGCTGATTCGCAACTTTGTTTATCACATTTGCGACTGTCAGCCCACGTGGACGACGGAAGCCTTTATCGAAGAAGCGGTGCGTGAAGTTCGCGCCCGCGTTGGCGATCGCCGCGTGCTGCTGGCGCTGTCTGGCGGGGTCGATTCTTCGACCCTGGCATTTTTGTTGAATAAGGCCATTGGTGACAAGCTGACCTGCATGTTCATCGACCAGGGCTTTATGCGCAAGGGTGAGCCCGAGCGCTTAGTGAAACTGTTTGAAGAGCAGTTCCATATCAATGTCAGCTATGTCAATGCCCGCGAGCGCTTTCTTGAACAGGTGAAAGGCGTCACCGATCCAGAGGTCAAGCGCAAGCGCATTGGCCACGAATTTATTCAGGTATTTGAAGAAGAATCGCGCCGTCTCGGGCCGTTTGATTACCTGGCCCAAGGCACCCTGTATCCCGACGTGATTGAGTCGGCAGATACGAATGTCGATCCCAAAACGGGCGAACGCGTCGCCGTCAAGATCAAAAGCCACCACAACGTTGGCGGCCTGCCGAAGGATCTGCGGTTCAAACTTGTCGAACCGCTGCGCAAGCTATTTAAAGATGAGGTGCGCAAGCTGGGGCGATCGCTTGGCCTGCCTGAAGAAATCGTTCGCCGTCATCCCTTCCCCGGCCCTGGTCTGGCGATTCGTATCTTGGGCGAAGTCACCGCCGAAAAGCTCGACATCCTACGCGATGCTGACTACATTGTGCGTCAAGAGATTCGCCATCGCGGCATGTATCACGACTTTTGGCAGGCCTTTGCGGTGCTGTTGCCGGTGCGCAGTGTTGGCGTTATGGGCGACCAGCGCACCTATGCCTATCCCATCGTGTTGCGCTTTGTCTCCAGTGAAGATGGTATGACTGCTGACTGGTCGCGCACCCCCTACGACCTGCTAGAAGCCATTTCTAATCGCATCGTCAATGAAGTCAAAGGCGTCAACCGCGTGGTGTATGACGTGACGTCTAAGCCGCCCGGCACGATTGAGTGGGAGTAGAGAGCGAATGCGGAGTGCGGCATGCGGCATGCGGAGTGCGGCAGTTGAAGTTTGAGAGGTGCGATCGCTCATCGTCGAAGCGCTGATTGGAGGTCTCTCAATCCCATGAAGAAAATTCTGATCGCCACCGCAACTCTTCTCTCACTGGCGGTACCCGCTCACAGCCAACTCGTGCTCACCTGCCCCGTATACGCTGACGACACCGACATTCCGGCTGAAGAGGTGTTTTCGTATGAAGAGCCAAGACCCGCCTTTATCGATGGTGAAACGGTCGGCAGTCGCGTCAATGTGAGAACCGGGCCAGGGCTAGATTACGAGGTCACTGCCTACGGGCTGGTTGGTGAAGATGTGGAGCTCATCGGTCAAGCCTTTAGCCGAGAATGTGAAACTTGGATTCAAGTCCGGTTTCCCGGCTCCGAGCCCGTGGGTTGGGTGCACAAGGACTTCATCGGGCCGAAGAGGGGAACAAGCTGGTGGTAGCGATGCTCGGTTCTGAGCCGCGATCGCCCCACAACCGGCTTAGATCGGTTCATGTTCGGGCATCTTACAAGAACAATCATCGCTTCGACGATGACCGCCGTTCAGTATGCCGTTCGGCAGCTCAACGTCATCTTGAGGCGACACCGGAGATCCTGTGGAATTCTCTCAAATCCCGCAGCCGTTTGCTGTAGAGATCCAGCAGCGGCTCGCTCAAACTGAGGTAGAGCACGACGTCAAAATTTTGTATGCCTGTGAGTCGGGTAGTCGGGCCTGGGGGTTCGCCTCACCCGATTCTGACTACGACGTGAGATTTATCTACGCTCACCCGGCAGACTGGTACTTGTCATTTGATGTAGAGCGCCGTCGTGACGTCATCGAGTACCCCATCGTCGACGAGATTGATTGCAACGGCTGGGATCTTCGCAAGGCGCTTTACCTCTTTACTCGCACTAACGGTGCTCTTTTGGAATGGTTAAACAGCCCGATTCGTTACATCGAGGTGGGGGACTGCGCTGAGCAGCTGCGAGCCCTAGCAGAGGTCACCGCTAACAGTGTGGCGCTGGGTTATCACTACAGTCACATGGCACGAGGACAGTCCGCGAAGATTCTACATCGTGACCAAGTTCGTTTGAAGAAGTATTTCTATGTTTTGCGTCCGCTACTCGCCATTCGTCATCTGGAGCAGGGGCTTGGTGTCCCCCCGGTCGAGTTTCGGCGGTTAGTCGATAAGACTGCGCCCAAGTCATTGGTGCCCCTCATTGAGGAGCTGTTGGCGTTAAAAATCCAGTCTCCAGAACTGGGCCTGGGTAAACCCGTGCCAGAGCTTAACGAATTTATCGAGCATGAGTTAGATCGCCACAGCGATGAGTACGACGGGTTAGGCCGCCCTGACCTCGTGGACAAGAGCGCAGTTCTGGAACGTTTGAACGAAATATTCAGAAAGGCCGTCTGTGAAGTGCCCGGTGATGAAAAATTCTTCCGCTCTCTTAGTATCTAAAGGAAATCTCATGGCAAGATCATGAGGTAATCGACTGCCCCGAACGAGAACTCTACTCCCATGACGGCCACCATCCCCAATCTTCCCAGTCAATACGACCCCTCTCTGACGGAAGAGAAATGGCAAGCAGCTTGGGAAGCCCGCCATGTCTTCAAGGCTGACCCCGATCATCCGGGAGAGCCCTTTTGTGTGGTTATTCCGCCGCCCAATGTTACGGGCAGTCTGCACATGGGCCATGCCTTTGAAAACGCCCTGATTGATACGCTCGTGCGTTATCAGCGGATGCAAGGGCGGAACGCGCTGTGGTTACCAGGTACTGACCACGCCAGCATTGCCGTGCAAACCATTCTTGAACGCCAGCTCAAAGCCGAGGATAAAACTCTGGCAGACTTGGGCCGCGACCAGTTTTTGGAGCGCGCTTGGCAGTGGAAGGCCGAATCGGGCGGCACCATCGTCGGTCAGCTGCGCAAGCTCGGCGTTTCGGTTGACTGGAGCCGCGAACGCTTCACGATGGATGCTGGGTTGTCGAAAGCGGTGGTTAAAGCGTTTACCCAACTCTACGAAGAGGGACTAATCTACCGGGGCAACTACATGGTGAACTGGTGCCCCGCGAGCCAGTCAGCTGTGTCTGATCTAGAAGTGGAGCCCACGGAGGTTAACGGTCATCTGTGGCATTTTCGCTATCCGCTGACGGATGGCTCCGGCTATGTCGAAGTGGCCACCACGCGCCCCGAAACGATGCTGGGTGATACCGCCGTGGCGGTGAATCCGGAGGACGAGCGCTACCGCGATTTAGTCGGCAAAACCCTAACCTTGCCGATCATGGAGCGCGAGATTCCGATCATTGCCGATGACTATGTGACCCCGGAATTTGGCACCGGCTGCGTTAAAGTGACGCCCGCCCATGACCCCAATGACTTTGCTATGGGCCAGCGCCACGATCTGCCCCGCATCACCATCATGAATAAAGACGGCACGATGAGTTCTGACGCCGGGCCGTTTGAAGGGATGGATCGGTTTGAAGCGCGCAAAGCCGTGGTCGATCGCCTGCGGGATGACGACTTTTTGGTGCGCATTGAAGACTATCAGCACACGGTGCCCTACAGCGATCGCGGCAAGGTGCCCGTGGAGCCCCTGCTGTCGACCCAGTGGTTTGTCAAAATTGAGCCCCTGGCCAAAAAAGCACTGGCGGCATTGGATCAGCACCACTCCCCGAAGTTTGTGCCTGAACGATGGACGAAGGTTTACCGCGATTGGTTGGTGAGCCTGCGCGACTGGTGCATTTCCCGGCAGCTGTGGTGGGGGCACCAGATTCCGGCCTGGTATGCCGTCAGCGAAACCGATGGCGAGATTCGTGATAATACGCCCTTTGTGGTGGCGGCGAATTTTGACGAAGCGGAAGAGAAGGCGATCGCCCAGTTTGGCGAAGATGTCTTGCTGGCCCAAGATCCGGACGTGCTGGATACGTGGTTTTCGTCAGGTCTGTGGCCGTTTTCGACGATGGGCTGGCCTGATGAGAGCGCCCCAGACTTTCAAACTTACTACCCCACCACGACGTTGGTGACCGGGTTTGACATCATCTTTTTCTGGGTGGCTCGCATGACGATGATGGCCGGACATTTCACTGACCAAATGCCCTTTGAGGCAGTCTACATTCACGGTCTAGTGCGGGACGAAAATAATCAAAAGATGTCGAAGTCTAAGGGCAACGGCATTGATCCGCTCATTTTGATCAACAAATACGGCACCGATGCCCTCCGCTACGCGCTCATTCGTGAGGTCGCTGGGGCCGGGCAAGACATCCGCTTGGAATACGATCGCAAAACGGATGAATCTGTCTCGGTGGAAGCCTCGCGTAACTTCACCAACAAGCTGTGGAACGCGGCCCGGTTCGTGATGATGAACCTGGAAGGACAAACCCCGGCACAGCTTGGCGGCCCCAATCCGGCCACCCTCGAACTCGCCGACCGCTGGATTTTGTCGCGCTACAGCGGTGTCTTGCAGCAGGTTCATGCCGACATGCAGAAGTATGGCTTTGGTGAAGCGGCCAAGCATCTCTATGATTTTGTCTGGGGCGATTTTTGCGACTGGTATATCGAGCTGGTGAAGCCGCGTCTACAGGGTGATGGCGACTCTAAACGAGGGGCTCAGCAGACCCTGGCCACAGTGCTCGACGGTATTTTGCGATCGCTGCATCCCTTCATGCCGCACATTACCGAAGAGATCTGGCACACCCTTAACCAGGCGGCTGAGGATGAGTTTTTAGCGCAGCAGGTTTATCCCACGGCTGACACCGGGGCGATCAAGCCGACGCTGGAACAGGAGTTTGACCTGCTGTTTGGCACAATTCGTACAATTCGCAACCTGCGAGCGGAGGCCGGCATCAAGCCTAGTGCTCGCATTGAGATCATTTTGCAGTCAGCCAATCCCGCTGAACAGCGGATTTTGGCATCCACCCAGCCCTACATTCAAGCGTTGGGCAAAGTTGAAACGCTGACGATTCGAGGTGATGCGGCTCCCCAACCACCCGCTACCGCCTCGGTTATGAACTCAGACTCGTCAACTGACCCACGTGATGCGCCGCACATGAGTGCTGCCGTCAGCCCCGAGGTGGCCTCAGAAACGGCGGATCTTCTGAATGCGCCTGCTCGTTCGCGGTCGGATACCGACCCGGCTGATGGGCTCAGTGTCAGTACGATCGCAGCTGAGATCACTGATTTTTGGGTAACGATGCGTCCCCTGTTAGAGGAGCCGCTGACCTATATTCAGCGATTTTTCAGCGATTTTCGGCGACCCGCTGGCTCGTTGATCTTGTTCGCAGCGCTCTTAATTACATTGCAGGTGTTGTCTGCGATCGTCAGCACCTTAGAAAGTCTGCCGCTGGTGGCGCCAGTTCTTGAGTTGGTCGGTATCGGTTACACTGCCTGGTTTGTCAGTAAAAATCTGCTGTATGCCCCCAAGCGCCGCCAAACCTGGCAGCAGTTGGCCCATTGGCGTCAAGAGGTGATGGGCGAGGCTAAAGACTGGATCAACCGCCAAACAGCAGCTCAGTCAGCGACCTCTACGGTAGCAGCACCTACTCCTCCCGCGTCAGCAACTGCCGCTCCAGCCGCCGCCTCAGAGCCCCCTGAGGCTGCTTCCGTCGCCGCCGCCTCGACGCCCCCAGCCAAAATGTTCGCTGGTGTGGTGGGAACGGTGCAGGTGTTGATTCCGCTGACGGGGCTTGTTGATGTTGATGCCCTTAAGGCCAAGCTCGAAAAAGACCTGGCTAAAGTCGAGGGTGAAATTAAATCGCTCTCAGGGCGGTTGGGAAATCCCGGATTTGTTAATAAAGCCCCTGAAGATGTGGTGCAGGGAGCCCGCGACGCCCTGACCGAAGCGGAGACTCAAGCCGAGATTTTGCAATCTCGTTTAGCTCTGCTTTGACTGTTTGAAACTTGTCCTCGAAGTCATCCAGAACACTGGAAACTTTAACAGGGCAATGGCTGGAGCTATTGACTCGCTTCTAGATATCGGGTTTGACTGCCGACAGTTTGTTTGTAGTCAGCGACCTACTAGCACATCATAAGAACTGACACATTGGTTACCTGAAATTTAACCCTGCTGAGGGACATTGGAGACAATTCCTCAACAGAGCACGAGGGGATACCCTCATTTAGGGCTCTCAGCTCTCAATCAAGAACGACTCCTGATTTGGTTACTACCTACAACTTGCAGTGAAATTCAGTATTGTTATCACCACCTACAATCGACTTGAGTTTCTGAAGCGCGCGATCGCCTCTGCCCTCAACCAAACGGTGCCCTGCGAAGTCGTCGTCGTTGATGATGCCTCAACAGATGATACCGAGGCCTATGTTCGCAGTCTGGGGAACCAGGTGATTTACCATCGCAATGCGACCAATCTCAACCATGCCGGTAGTGTGAACGCGGGGGTCGAGGTCTCTACCGGCGACTGGATCAAGTTCCTCGATGATGATGATTACCTCGCCGAAGACTGCATTGAGAAAATGGGGCAAGCGATCGCCCAGCATCCGCAAGCGGTGCTCTGTTCCTGCCGGTCGGTTCACGTTGATGAGCAGGGCAATGAGCTGCGCCGGACCGGTGCGGTGGGGCCGGGTCAGACATTTTATGTGCCTAGAACAGCCATTCACTATGGCATGCTGCTTGAGCAAACTCCCGTCGGTACGCCGGTACAAGTTGCGGCCCAACGTCAAGCCTTCTTGCAGGCGGGCGGGTGGGATATCACCATGACTACCAACTACGACGACATTGACGCTTGGGTGAGAATTGCCGCCTATGGCGACGCGTTATTTCTCAATGAATATTTGGCCTACCGCACCCTCTGGTCGGGTGGATTTGAGCAAAAGAAGAATCTCAAAGGTCGAGCCGAGCTGAATGTCGTCATTAAAAAACGAATCTATAACTTTATCCCTGCAGAGGAAGCTGAGCAATCCAACTATCCTTCCATCGACATCATCAGTCAATACGTGTATCTGCACTGGGGCTTAATCGCTCTCGCGCAACGTAAGCTCCCGATCGCCAGCGAGCTGTTATTTCCCGCTTGCTTCAACCCAGCGCCATGGCGTCTGCTTTGGCAAATTCGCTCGACTCGCCGCAATCCTGAGCAAACGCTGGTGCCCAAACTCCCGGTCGCTTGACGGTGGCAACTCTTGCTTAGCGGGTTCAGATGACTCTCTGACGCGTCGTTTCTGCCTGTTGCAGGATGTCCATCGATCGCATCGAGTCCTGACGATCTGACTAGTAGACCGGGGCGTGATTTCACCAACCATTTTTGATGGCTAGGGCGCCGTGGGGGCAAGGGGGCCAGAGAACTGGAATAGTCGTCTTACTGCTGCCGTGGAGTAATAGCTGCAGTTTGGCTAAGACAGCCTGAATGGCTGAAGACACGCTTTAACCAGCACTTTGATTCTGACTGCCGAATTCTAGCTGCCGATAATACCAATTCGCTGAAACTGGACTACAGATCTGCCTTTCAACGCCGCTCAAGGAACGTCGGCGGAGCGGCGGCGTCAGCCCTACGGCAGGCCAGGCCAACACGCAGGGTTAATACGCCTAACTTCCCAGCCTTTCGGGCCTTGCTATAGGTGGCATTGCCCCTTATCTCTGATCAGTGATTGAGTTGGCTACCTTGATACTGCTTGGGCGTTACTCCGACTATGGCCTTGAACGTTTTGGTGAGATGACTTTGATCAGTGAACCCCATCTCACAGGCCACCGCCGCTGGTAAATGTCCTTGAGCCAAGAGCGTCTTGGCCTTGGCAATTCGTACTTGAATCAAATAAGCGTGGGGCGGCAACCCTGTCGCCCGTTGAAATACTCGCGAGAGATGGTAAGGACTCAACCCGGTCAATTGAGCCAAATCTTGCAGCACAATTTTGTCCGCGTAGTAGACGTGCAGATAGTCGCGGATTTGGTTGACTGCCCTCGATTCGCTGCCCTGCTGGTCTGTCAATCTAGACTGACTGTGTCGTTGGACGAGTTGAGCCAAAGCCGTGAGCAAAACTGATTCGGCGACGAGGGCCGTTTGCGGATTGGCCTGCGACAGCAGCTGATGAAAATAGATAAACGCTTGGGCCAGCGGCGGATCAACAATGATCGGTGCTTGAAAACAAGGAAGCGATGCCCCGAAACCTAGCTGTGTAAATAGAGTGGCTTTGGGATAGCAGACTCGGAAGCTCCAGCCAGTGGCATCGGCGGCGACATTGCTGTGGACAGCTTCGGGGGGAATCACGACCAAACTACCCACTGCGGCTAAATGGGTCGTACCCCGATAGCGCACCTGCTCTGCTCCTTGAGTAATGACCCCGATGCAAAACTCCTCATGCAGATGACGGGGAAACCGATGGTGACGATAGGTCGCATGGAGCACTTCTAGATCCTGAAAGAGGTCAGTCCGCCAGGCTTGGGCGTGTTCTCCTCGCTGCTTGCCGGTCGGATCAGGAATACAGTTGACGGTCATGCGGCTTTGGGCTGTAGGGTCAGCAAGGCGATCGCACTCAGCAAGAGGATGGCACCGATTATGCCCGTCAGCGACATTGGCTCCCGAAAGAAAAAGACGCCTAGCAAAGTCGCCGTCAGGGGCTCTAACAGTACCAGAACCCCCGCCGCTGTCGCTGACGTGTGCCTCAAACCAATCATATAAATGCCATAGGCGATCGCGGTGGTGACGATGCCCAAATACAGTAGCCAGGGCAGCACTTGCACCCAATCTTGCCAGGGTGGCTGCCAGGCCAATGTCGGTAGCAAAAACAGTGCTGCTAGGGTGAAGCCCGAAGCCGCGATCGCTAGCGGTGGCTGGCTGGCCACCTGCACTTTCGCTATCACCACGTAGCCTGCGTAACCGCAGGCGGCCCCAAACGACAGCATAACGCCGAGAAAAAAGCGGGGGTTAGTGGCGATCGCCGCCGGCCTAGCTACGAGCAAAATAGTTCCCGTAATCCCCAAGGCGATCGCCCCATAAACCTTTGGCGTCAGACGCTCGCCTAAGTGCCATGCCGCCAACAAGGCAATGATCAAAGGCGACGAACAAATCGCCACGAGGGCGGTGACCGCTACGCCACTGAGGGGCACCGCACAAAAGTAACAGACCTGATAGACGGCAATGCAGCCCCCCATCCCCAGCGGCGCTGTCTTGAGTTGGCGCGGCCAGTGCCAAAAGCTGGGGTCGCGACTAGCCATCATCAACAGCCAAGGTGCAGCTAGGGCCATGCGCCAAAAACCCACAACTAAAGGGTTCAGAGTAACCGTTTGATTGAGCAGCACCATCGCGGTGCCCGTTGTGCCCCAGGCAATGGCGGCCAAGCAAATCAGCAATAAATTAACTGGCATCAGCTTCGACGGTATCAGCTTCGCTACTCTATCGAAACGGTCACCCGCGTCTTGTAATTTCTTGCGGTGAGGTGCGGCTGTCTAAGGAGTCCGCTTGAGAGTGACTCTCAGTATGGCGTCGAGGCGTAGGGCCAGCAGCGGCTGAATCTAGCAGTGAGGTCGGGGACGATGCTCGTTCTGACGCCCTAATGGCGGTCTCAAGCTCTGATTGCTCTGCCGGTTGAAGACGAGGCAACGGGCCAGGCGCAGACGTCTGGCAGTGCCAAAATACTACCCTTCGGTAGTGGCAGACAGGCCTAACAGCTCCATCATTTCTGCATGCATTGTGGCAATGGCGGGATAATTTTGCACTGCCCGTTGATAGCGCACTGCCGTTTCGCTGTCAGCCGCTGATTCCAGAGGCAATAGGTCGCGGGCGGCGGCTAACAGCACGTGGAGCTGATTCGGCGAGACCAGTTCTTTCGAGCTGATGGTTTCATCAATGCGCACGATGAACTGTGAGATGGGGCGTAACCAATCGAACCACTCATCACTAATCACCAGCTGAAACAGCTCGCCCTTAGACGTGATGGGGCCATGCACCCGTTCATAACTGTCTTGTTCGGCGTCGAGGAGGGCTTTATGCAACTTCAGCAAGAGCGAGCGTAGCGTTCTAAGTTTTTCGTAGGCGGGCATCGAGCGAAAGGTTGAGTCAGTCATGCGATCAAGCTGGGCATTTACGGTCACGTTGTCCATCTTGTCATATCCTGCCAAAGTCTTTAAGCGGGCTTCAGTTGGCATCCTTCATCCTCTAGGGTCGGTCCGGATACCAACTGGCCGTGGTCTAGATTTCAGGCTTGGACGCCGACTGTTCTGCCGAATTACGGTTGAGTTTGCCGGTGATCTCAGCTTTGATCCGATTGAGAATAGACGCTTCGTCGAGATTCTCTAAAATGTTGTGAACCACAGGTTTGGGGCCATTAGGGCCCCATTGAGCGCCGTTGGCGAGATACTGCTGGGTGACTAAGCCAATGCCATAGGTGGCGACGCCAACGACGGTGGCTTGTGTGACCGCCACCGTGGTGTAAGGCGCGAGGGACAGGCCGCCAGTGGCCGGCACGCTTACCCCCAATACCCCTTTGAGTGAACTCAAGCCGAGGGTGACCAGCAGCTCGCTGGCTGAGAGACCGCCCAGCTCCACCGCGATGCTTTTGAGCAGTTGCACAGCTCCGGCGCGAGTCATGGGCAAGCCATAAAGGCGAGATAGCATGAGAATCATGGCCACATCGACGATCGCCCCAGTGAGCACATCCAGCATGGTAACGGGGTTCAGGGCGACCGCGATCGCCTTGGTCATGACGCTGTTCCAGATCACTTCTTGGGCGGCCTGGTCGCGGATTTTGAGCTTGCGCTGCACGATGGTGTCGTTTAGTTCATCGGCATAGAGCAGAGTATTGAGAGCCACGAGGGCTACCCCTTCGCGCTGCAAAACTTCTAAAATTTTGAGCTTAAGCGCTGCGACCTGAGGCTGACCGCGCTGAATTTGGGGGCGTCGCGCTCCGGTCTCTGCCTGCATCACCGCTACCAGGGGAGCCGCTGCCGTCATGACGATTTCGTCGGGAGAGATCAAGTCACGCAGGCGCTCATCCTTTAAGGCCGCGTAAATCGTGTCGCGATCGGCGTCGGGATACTGATCAACTTTGTTGAAGGCCAGCAGGATGGGTTTACTGGCTGTGCGCAGCTGCACCAAAGCCGCGTACTCGACGCGGGTAATATCGCCCGCAATCACAAAGAGAATCAGGTCGGCGGCAGCGGCAATCTGGTGAGCCAGCTGGGCCCGCGCCTCACCGTTGACTTCATCTAGGCCGGGGGTGTCGATCAGTTCAATGCGAGATCGTCCCGGCCCGCCCAAACTGACGCGGGAGACGGTGGGGCCAGCGGCCAGCGTTTCTTGCTCCACTTGCCAGTCAGCGGTTTGCACGGTCTGCGTGATGCCATGGGTGGGGCCAGTGGCAAACACGGGCTGACCGACTAGGGCGTTGAGCAACGACGACTTACCCCGCCCCACTAAACCAAAGACTGCAATTTGCACCACCGCCTGATCCAGCTTTTGCAGCAGACTCGTCAGCTGTTGCACTTCACTACCTAGACTAGAAGCCTCTCGGGGCGTCAGATCTAGCTGGTCTAAGAGCGATTGCAAGACGCCTTGGGCCTGGCGATAGGTAAATTCTGACTGGAGGTCTTCGAACTCTAGAATGACTTGGTCTAGTTCATCGACTAAGTTGGCAGACGGGTCGCCAGCCGGTGGCTCCGAGGATGCCATAGGCACAATCCAATGACTGCTTTCAAGATACTGGCTTTGCGGTCGCGGTGGCTTTGTTGCCCCGAAGTGGTCTTAAGGGTGTCCCATCAATGAGAAAATAGCAGACAGGATTAGTTTGCACGTGTAATGGAATTTCAGACCTCTGCTCAACAAGCTTGCTACGAACGAATTGAACCTTGGATGCATCATCTGTTTGGTGGCAGCGTGGTTTTATTCGATGATGAGCCGTTGTTTGTGATTAATTTTGGTTCGGCGGTGGCCTCGACGCGGGTGATTCCCTGGGAAGAAGATGACGCGTTGATTACCACTCGCTCCTATGTCGTGACCGATATCGCTGTCACACAAGAGCTGTCTTACTATCTATTACGAGAAAACAACGGCATTCGCTTTGGTCGATTTGCCTTTGACTCGGAAGACGACATTGTGTTTGAGCATAGTTTGGTGGGCTCAACCTGCGACCAAATTGAACTGAAATATTCGGTGACGACGGTTGTCCGGCTGGCCGACGACTACGATGACGAAATTGTGGCCCGCTGGGGGGGCAAACGCGCCCTCGATCGCTGGTCGTCTTGGTGATTTTTTGCAAAGAATCTGGATAGACTGCATCGGTTTTCGCAGTCTTAGACAAAATTAATGTCAGATTTCTGAAAAATTCGCCAAGATTAACCCTTCGCACGCGTAAAAACCTGGGGGAACGATGGGACGACCGAGAAACTGGTTGGGCGGCAATTGGATCTGGATGCTGGTTTTGGCGCTGGGCTGCCTCATTGTCTGGCCCAGAGGGATGGCGCTGCAGGCGATCGCAACCGTGTCAGGACTCCCCACCGTGCACGAGGTGACCGACATGGCTCTGGTGCCGACGCCCCCAGCAACGACTGAGAGTCCCTTAGATTTTGCGGTTGCCGCGCCGCTGTTAGCGCAGTCGGCGCCCAACTATCAGCCCCGTCAGGTGATTCAGCTGGCCGATCCGTCTAACTATGGCGATCGCTACAGCAGCGATGCCTATGGCCAGCCCGTGAATAATCAATTCATCGCAGTCATGCATGAGACGGTGGGCTCGGCCCAAAGTGCGCTCAACTTGTTTCAGACCTATCACCCCAACGACAATGACCAGGTGAGCTATCACACGCTAGTGGGTCGCGATGGCACGATCTATTACATTGTGCCGCCAGAAAAACGGGCCTACGGGGCGGGCAATTCTATCTTCAATGGTCCCAACGGTCCCGAAACCGTCACGACGAATCCGGCCTTTCCGTCTTCGGTGAATAATTTTGCCTACCACGTTTCACTCGAAACCCCCAGCGATGGCCGCGGCAATGGCCCTAACCACAGTGGCTATACCCAGGCCCAGTATGAATCTTTAGCCTGGCTGATCGCCCAGAGCAGCATTCCTGAAAGCCGCCTAACGACTCATAAAGCAGTCGATCGCTCCGGCAGTCGCCAAGACCCGCGGACGTTTGATACCAGTCGATTTCTGACGCTGCTGCGTCGTTACCCCAACCGGGCTGGCTAGGCTTAAACCCGCGTCATGCCGGTGGTGTCAGGGTTTGACTGTGGCCAAGCAGGCGCGCGATCACAGTTGAGGGGTGGAGCGAGCTAAGGTTTTGACTAAAGAATTGAGGGACTGGGGCAACGGCTCTCCCAGATTGGGGTGGGGTAGGTAAGCGGTGAGCGCTAATACGGCACTCAAGGCAAACACTAAGCGCCACGGACGAACTGCAGTTGTCGGCATGCAAACAGGCCTCTAGAAAATAGTTTTGGCGATCAAGACTGGGTGGGGCATGGTAACGGGCGATCGCTCGTTCTTGGGGGCAAGACCAAGGGGGGCGGCGTTGTATGAATCGTGACCTAGCGCGGGGCCAACCACGTGAGTGATGGGACAGATTGTGAATTGGCGCGATTAGCTGAGCTGGAAGTGCCTTAGGGGGGCTGGCACTCAAGCCGTCCTGAGAAAACCTGTCAAATTGTTGATTACTCATCGACGGGCTCCCCAAAAGACTTCAGGCTTCTAAACCCAGCTCGATGGGAAAGCCAGACTAACGGCGGGGGATAATTTGCTCTACCAACCAACGGAGCCCTGTTCCGCGTCGTCTCACCGTTCTTTATCAGTTGCTCATGGCGATGTGGCGGGTTTGTGAAGCGCCACGCCTGCCATCACCAGCAAGATTCCCATGACGTCTCTCAGCGTCGGAATCTGACTCAGCACGATCGCGCCCACAATTGTGGCGGTTGCCGGTAGTAGCGCTAGCAACAGCGCATAGGTGTTGCGCGGTAATTGAGACATGGCGAGCTGATCACAGATGTAGGGAATGACCGAAGAACTAATGCCCACACCAATGCCCGCCAGAATCAGCAGAGGATGGGCTAGGGCCGAAACGGCATCGGCAAACCCAATGGGCATCACAAAGATGAACGCCGCAGCCATGGCCGCTCCTAATCGCCCCACGCCTGCTCCCGCGCCCTGCTCGGAAATGCGATGCCCCAAAACGATGTAGGTCATAAACAAAAGTGCATTGACTGCGGCAAACGTGAGGCCCAAGATATCGTTTGACCAGCGCACATCGATCAAAATCAAGACCCCGGCGATCGCCAATGCCAATGCCGCATAGTTGCGGAGGGCTCTCAGGCCAAATAAAGCCACCGCAATCGTGCCGACAAATTCCATCGTGGCAACCAAGCTCAACGGCAGCCGGTCAATGGCGAGATAAAACGCGCTGTTCATCAGAGCCAGACAAGCGCCCAATAGCAGCAGTAAAATGACCGTTGCTCGATCCGCTGAGCGAAAGGTTTTCCACGGCTGAGTCCAGAATGCGAATATCAGGGCCGCACTGGCAATTCGGAACCAGGCGACGCCTAAAACGCTGATATTGGCAAACAGCAAGACCGCAAACGAAGGGCCTAAATAATGAAAGATGGCGCTGACCACAAACCAAAGATGCGGCGGTGCGGCGGCGATTTTGGTCGATATAGCGGCGGGCATTTTCATACGTTGGGCACGGAATAATGGGTGCGCCAATCCTATCAACGCCTTTTGGGAATTCATATGCTGTATTCAAGGCTAAGATTTTAAGTAGACTTTAAAAAGTAGGAATTTATGAAGGAATGCCTTCGTATACAGAAGTTGCTGCTGGACGATGTCGATGAGCGTCTACTCGACATCTTGCATCGGGATGCTCGCACCTCGATCGCCGATTTGGCCAGAGCCTTAAATATGTCTGCGCCTAGCGTTTCAGAGCGGTTGAAACGACTCAAAGAATCGGGCGTAATTCAGGATTTTACGATCGCGGTAGACCCCAAGATGCTGGGCTATGCGTTGTCGTTTTATATTCGGATTCGCCCGCTGCCGGGCCAGTTGGCCAAAGTGGTGGCGATGATTCAAGCGATTGCAGCAATTGTGGAATGCGATCGAGTGACGGGAGATGACTGCTTTATCGCGAAGGTTCACGTGCGATCGACGGATGAGCTGGAGCACATGATCGATCAGCTCATGCCCTATGCTCAGACCAACACGTCTCTGATTCAATCTTCACCGGTGCAAAGGCGGCTGCCGCCATTAGCTGAAAGCTGACTTTTAACCGTTCAAGAGAGCGGTGAACGGGAGCACCAGTACAGTATGCAAGAAACCCGGTTTCTCGTGTCAGGCAATGATGGCACGAGTCCCTTTTGGCCCCCTAAACCGGGTTTCGGTAACGACGTTCTAGCAATCGCCCTATGGTTCCAACCCGTGGCTTTTGCCAATTACCCAACTGCGCCGAAAGTAGCGAGCCAGACTCGATTCATTTAGCGTCAGGCAGATGGGGCGACCGTGGGGGCAGGTTTGGGGTTTACGGGCTCGCTGCCAGGCATCCAAAATCTGCTGCATCGCGGTGATTTCTAGCGGGGTGCCATTGCGGATGGCGGTGCGGCAAGCGGTAGCGACAAGGGCGCTGTCTAAATCGCCGCCGAGGCTGAGTTCTCGCAGGGCCGCGTCGCCGTCGTCGCGATGCTGTAGGGGCGCAGGCAGCGTGCGCACGGCCCAAAGCTGCGGCCCAAAAGCTTCCACTGTGAGGCCAATGCGCTGCAGCTGCGCCACCTGCGCTTCGGTCAGATCGGACAGCACGATGGGGGTTTCGAGGTCGACGATTTCCCAGCGATCGCACAGCTCTTCGTACAGCACCCGTTCATGGGCGATGTGCTGCTCAATCAGGCAGAGCCCGGCAGGGTGCTCGGCCAAAATATAGCGGTTGTGCACCTGGGCGATCGCTCGCAGCGCCAAGGGGGCGGCATCGGAGTCGGCCGCCGGTGAGGTGGCCCCATAGCGGCTGTCGGGTTCGGCTAGCTTGAGCAGTTGAGTGAGACGCTGATGACCGGCTGCAGCGGGGCGCTCAATCTGTGATGCCCGTAAGGTATCGTCAATGGCGGCAGCAATGGCCTCGTGCCAGCGATCGCTGTGCTGTAGAAACACCCGTGATTTGTCGGGGGCGCGATGCCAATCCACTTGCTGAGGCGGAGCCTGCAAATGGAGAAACACGACGGGATAGCGATCGCGGGGCAGCGATCGCCGTAGGATTGCCAGCAGTCGCTCAGTCAGGTCGGGTAGCTGCACCAGGCGACCATTGAGGGCCACAAAGAGGCCATCAGGTCGCCGCCGATGGCAGCGATCGGGCAGGCCCAGCAGCAGATAGAGCTGGCCCGTGGCCTCGGGTAGGTCAACGGTTTGCCGCGCCTCGCGCAAATCCGTCACTGGCAGCCGTCGCATCACCTGAGGCAAGATATGCAAGGCCGACTGCCCCGGCCAGAGGGTAAACCAGGGCCGCTCGTCCAGCTCGCCCTGCCAGGTCAAGGTGGGATGACATAGGGCCAGATGCTGCACCGCCTGCAGCATCGCCCGCAGCTGTGACTGGCGAGCGTCGGCGAGCGACTGCCGCGACGGCATGGGATAAAACAGATCAGCCACTTCAACCCGCGTGCCAGGGGCCATGGCCATCGGTGTGACGTTCAGGGGCCGCCCGGTGCGATCACAGGTGAGACAAAAGCCACTGCTTTCCGGCCCGTGGGGGCGACTGCACAGGGTAAGCCGCGACAGCCGACTCAGGCTATGCAGCGCTTCACCGCGAAAGCCGAGGCTGCGAATATTCCACAAATCGGCTTTGGCCGAAAGTTTGCTAGTGCTGTGGGAGGTGGCGGCCTGTCGCAAATCGGCAACGGAAAGTCCGACACCGTTATCAGTGACCTGAATGTGCCAGGGCTGCGATCGCACCGTCACGATAATGCGCGATGCCCCGGCATCAATCGCATTTTCAGCCAGTTCGCGTACCACAGCTGCGGGGGAATCGATCACCTCCCCAGCGGCCATCAGCTTGACAATGTCTAACGGCAGTGATTGGATGCCTGCCATTCAGCAAAACGCCCGAAAAAAGGTCAGGCTACGGCACCATGGCCCAGCCATCCCCCATGCTAGCGAGAAGTTGAAGAGTTCTGACCCCGCCGGGCAAAATTCTCAGGACTCGGCCTAGGGCGCGTCATCAGTTAAACTCGAAAGTCTGACGGCATGGGCATTATCGCGCCTGCTCCGGAAACCTAGCTAGAGGCTGAACCGCTTTCAGCATCAGGACTCAGCCGCTAAATGATGACAGCCTCTAGAGAATCTGCGAGAGGAATTTCTTCGTGCGGTCTTCTTGAGGATCGTTGAAAAACGCCTCGGGGGTGTTCTCTTCCACCAGTACGCCGCCATCCATCAGCACGACGCGATCGGCAACTTCTCGGGCAAAGCCGACTTCGTGCGTCACACAGACCATCGTCATCCCCTCAGTGGCCAGCGTGCGCATGACGTCCAACACTTCCCGCACCATTTCAGGGTCAAGGGCCGAAGTGGGCTCGTCGAACAGCATTACCTTGGGCTGCATGGCCAGCGAGCGGGCGATCGCCACACGCTGCTGTTGCCCCCCCGAGAGTTGGCCGGGAAACTTTTGCGCCTGCTCTAAAATGCCAACCCGCTCTAACAGCTGCATCGCCACTTCTTGCGCTTTCGCCTTGGGCCAGTGGCGCACCCAAATCGGGGCCAGGGTGACGTTTTGCAGCACCGTCAAATGGGGAAACAGGTTGAACTGTTGAAACACCATCCCCACTTCGCGGCGGATCGCTTCAATATTTTTGAGGTCGTGGGCCAACTCAATGCCGTCAACCTCAATGCTGCCCTTTTGATAGGGTTCCAACGCGTTAAAGGTGCGAATGAAGGTCGATTTACCCGAACCCGACGGCCCCATGACGACTAGCACTTCGCCCTTATAGACCGTCATGCTGACGCCCTTGAGGACGTGGAAGCCATTGTCGTACCATTTCTCGACATCGGTGGCGACAATGACGGGTTCACCGGTTTTGTCAGAAACAGGAACGGTTTCAGTTTGAAACTGGGTCATGGGTCTATATCTCTAAAGTGGCTAAGTGGCTAGGGGTGAATAAAGCTGGTAAACCAGCGGGGGGCAGCGGCTGAGCAATGAGATGACTTCATTGTCCAATAGGATATCCGTATCTTGGTGATCGCGGCTGTTAACTGTTACACGAAGTGGTGAGGGTTCAGGCAGTTACCGGTGATCCGTGTTCAGCAGTTCCTCAATACGACGACTGCCTAAGGACATGGCATAGCAGAAGAACCAGTACAGGATGCCAATAAAGAGGTAAACCTCGGCATAGCGCCCCAGATAGGTGGGGTTAGCCAAAATGGAGCGGCTGATGCCCAACAGCTCCGCCAGTCCCACAATCGACAGCAACGTGGTGTCTTGAAACAAACTAATAAACTGACCGACAATTGCCGGAATCGCGGTCTTTAGCGCTTGGGGTAGCACAATCAGGCTCAGGCTCAGCGGCGTGTTGAGCCCGAGGGAGGCAGCGGCCTCTTGCTGACCACGCGGCACCGACTGCAGGCCCGCCCGCACGTTTTCGGCCAGGTAGGCAGCACTAAAGAACGTCAGGCCAATCACGGCGCGCAGCACCCGGTCGGGGCGCATCCCTTCGGGCAAGAAGAGCGGAATCATCACCTGTCCCATAAACAGAATGGCGATCAGCGGGACGCCCCGAATTAGCTCAATGTAAGCGACCGATAACCACTTGACCACCGGCAGACTGCTGCGCCGACCGAGTGCCAAGGCCACCCCAATGGGAAAACACAGCGCGATGCCGCTCACGGCCATCAGCAGAGTCAACACCAGGCCGCCCCAGTCATTGGTTGAGACGTTGACCAGCCCCAACCCCCCCCCAATCAGCCAAATGGCAACAAGGTAGGAGGTAAACCAGAGCAGCGTGATCCATTTGCCGAGGCCCGGCTGGCGGCGACCGATCAAGCGTCCGGCCCACGCCATCGCGGCGACGATCGCGACCATGAGCAACAGCGTGGGACTGCTAGGGCGAGTGGGGGGAAACAGCACAAAACCCGCACACACCACCCCAAAGCCGATCAAGACGTTGCGGCTAAATAGAGTGGGCAAATTACGAGCCAGCAGACCCCATGAGAGCCCTGCCAGCGTACAGACAATACCCGATAAAATCCAGATGCGCCAGTATTCGTCTGACGGATAGAGGCCCGTCATAAACAGGCCGATGTTGTTTGGAATGGCGGCCCATTGAGCCAAGAGGAAGCCCCAGAAAAGCGCGCTTCGGATGGCCAGGTAGCTGACAATCAAGATTGCCACCGTGAAGCCAATATCAAAGAATGAGCCCAGTAAGTTTTTCTTGAGGGTGCCGATAATTCCCTGTTTTTCGCGCCATTGCTCCAGAGGCGAGATGCCGGGCAAAATCCACCCAGGCACTGCCAGTAAAACCGCGATCGCAAATAGCACCACCGGGATGGTGCGGATCCACCCAGCCACGGCGTTACTAATCGCGAACAGTCTGAGGCCATCGCCGCGCCCGCCTGCGTAATAGACTAGCTGGCTGTCTTCAACAACTTCCGGTAATCCTCTAATAACAGAGAGGATATCGAGATCTGGGGCCTCGGCTAAGAAGGGCAGTCGCAGCAGGATATCCTCGAGGGGAAACACCCGATACGCCTCTAGAAGACTGACAATGCCCAATAGAAAAGCAACCACAGCGGCTACGGTCAGCCGTCCTTTCAAAGATGAAAAGTCTGATTGCTGAGGAGGACTATCGCTCACGGTACTCACAGGGCTATTATCCTTAGCCACGAGGGCTGAATCGTTTGGGGTCAGAGAAAACGGGGCAAATGACAAATGAATTGGCTAGCCAGACTAACGTTCCTTGAACTGGACGGATTGGTTCAACGTGTTCATGCCGAGGGTGATCATCAGGTTGATGATCAAATAGGTGGCCATGAGGATTAAGAACACCTCAATCGGTCGGCCGGTTTGGTTAAAGGTGGTGTTGGCGATGGAATATAGCTCGGGATAGGCTACGGCAAACGCCAGCGATGAGTTTTTCGCGAGGTTCATAAACTCACTGTTTAACGGCGGAATAATCACCCGCAGGGCTTGCGGAAAGACTACCAAGCGCATAGATAAGCCCGACGTCAGGCCCAGCGATCGCGCCGCTTCCCACTGCCCCCGTGATACCGATTGAATGCCAGCGCGCACAATCTCAGCGATAAAGGCTCCGGTGTAAAACACCAGTGCGGTGAGAGCGGCCACGTATTCACGCGAGAGCCGCAGGCCCCCGGTGGCTCCCCCTCCGTCTTGCACGGTGGGCGGCTGCCAGCCCAAGGCAAACAAAAAGATCCCCAAACCAGCCAGGCCGATCGCCATCAACCCAAACAGCTGTTTTTGACCCGAGTCCCCCTGTTCGACGATGACTTTGAGGCGCCACTGCCAGACAAAAAAGGCGGCGACGGCCAGCCCAGCCAGCACCGCGAGCCAGGCCAAAAAGCCATTGCTGGTGGGCCAGGGTAGATAAACGCCACGATTACTGCCAATGATCACGTTGCCGAGATTCAGCTGGTCTTGAGGGCGAGGCAGCAGACCATAGACGGCGAAATACCAAAAAAATAGCTGCAGCAGCAGCGGAATGTTACGGATTAGGCCCACATAGGCGCGGCTGATTTTGTGCACCAGCCAGTTTTTAGAAAAACTCGCCACACCGGCGGAAATGCCTGCCGTGGTGGCCAAGAGGATGCCGGCAATGACCAAGGTAATAGTGTTGACTAGGCCGACTAACAGCGCCTTGCCGTAGGGGTCATTGGGCCGATATTCGAGGACGCTTTCGCCAATGCTAAAGCCAGCTTGGTTCGACAAAAAGCCAAAGCCAAACGAGATACCCTGCTGGGCCAAGTTGGCCCGCAAATTGAGTAAAAAATAGCTCAGAACCAAAATAACTAAGGCCAGGGTAATCACCTGAAAGGCAATCTTCCAAAAGCGATCGTCTCGCAGCAGTTGCTGCCAATTCAGTTTTTTGGACTCGCTGGAGTTACTAACCATCTATGCGTGATTCCATCAGGGAACGGGGAAAAGGCATGGCAGTCCAAGGCTCAAGGGACAAGAACGATAGCCAAATCACACTTACCTGCTCCTGCCAATCCCCCTTGAAGGGGGGCGCGGCACTCACGGAAAAGGCTAAACCTGACACGGTAATCGCTCGCCACCAATCGCCATCGGGACTCAAACAATCACTTCGGTACTTGCTATGACCCAAGGATTTTTAGCACCTTATGACAAAACTCTCCATTAGAAAAGTTTCATCTGCTACGGCACGAACCTGGCACTGCCGGTGAGAACGCCCGTGAAATAGCGGCTAATCCCAGAGATTAACTCGATTGCAAGATGCAATATTGCAACGGAGATGTGCCAAATTTGACACATCTCTTCATGCCCTAGCACTGAACCAGCGCGGTTAACGGTAAGGATGGCTGCGCTCTTGGCCTATTCGGCCTCCGTGTCGTCCGTGTCGCTGCTACGGCCAAAGGTGAGATTTTCGAGCGTGGTGCCCGGAGGTAAATCGACAAAAACGCGATCGCCCTCAGCCACGCCCGCCAAAATTTGAATCTGATCACCGGCCTGAGAGCCCAGGGTGACCGAACGAAAGCGGATGCGATCGCGATCGCCGGGCACCAAGACGCCCGATTGGCCTTCCTGCGTCACGATGGCCACCGTGGGCACCACCAGGGCATCAGCGAGTTCATCCCCAATAAATGCCACCGTCACGTTCATGTTAGAGCGCAGAATCTCCTGCCCGGCCAGCAGCTCAATCCGAATTTGAAAGAGGGTCACATTTTGGCGTTCGATCGCCTCGGGAGCGATCAGCCGCACCTGACCCTGAAACACCTCATCGGGAAAGGCATCCGCCACCACTTCGACCGTCTGACCCGGACGAATTTGGGCAATATCGGCTTCGGGCACCTCGGCCAACACTTCTAAGTCGCTGGCAATGGCCACAATGGCGGTAGAGGTGGCCGAGGTGGCATCCGAGGCCGATGTTGTGGGGGTGACAAAGGCCCCTTCGTTGGCAAACTTTTGCGTCACAATGCCCGCAAAGGGCGCTTGCAGCTGGGTGTCATCAAACTGCACTTGGGTGGCCTCCAGCTGGGCCTGGGCCTGCGCCAGCCGGGCCTCTGCCTGAGCGATGTCTTCCGGCCGCGGATCGTTCTGCAAGTCGGCCAGTCGTTCTGCTGCTTCTCGCCGTTGCGACTGCGCCGTGTCTAACGCCGCTTCGGCGCTGCGCACGCCCTGCACAAAGGTATCCAGCTCATTCTGCGAGATCGCACCTTGGGTGGCGAGGCGGCGATTGCGCGCTAGCTGCGCCTGCGCCAGGTCGAGCCGCGCGGCAGCATCGCTGACCTGGGCCGCCGCAGTATCAACGGCAGCGGCAGCTTGGGCGATCGCCTCTTGATTGTTGCCCCGTCGCACATCCTCCAGCTGCGCCACCGCTTCTGCCACCGCCGCCTCGCGTAGGCGGATTTGGGCCGCGACGTCATCATTTTCCATCTGAGCAATGACTTGGCCGGCAGTGACGCGATCGCCCTGCTCCACCAACAAATTTTCTAAAATACCCGAAGTTTTCGGGCTGAGGTTCACCGTTTGCACCGGTTCGACGGTGCCGCTGGCCGTAATGCGCACGGTCAGGGCCGTCTCAGCGACCGGAACTGTCAGGGCCGCGACATCGTAGGCGGGGCCGCGACTGCGGGTGACCCCCACCCCAATGGCCCCCATCCCAATGGCGCCGAGCGCGATCACCCCCAAGAGCCAAGGGAGCGGGCGGCGCACTTTGCCAAACACCGGAATCTGCATAAACGCGAGGTTACCAACTGCCAGGAAACATACTGTCCCACTATAGCGACGCCATTTAGACGATGTGGCCCTGGTCGGCACCCGTGACGGGAATGGCCGGTGGGGGCAGCGAGTGCAGGGCAGACCTTCGTGTGATCCTGCTTTGAGCAGGGGGGTGAGCCCCACCGCGACAAGATATCGATTGGCTATCTCGCCCTCAGAACTTTGGCGGTGCGCCGCTGCCGTTGGCTTGCATGAGAGCGGTGCGGCTCACAACAGCCCCTGCAGGCCCACCATCAGACACAGCAGCAAGGTCTCCGTCCATTCCACAATCGCGCCATAGGTATCGCCAGTTTGACCCCTGAGCTGGCCACTAAACCAAGCCCCGGTGAGGAGCGCGATCGTCTCACCGCCCAGAACCGTGCCCACCAGCCATGGGCCCTGCTCGGGATACAGCCATCCCGTCACGCCCGTGAGGCCGAGCAGCGCCGTCAGGCCCACCAGCCAGTCCGTTTGGGGCTGCGCATGTGCTTTATGGAAGGCACCTTTGCCGTCCCGCTTGAGATAGGGATAGCGGGCGATCGCTACCACCTGTCCCCAGCGGCTCCAGCCGGTGGCAGCCAGCAAGGCAAACCATCGCATGGCCTCTAAATCGAACAAACAGACGCCTTTTAACCCCAGCAATACAATCGCCGTCATCACGCCAAACGCGCCACTGTGGCTATCGGCCATGACCGCCAGTCGCCGATTGCGGTCGGGCACGGCTAGGCCATCCGCCGTGTCCATCGCGCCGTCGAGATGCAGACCGCCGGTAATCAACAGCCATAGCGCCACGAGCAAGCCGCAGCGAGTTGCCATTGGCAGGGCGATCGCTGCCAGCAAGGCATCCGCCCCCGCCAGCAGGGCGCCAATGCCGAGCCCGACTAACGGCGCATAGCGAGCAATGCCCTCAAACTGCATCGGCCAGTGTTGCGGGATCGGCATTGCGGTATAAAAAGTCACTGCGCCGATCAGTTGAGCGCCCCAACGTTGCCATCGGGGTGGGTCAGGGGGCGCTGGTGGGGGAGAGAAGTCAGACATCACAGGGCGCGAGTTCAGGGCTTCTCTATCATCGCGCTTTTCGCGTCACTACTAGATGTAGCGTGGTGCTGGTGGCTAATACCTAAGGTTGCGCCGATATGTAGCAATGGGGAAATCTGAGTCGAAAAATTACCAACTTTGATGACAGAATTTCTGACGGCCCAAAGCCCCGTTTTGCCGGGGTTCAAAGTCCAGCTGCCACAGTCGATCAGGTCCACGGTTAAATCGGTCAAGTGCTTATGTAAAGCAGTTTGTGGCGATTTTTATCAAGCTTTTGAGCTGGTTTGATCGACTCAATTTGAGAAAACCGTCCTACTCCTGAACTTCGATCTCGGATGATCGATTATCGTGGATATAGACCTCTGACGAACCCCCTGATTATTGGGCGTTGGCGGAGTCGAAGTTTGCTTGTGTGACAGTCCTATGAACCACGATTCTGCTGGCTCCTCTCATCTGCCTGCACCCTGCCTGGTCGATCATGGCATTGTGGTGAATAAGACCGATATGCTGCGGCTACTCAATGATTTGGGGCAGGTGGCCTATACCGACACTCACGCAGAAGACGTGATGAGCAAAGGTACTGGCTACATTATGGATGTCTTCGCGGAACCCGGCCTCTCGACGTTGGTAGCGAATCAAAGCCTGTATCTCAATGTCTATAGCTTTGACTACATTCAGCTCGAAAAGTTGCCCGGTGACCAAGCCTGTTTTAAGTTGGTTCAAGAAAACCGTTGCTTACAATTGGTGCCGTTGACGACTCCCATCAAAGAGCAAGCGACTCGCAACATCGACCCGGTAGACTTGGAAGCGATCGTCGCTGAAGCCCTCTCTGCCAGTTGGGATGCCTGTCTCGATGATGACGGGCCGTTGGCCTAAGCCACCAGCCCGCTGGAGACCTGAGTATTGAGCAAATTTGCATATCAAATTGAGGCTTGTTGCCGCCACACAGCGGCCCGTGCTGGCTGTTTTGAGACGCCCCACGGCCTGGTTGAGACCCCGCGATTTATGCCTGTCGGCACCTTGGCTAACGTCAAAACCGTAACGCCTGACCAGCTGCAGGCTACAGGAGCCCAGATGGTGCTGGCCAATACCTACCACCTACATCTGCAGCCCGGTGAGGCTTTGGTCGCGGCGGCGGGCGGGGTGCATCAGTTTATGGGCTGGCCCGGCCCCATGCTGACTGACTCCGGCGGGTTTCAAGTTTTTAGCCTGAGCGAAATGCGGACGATTTCTGAAGCTGGGGTGAAGTTTAGATCGCCCCGCGATGGCCGCATTATCAACATGACGCCAGAAGAATCGATTCGCATTCAAAACGCGCTCGGGGCCGATGTGATCATGGCCTTTGACGAATGCCCGCCCTATCCGGCCAGTCGTGAGGCCGTCGAGGTGGCCACCGATCGCACCTATCGCTGGCTCAAGCGCTGCATCGTCGCCCATCAACGCCCTGATCAGGCTCTCTTTGGCATTGTGCAGGGGGGCGTATATCCCGATTTGCGTGCCCAGGCGGCGGCGGCGTTGACGACGCTCGATCTGCCTGGCTATGCCATTGGCGGCGTCAGTGTGGGCGAGCCGCCGGAACTGATCGAAAAAATCGTGCAGGCCACCACGCCGCTGCTGCCGCCAGAAAAACCTCGCTATCTCATGGGCGTGGGCACCCATCGCGAAATGGTGCAGGCGATCGCTGCGGGCATGGATTTGTTTGACTGTGTGATCCCCACCCGGTTAGCCCGCCATGGCACCGCGATTGTGCGGGGCGAGCGCTGGAATTTGAAAAACGCTCGGTTCCGTCAGGATCTGGCGGCCCTTGATGAAACCTGCGACTGCTACACCTGCCGCACCTTTAGCCGAGCTTACCTCTGTCACCTCGTGCATGCCCGCGAAACCCTGGCCCACACCCTGCTGTCGATTCACAATATTACGGAGCTGGTGCGGTTTACCCAGCGGATTCGCGCGGCCATTTTGGGCGATCGCTTTGTCGAAGAATTTGGGGCTTGGTTAACCCCAAAGACTTGAGTCGGCGGCGTGGGAGAGACAGGGTAGCGTGTTACAATTCATGGCAATTATGAGAACTGTGTTGAAGAGGTTATTTCACTTATGGAAGCCGCCCTGCTGTTAGCCAAACTTCCCGAAGCTTATTCGCTGTTTGATCCCCTGGTGGATGTGCTGCCTGTAATTCCAGTGTTCTTTTTGCTCCTAGCGTTTGTCTGGCAGGCCGCGATTGGCTTCCGATAAGCACCGCATTGCCTGAAACAGGTGAAGTATCTTAAGCGGCTCTGCTAGTTAGCAGGGCCGCTTTTTGCGTCGCGCCTGTTTTTGCACCGTGTTGGTCATCGACAGCCGTTACAACCACAGGCTGTCGACAGGAAGCACTACAAACTCCTCCCTCTTCATCACAGCGGTGCCCTGAAAGCATCCAGGGTGCGGGGCATCGCGACACGGATTTAATTGGCGGCAGCGTCGCGATCGTGTCATACCAATTCTCTGAAACTGGGCTACAGATCTTCCTTTCGACTCCGCTCAAGGAACGTCGGCTGAGCGGAGTCGTTCGCATCGCGTCTCCCCGAGGGAGAAAGCCGACTTGGATGTGTAGCTGTAATTCGTAGAACTGGTATCACAGGCCCTTTCTCGCCACAACCATCAAGCCAGCCGCAGTGATGCCGAACCGTCACCGGTCAAGCGATTTTTCAATGACAACGCTATGGCGGCAGTAACTCCACACCGGCGCGATATTTTCATCGCCAGCGATCGCCTGACTGCGATCGTGAAGGACAAGTAAATACATTTTTGGTGAAAATGACTATAATTAAAGCCCTGTCGATCCTTTCATTTCACCAAAAGTAACTGCCGTGTTCACTAACGTTCTGCCCAAACCTACCAGCTCCAACTTGCCGTTCGACCTATTTGAAGCGATTTCAGAGCTTAAACGGGAGCTAAATGCCGTAATTCTGGCACACTACTACCAAGAGCCAGATATTCAAGACGTAGCGGACTATATCGGCGATTCTCTGGGCCTCTCTCGCCAGGCTGCTGATACCGATGCCGAGGTGATCGTGTTTGCCGGGGTGCACTTTATGGCAGAAACTGCCAAAATTCTGAACCCTAATAAACTGGTGCTGCTGCCTGACCTCAATGCTGGGTGCTCGCTGGCCGATACCTGCCCCCCCGAGCAATTCGCCGCGTTTAAGCAACAGCATCCTGATCACATTGTGGTGTCTTACATCAACTGCTCTGCTGAAATCAAAGCGATGAGCGATATCATCTGCACCAGCTCCAACGCCGTCAGGCTGATTGAGCAGATTCCCGCCAGTCAACCCATTATTTTTGCCCCCGATAAAAATCTGGGCCGTTATGTGATGCAGCAAACCGGGCGCGACTTGGTGCTGTGGCAAGGTAGCTGCATGGTGCATGAAACGTTTTCTGAGAAGAAACTGGTCCAGCTCAAAGTCGCGCATCCCCAGGCGGAAATTATTGCCCACCCCGAATGTGAGGAGCCGGTGCTGCAGCAGGCCGATTTTGTGGGATCGACGACAGCACTGCTGAACTATGTCAAAGTGAGCGATCGCCCCCAGTTCATCGTCGTGACCGAGCCTGGCATCATTCACCAGATGGCCAAGCAGGTGCCCGGCAAAGAGTTTATTCCCGCTCCATCGATGGGTAACTGCGCCTGTAATGAGTGCCCGCACATGCGGTTAAATACGCTAGAGAAGCTGTATCTCGCGATGAAAAATCGTCAGCCCGAGATTACGATGCCAGAAGCGATTCGAGTCGCTGCCTTAAAACCCATTGAGGCCATGCTGCGCATGAGTGCTTAAGTTAGTGGATGAGTCTTCCAGCAAACGAATTCTAAGCGAATTTGTCCTTGCTGAACGTTCATGTGCTTCAGATAAGTAGGTGAGGATAATTAATTCGAGGTAGGGATAACGACAGAGCAGGGGTTCCAGTCGTTTTCAACACGGTTTATTTACCCCAAGCTACTTATTGGGTGTCTCTGCTGAGTGATGGTTCAAATAAATCGCTGGGTATGATTCCTGTAGATGGTTTTACGTGTCGAATATGCTGTCATAGAATCGCGCTTACGCTTGTATGAGGTGCAGATATCCTGAATGACTTGAAAATAACGCCTAGACCTAACGTGACCGGAAAACGGAGCTGAACTGTCGGCCAACGATCGCTATGAATCAAAATTGGATTCAACTACTGCCTAAAGTACTAATTTCCGAACTGGACAAAAGATATCAGCGTAGAAAAATCCTCAGCAATATTAGCTGGTTATTCGTAGACCGCCTACTCCGGATGGGATTAGAACTAGTCGTCGGCATGCTAGTCGCTCGTTATCTTGGCCCTAGTCAATTTGGCTTATTTAATTATGCCATTGCCTTTGTGTCGATCTTCGGTGTTATCGCTGCGTTGGGGTTAGATAACATCGTAGTCCGTGAACTTGTAAACCATCCCGAGCGCGAGAAAAGTATTCTTGGCACAACCTTAGTCTTGAAAGCGGCTGGAAGTATTCTTGCTTGGCTACTGACGGTTTCTCTCAGCTATGCATTTGTACTGCCTAACAGTTCGCAAGTTTACTGGTTAGTCTGTATCATAGCCTCGACCCTTTTCTTTAAACCAACAGACGCCGCCAACTTTTGGTTTCAGGCCCAAGTAAAGTCAAAATATACTGCATTTGTAAGGAGCACAGCATTTATTTTTTTCTCAGCCTTCAGATTAGGGTTGGTTGCCTTTAAGGCACCCTTAACTATGTTTGCTTTAGCTGTAGTTTTAGAGGTTTTCATCAGAGCTATTGGTTTAATTGTCATATCTATATACAAAGGATTGCCGCTCAAACAACTTGATTTTTGCTTTCGGACTGCACAGAAGCTGATTTTAGACAGTTCTCCCCTGATTCTCTCTGCTTTTTTTATCATGATATACATGCGAGTTGATCAGATCATGCTTGCGGAGATGGTAGGAGTGAAAGAAGTTGGGTTGTATTCATCAGCTGTTAGGCTCGCAGAAGCTTTTTACGTTATTTCTTTGATCGTCGTACCTTCTGTCTTCCCAAATCTACTTGAGACTAAAAAAACCAGCGAGTCTGCATTCTTGATGAAATTACAATCACTCTATAATTTCATGGCGATCTCATCTTATTCGGTCTCATTTACAGTAACATTCTGCTCTGGCTGGATTGTCAGTCTTTTATTTGGAGCTGAATACTCTAACGCTGCGCCGATGCTCTCAATCCTGATATGGACTACAGTATTCGTCAATTTAGGAGTTGCTCGAAGCTCATTTCTGACTGCGATGAACTGGACAAGATTAAGTGTCTCAACCGTGGCAATTGGATGTGTTGTCAATGTTGCCCTAAATATAGTATTGATCCCGCTATATGATGGGATAGGGGCGGCGGTTTCGACACTTATTGCTTATGGATTTGCCACGTATGTATCTTGCTTTATGATTCGCAAATTGACAGGTACCGCTAAAATGCTCACAAAAGCATTGTTTTTTCCTGTCAACACATGAGAAAGTCATGCCCTGTAAATATCTGGAGCAGATGAAGGGGTGCGTAGCATCTGATCCGTCGAAGTTAGAGCAGATGAGGCTAGATAGTCTTTGCTAATACTCAAGGCGTTTGTAAGGTCGCTTTTAGATTGAATAGAGTTAGGAAGCAAGCACATATCACGTTATGGGGTGCGTCATCGCTTGGCGTGTTGCTTTCAAGCTAGTCTCAGCAGAAGAAATCGGGCTTTCATAATGACATACTCTGAAGTATACCTGGCAATAAATCTTTACTTTTTAGACCTTGTCGAGAATAAACTGCTGGGCGTCCAAATAGACACAAAGACATGGGGATATTTTAATTCTGTTTGAAAATTGACTGCTTTGTAATTATGATTAAGTCAATTGTCTGCGCTTGATTCATCAATCGTGGTCAAGTTTCTTTCGATGCACATTCGATTTGAAACAAACTTTTTTTGGGCGCGAAAACTTGGGATGACACATCAGTGTTCTTTATGGGAAAATATTGATCCACCCTCAGATGCTTTTCTAGAAAGCTCTTTGAATGTTGCGATTTTGTATGGACAGGCAAGCGGTAGACAATGAGTAAGGTAAAGGAATTATACAAGTATTTGGTTTGTCGAAGATTTCTATATCGTCTGAACCGTTTGCTATTTGTGTTGAGTACGCGGGGAATAGGTATTCTAAACTACGAGAACACGATTCTCAGTGGTGAAGAATTTGTCTTGAAGAAGCTTTCAAAACATCAATATGAGAATTTTGTCTGTATTGATGTTGGTGCTAATTGTGGGCTATATAGCCAAAAAGTAAAACGTATTATTGCTCATTCAACTGTGTATTCGATTGAGCCCCATCCCGGAGCTTTTTATACTCTTAAACTAGGCGAAAAGAGTTATGGCTACTACGCTTTCAATATAGCTTTTTCGGATAAAAAAGCGACTCTAAAGCTGTTCGACAGAGCTGAAGAACCTGGTAATACAAACAGTCATAGTCATGCCTCTGTACATGCAGACGTCATCGAGTCGATACACAATGCTCAGTTGGGTATGGTTCATTCAGTTGAAGCAACCACTGTCGATGCTTTTTTAGAGGTACAGTCTATTGAACACATTAATCTTCTGAAAATTGATGTGGAAGGTCATGAGTTTAGTGTCTTGCTAGGAGCAATGCAATCTATAAAAGCAGGTAAAATCGATTTTATTCAGTTTGAGTTCAACCAGATGAATACAGTTAGCAAAGTATTTATGCGTGATTTCTTTGGATTGCTTAGAGGTTATAAGCTGTATAGAATGCTGCAGGATTTCTTGGCTCCCTTGGATATAAATGAAACATTAATTTGTGAATTATTCGCATATCAAAATATATTAGCCGTTCGCGATGGAGTTTTCGTACCAAAATGAGCTTGCATGGATCATTTGACAAGATCTCTTCCGCTGATACTCCCATTGTGCTGCTTATCTTTAATCGACCTCAACATACTCTACGAGTTTTAGAAAGGTTGGCAGTCGTTCGCCCTCAGAAGCTCTATGTTGTTGCCGATGGTCCTAGGGAAGGTATTACTGAAGAAGCAGATAACTGTTTGAGGACGCGACAGTTGATAGAAAAAATTGACTGGGATTGCCACGTCTCAAAAAACTATTCTGACTCTAATCTTGGATGCAAGAAACGAGTCTCAAGTGGACTGGATTGGGTGTTCTCTGAAGTAGAGTCAGCAATTATCTTAGAAGATGACTGTTTACCTGATTTGTCTTTCTTTCAGTTCTGCCAAGAGCTACTAAATCACTATCGTCATGATTCTCGTGTAATGGCGATTTCTGGTGACAATTTCCAATTCGGTAAAAACCAAACACCGTACAGCTATTATTTCTCTCGTTATCCGCACTGTTGGGGATGGGCTACCTGGAAACGAGCCTGGAAGCACTACGATATTGAGATGAAACTTTGGCCTGAGATTCGCGAGGGGCGATGGCTGCGGAAAATTCTTTCAAATTCCTCAGAAGTGAGATATCGAACGAGAATATTTCAACAGGTTTTTGATAACCAAATTGATAGCTGGGCATATGCCTGGGGATTTGCTAACTTCATCCAAAATGGCCTGACGATACTACCTAAAGTGAATTTAGTCAGTAACATTGGCTTTGCTGAGGATGCGACCCATACCCAAAACGCTCAGAGCAAATTTGCCAACATGAAGACAGAAGCCATGTGCTTTCCGCTGCAGCACCCTCCTTTCGTTGCTCGCCATACAACAGCCGATGACTATACTTGGCAGACGATGTACAGCTTGCCCGCTCGGGCAAAGCGAAGAATTACCAAACTGTTGACGTCTAGGTTTGTTGGATAAACCCAAAAGTGAAACAGTCACCACACACAGTCACTAAAAGCAATCAGGAATGTCCTGTCTGTCGCCAACTGAGCGATCGCCGCATGTTCTCTTTGGGGGCAGGATCTCTGTTTCGATGTCGGATGTGTGACACCGCTTTTTATAGCCCTCGTCCAACCGCTTGTGAGTTGAGTGATTTTTATGCTTCTCAAACCTATCGAGATGATTACAAATCAGGAGATATGGTCGGTGAAGAATTTGCAGGAAATCGATATTGTCAGTTTGCTCAGGCTTTACGTCAATATGATGAAGATATTTTCAATGAAAATTCAAGAAGACTATTAGATATCGGCTGTGGAACCGGTGACTTTTTGAAGATAGCTCGTCAGAATGACTGGCAGGTTGCTGGCGTTGAAGTTTCACAAGATGCCGTTTTAGAAGCCAATAAAAAACTAGAGAGAGATTGTGTTTCGCTAGAGTTAGCCGATCAGCTTCAGGGCAATCGAAATGCCTACTCAGTTATCACGTCTTATCATGTCATAGAACATTTGCTTGCCCCCCTAGCGATGCTTAAACAAGCGCACGAGCTACTGAAGCCAGGAGGCATTATTTTTATTGAAACGCCTAACATTGGCGGTTTAGGAGCAAGGTTGTTGGGCGAAAGATGGTCCCAGTTAAAGCCTGTAGAGCATATCAACTACTTCAACCGCCGCTCATTATTTTTTGCTTTGAGAGAGGCGGGGTTTGTCGATATTACTACGATGACGATCCGTCCTCAAAAGATTCAGAGTGTCGCTAATTTTCCCCAAATAGTTCAAGGGATAATGCTGGCAGCCTATGAAATCGTTCCTAAACTCAACTTAGGTGCTTCTCTTCAAGGGATTGCAACTAAACCTAGATAAGACTTGACACTAGAAAAAACAGGTGTCATTATCAAACTCGAAAATAGATTTCGTCTGATTCCTGATATTTTTAATTTTTGCATAAATCAAGCTTACTAGACAGAAAATCAAGAGTTAGATCATAGCTGATTGGTTCAATAGCTCCATGAGGTCAAGTTATTTCTTTAGGGGTGTTTTATGAAAGTCATTATGGTTCATAACACCCATCTTTTTCCGGGCGGTGAAGATAGATCTTTTGCTTTGGAGTCTGATCTGCTGAGAAAGCATAATCACCAGGTTATTCCGTATGAAAGGAATAATAAAATTATTGCTCACACTCCTTTATGGAAAATTGGCTTGCGAAGCCTATGGAGTCAGGAAGACTATGATGCTGTACTGAAGCTAATTAGAAAGTGCCGTCCTGATATATTGCATGCTCAAAACACTTTTCCGCTGATTTCACCCTCCATCTATTATGCTGCACAGAGAGAAAACGTTCCTGTTGTGATGAGTCTTAGGAATTACCGGCTCTATTGTCTGAACGCATACTTTTTTCGAGACGGGAAAGCCTGCGAACTTTGTGTGGATCAATTAATTCCATTGTCGGGCATCAAGCATCGTTGCTACCAGAATAGTTTGCCTGGCTCGCTGGTTACAGCTAGTATGTTGACCTTTCATCGATTGTTGAAGGTCTATGAGCGCCAAGTCAATACATTCATTGTTTTGACTGAGTTTGCTCGTGAAAAATTTATTTCTTATGGCATACCTGCTAGAAAGCTTAGGTTGAAACCTAACTTCTTGGATGATGATGTCCCTCTAAACTCCTGTAGAGAAAACTTTGCTTTATTTTCAGGGCGGCTGTCCGCAGAGAAAGGAATTGAGGTTTTGCTTCAGGCCTGGAAAGATATTGGACAAAAGCTACCACTCAAAATTGCTGGTTCTGGACCTCTGGAACCAATGGTTCGGCAATTGGCTGATATTCAAGACGGGATAGAGTATATCGGTCAAAAAACGAATGATCAAATTCTCTCGCTTTTGAGAAGGGCCTCAGTTTTGGTCTTTCCTTCTTTATGGTACGAGGGAATGCCTCGGATAATCATTGAGGCTTTTGCAACAGGAACACCTGTAGTTGGGTCTAACCTTGGCGCCATGTCGACATTGATTGAGCATGGGAAAACTGGTATACATTTTCGTGCTGGAGACGCGCAAGATTTGGTTCGTGCTGTTTCTTGGGTGAGAGACCATCCCGACAATTGGGATGTAATGCATAGAAGTACACGCTTAGAGTTTGAAGAAAAGTATTCTTCAGATATCAACTATGATTTACTAATAGATATATACAAACAAACAATTAATGAGTATTCTGGTTTATAGTACTGAGTATATTAATCTCTTTCGACAGAGCATTAGTGATCTTTTAAGAAAGAACAGTACTGACAATACGTGTAGTGTTTTCTTAAGCTAAGTAAGTTCATTTCTTGCCGATCGCCTCCTCAATTTACTTACCCATCCTCAAACTGCTAGGGCGATGGGCCAAGCGGGCCAAGCAAAAGTTGAGGCCTGCTATACCTGGCCGCAGCTGGCGGAAAAAACTGCTCAAATTTATCAAAGCGTTTGTCATGGGCGGTGAAATGCCTTGCTACCATGACGGCAACCGAATTAGGCGAGCGGCTTGCAGGCTGATCTGGTTTCTAAATTAGTTCTTAAGACGCAAATCGACGGCACTAGCTACACGGATGCCTGCGATCGCATTCAGCATTGGACTAACGACCAGACATCTTGCTATGTGGTCGCAGCCAACGTGCACGTTGTGATGACGGCTTACTGGGATGTCTCTTACCGAGCCGTGTTAGAGGGCGCGGCCCTGGTGACACCGGACGGTATGCCCTTAGTTTGGGCGATGCGTTGGTTGGGCATCCCGCAGCAACAGCGGGTTTACGGCCCTGACCTGATGCTGGCTTGGTGTCAGCGAGCGGCGCAGACCCAGCTCCCTATTTATCTGTATGGGGGCACTGCTGCCATGCTAGAGCGGGTAACTCAGGCGTTATCTCACCGGTTTCCTGACCTGAAGATCGCCGGCTCCTATGCGCCGCCTTTTCGGGCGCTGACTGTGACTGAGGAGAACGCTGATATTGAGCGTATTCATCAATCACAGGCAGCGGTTGTGTTTGTCGCCCTAGGTTGCCCCAAGCAGGAACAGTGGATGGCCCGTCAACAGGGCCAGCTCAATACTGTGATGATTGGCGTTGGTGCGGCCTTTAGCTTTTTGAGTGGAGACGTGACCCAGGCCCCGCGCTGGATGATGCGGCTTGGTTTGGAATGGGCTTTTCGCTTTAGTCAAGAGCCGCGTCGCTTGTGGCAGCGATATCTCGTGAATAATCCTGCTTTTGTAATTTTGTTGGTGGGCCAGCTAGGTTGGCGTTGGCTAACGTCTGTTTGGCCGATCAAGCAACAAGAACCCTAAGGAATGATATGGTTTGGGCGAAATTTCGGAACACTAACAGGAAGCCCTGAAAATTGTCCCCCGATCGCCGACTGTTTATGAATCTGCATCGCACGATTAAGACGACTTTGAAACGCCGATCGCCCCTGCCAAAATCAGTGGATATCCGCGCCCCTCGGCGGCTGCGGCTCAAGGATGCATTGCAGTGGGAGCTACAGCGATCGCTGATTCTGATGCTGGCTGATGTTATAGCGCTGGCGTTGTCTTGGCAAATTGCCCGTACCCTCAACCATTTTTTCTCGCCGATTCCGTCACAGTTGGTGTGGTGGACGTGGCTCTCCATTCCCAGCCCACTGTGGATTTTAGGGGCCTGCACGCTGATTGTCTTTGCCAGTGGGGGCCTCTATGGCAACCGGTATCAGATCAAAAACTATTTGCAGGCGGGTAAGCTGCTCAGCTTCGTTTATCTGGTATCTCTAGTGGGCTTATATTTTTATGACCCCAAGCTTGACTTGCCACGATCGCTCTTTTTCTCTGCCTGGTTAAGCAGCGTTGTGTTGGTCATCGGGTTTCGCTTGGCCAGCGGTTTACTACTGCGCCCCATCGAGCGGCTGCAGGCTCAAACAGCGGTCTTTCTGATTGCGCCTGCGGGACGACTGCAACGCCTATCAGAAGTGCTGTCGAAGCGAGCCCAGGTCGATGTTGTCGGCGCGGCATTGCCTAGCACCGCCAACTCTGCTACGACCTTGCGGGCCATTGTGTCGGCTCAAGTCTCCCTCGTACTGGTGGAAAATATTCCCTCGGCGGATTTGGCCTCAGAGTTGTATTGGAAACTACGCCGCGCCGGGATCGCCATGCAACTGATTCCTACCAGTCGCGATATGCTGTACCGTCGTGGCACTCCCGAAACCCTGGCCGGTCTGCCGACCCTACGGTTAGACGCGCCGCTAATGGGCAGCTGGGATTATCGCCTCAAGCGCCTGATGGACTATGGCGGTACCAGCCTAGGGGCGCTGTTGCTTGTCCCGGTCTTCGTCGCGATCGCTGTGGCCATTCGGCTTGACTCTCCCGGCCCAGTATTTTTTCGTCAAGAGCGGGTGGGTCTGCACGGTCAACACTTTTGGGTTTGGAAATTTCGCACGATGGGGGTGCATGCCGATCAGCAGCAGCGCCTACTAGAGCAGCAAAATGAAACCGCCGACGGTATCCTCTTTAAGGTCAAGCAAGATCCTCGGGTGACCCGTGTTGGGGCTTTTTTGCGCCGCACTAGTTTGGATGAGCTGCCGCAGATTCTCAATGTTCTGTGTGGTGAGATGAGCCTGGTCGGGCCGCGACCGCTACCCGTACGCGATGTGGCTCGGTTTGCCGCCTGGCACCATACCCGCCATCAGGTACTCCCTGGCATTACCGGACTGTGGCAAATCTCGGGGCGATCGGACATCGATACCTTCGATGATGTGGCCCGCCTCGACCTGCATTACATCGACAATTGGTCGCTCAATTTAGATTTAGAAATTTTGGTTGAGACGCTGCGCATTGTGTTTCTCGGCAAAGGGGCTTACTAAGACGTGCTATCCGTTTGCGAAGGCGAGATCCGAGCGATCACTTGAGCGAGAGTGCCGATGTGACAGCCACCCCCGATGTGGCGGTAGCGGTTCAAAGCGGCGCGATGATCAGCGGCATGCAGCACTTTTGTGACTTTGGCGATGGCGAAGGGCGATCGCTGGGCTAGTTCTATTGCCCACCGTCGAGGTTGACCATTGAGTGATTTTGCGCCAGTCAGGCCAACAAAGCGATCGCCGCAGTCGTTCTGGAGCCAGTTACCCAGTAGGATAGGGTGAGACAGTGATGCGATCGCAAATCAGCAAGGAGCACTATGGCACTGCTCATCACCGGCAAACAATTTGTGCGCGATTTAGAATCGTCTGGCGCTCTTGCCGTCAGAGCCCCCCTTGAAGGCGGATTTGAGGGACGCTATCAGCGTCGTTTGCGAGCGGCTGGCTACGAAGCTTTAAACCTGACTGTCAAAGGGCTGGGGGATTTGTCGGCCTATCTTACCGATGTCCACGGGGTACGCCCCGCTCACCTGGGTAAAAAAACGATTGGCCAGTCGGCCGCTGTGGGTTATCGATACTACATTCCCCCGATTGTGAACTACCGGCTGGAGAACCTTTCGGCCAAATCGAAGGGGCTGGTGCTGTGGCTGATTGAGGGCAACATTCTGTCGCAACAAGAGATTGCCTACCTGACCGAACTCCCGAAAGCATTTCCGAATGTCAAAGTCGTACTCGAAATGGGCGGTGATCGCGTCTTTAGCTGGCAGCCATTGGCGAAGGAGTTAGCCGCTTAGCCAGGGGGGCTGAATCGCTTGCTCACACGGCACTGAATGCGGCTGGATCGGTCTGTGAGGCGAGTTTATGGCATGGGCGATCACAGTATTTTCGAAAATTACTGATCGTTCACCCTGAGGGCTTTTTTACCAATCGTTACGAACACTTTGAAAATGGGCCAATCTGTTGCAAGATACCCGTGAATTCGAAAAGATCGACGAATTCTCGTAAATTTCCGCAGAACCTATTAGCATAAAAGGGTGAGAGTAATCCATCGGCCCTTAATTTCTCTGCAGGAAGGTTGCTGGTTCAAACTGATTGGTGGAGCCAGCTATCAGCATCTTCCGTCTATTCGCAATTTAGCACTGGCCTATGCCTTAGCAGGTGCTGATTGTATTGACGTCGCTGCTGATCCCGCTGTGGTTAAAGCCGTTAAAGAAGCCTTTAGCGTCTTATCTCGACTGCGGCACCAACCCGCCTTTATCGCTCAATGCGCTGTCGATATCCCTACTGAACTGCCACTTCTGATGGTGAGTTTTAGTGATGGTGACGACCCTCATTTTCGCAAAGCGCAGTTTGATCCTCAACAGTGTCCAGCAGATTGTTCGCGGCCCTGTGAAGCCATTTGTCCAGCAGCGGCGATCGCCTTTGAACCACCCATGACGGGTGTCATTGAGGCGCGGTGTTATGGCTGCGGTCGCTGCCTCCCCGTTTGCCCGATTCAGCAGATCGAAACGGTGACGCGGGCAACTTCTGTCCAAGCCGTGGCGTCTACCTTGCTGAACGAGGTGGATGCGATCGAAATTCATACCCAAGTAGGCCGCTATGACGCATTTATGGCGCTGTGGTCAGCGCTCCAACCCTATTTAAACAACCTCACCGTCATTTCCATCAGCTGCCCTGACCATGACCAGGCGATCGCGTATCTGTGGCAGCTATACGAAGGCATACAGCCGTTATCGGTGCCGCTAATTTGGCAAACCGATGGCCGTTCGATGAGCGGCGACATTGGCAAAGGCACCACCCACGCCACCCTGCGGTTTGCCGAAAAAGTCTTGCGAGCGGGACCACCCGGCTATGTGCAGTTAGCGGGGGGCACCAATGCTCACACCGCCACCAAACTCAGGGATGTGGTCGCGACAACAGGACTGCCCGCCACCGGCCCCACGTTTGCGGGCGTCGGCTACGGCAGTTTTGCGCGGCATCTGTTGAGCCCCCTGCTCGACGAAGACGCCCTTTGCCCACCGCTAGCCGCGATCGCCACCCCAACTTCTCCAGGAGACCATTCTGATGAGCTAGACCCGGCAATTGCCCTCCCTCAGCTGCTGCAAGCCGTGCAGTTGGCCCAGAGCTTAGTGGTTCCCCTTAAGGCGATCCGCCGCCCCGCCGTGACCTCGCCCCAAGTCCCCCTGGGTGAGCCGCGCGAGTGGGTTACGGCATCTACCGAGCCGCCCGTTTATCGTCATTCGAGTAGATTTTAAGTCAGTCTATGGCCTTTCAAAACGACGCCCAGTCCGTTGATTCTGCCAGTTTCTTTCCGGCCCCCGAAGGCACGGCATCGGACTCGCAATCGGCAGTGTACGACGATCTTCATCAACTATTGGCCGTTTTGCCCCCGCAAACAGCGGCACTCATTCGGCAGCATGAGCAGGCCGATCAGCTCATTGAGGTGATTCTCGATCTGGGTAGACGGCCCGAAGCCCGGTTTCTCTCGGGTGCGGATTATCTCTCTGACCAGGTCGTGACTAAAGCCGACCTGCAATACTGCATTGATCGCGTCGGCTTTTTTGGCGGCGACAATCGCGCCGGGATTGAGAAGACCCTGCACCGCATCAGCGCCATTCGTAATCGCTCAGGCGACGTGATTGGTCTCACCTGCCGCGTTGGTCGCGCCGTGTTTGGCACCATTGGCTTGGTGCGCGATTTGGTCGAACGCGGCCAGTCAATTTTGATGTTGGGGCGTCCCGGCGTGGGCAAAACCACTGCCCTGCGAGAAATCGCCCGCGTACTGGCCGATGACCTCGACAAGCGCGTCGTCATCATTGACACCTCAAACGAAATTGCCGGTGACGGCGATATTCCGCACCCAGCGATCGGGCGGGCGCGGCGCATGCAGGTGGCTAAACCGGAGCTGCAGCACCAGGTGATGATCGAGGCGGTCGAGAACCACATGCCCGAAGTCATCGTGATTGACGAGATTGGCACTGAGCTAGAAGCCACCGCCGCTCGCACCATTGCCGAACGGGGGGTGCAGCTGGTGGGCACTGCCCACGGCAATCAGCTCGAAAACCTTATGAAAAACCCGACCCTGTCTGACCTGGTAGGGGGGATTCAATCGGTCACGTTGGGGGATGATGAGGCCCGCCGTCGCGGCAGCCAAAAAAGCGTGTTAGAGCGCAAAGCCCCGCCGACGTTTGATATCGCGATCGAAATGTTGGAGCGGCAGCGCTGGGCGATTCATGAAGACGTGGCAGAGACGGTGGATGCGCTGCTGCGCGGACGGCCTCCCGCCACCCAAGTGCGGGCGGTGAATGAACAGGGCGAGGTGGTGACCACCACCGAAGCGCCTCAGCTACCGGCCGTGATGAAAGGGCGATCGCCGGTCAGTGGCTTGAAGTCTGGCGGCTGGCGCGCCTCGGGGCGCATGGTGCCACCGAAAGGGGGCTCTAGCACCGTGCAACGGTTACCTTTGTCGTCTGAAGAGCAAACCTTTGAAGCCATGCTCGATCATTCCCTCAATGATGCGGCCCTGGTGTATGCCGCCACGGACGCTGGCGATGGCCTCGGCCTCGCCCCTGAGCCCACTGTCGGCCCCAATGGCGAAGATATCTTGCGCATCTACCCCTACGGCATTAGCAAGCACCACCTCGATCAGGTGATCGAAACGCTGCGGTTGCCCGTGCTGCTGACGAAGGATCTGGAGAGCGCCGATGCCGTGTTAGCCCTGCGAGCGCACGTCAAACACCATTCCAAACTGCGACAAATTGCCAAGGTGCGTCAGCTGCCCATTCACACCGTCAAGGCGAATAGCATGCCGCAGATTGTGCGCACCCTGCAGCGCCTGCTGGATTTGGATGACAGCAACGTCAAAGCGATGCCCAATCTCAGCTTGTATTCGCCCAATGAGAATGCCGATGAGTTGGAAGCTTTGGAAGAAGCGCGTCTAGCCGTCGAACAAATCGTCATTCCCAAAGGCCAGCCGGTCGAATTGCTGCCCCGATCGTCTCGCATTCGCAAAATGCAGCATGAACTGGCTGAACATTATCGGCTCAAGTCCTGCAGCTTTGGGGATGAGCCTAATCGTCGCCTGCGGATCTATCCGGCCTAACCGGTTGCGATCGCGGCTGATCAGGCCGGATGGTCGCTGCATGCAGTTGAAGAGTACGAGGGAACCGCGCTCACCCCCACCCCGGTCGCTCCCATCACTGGGAGTTTTAGGATAAGATTGAGAGCGGATTTTTGGGGTGACGCATCGAGTTCAGTCCAGGGCGGCAATCGCCTTGGCGACGATTCAGGAGGTCGATTGGCTGTGTCTTTTCGATGGTTTGCACTTTTATTGTCGGGAGCCGTAGCGAGCACGCTGGCCGCTAGCGCTCAAGCCGCCTCGACTAGGGCAGCGGTTCTTGCACCGTTCATTCAGCCCGAGATTGCCCTGCCCTCACCAGCACGGCCCCCCCTCACTGACTCAGTGCGGCTGGCCCAGGCCGGTAGCTCAACCCTGTCAGACGCCCAGCAAGAAGCCCTGGATGATCTGCTCACCGAAGGCCAAGATAAGGTCGAAGCCCGCGACTACGCCGGGGCGATCGCCCTGTATCAAGAAGCCATCCGCATTGACCCCAGCAACGCTCGACTATTTTCTGGCATTGGCTATCTCTACGTGCAGCAAGGTCAATACGCCGACGCGATCGCGCCCTATGAGCAGGCGATCACCCTAGAGCCTGATAATTTACCCTTTCGCTATGGGTTGGCCTTTGCCTATGTGCGCTCCGCAGACTATGACAGCGCGATCGCGGCCTACGAAGCCATTACTGACCTGTCGCCGGCAGCCACGGACGCCTATTTGGGGCTTGGCAATATTTACATCACGCTAGAAGACTACGACGCGGCCCTCAGCACCTATGAAACGCTGGCGCAGCGGGCTCCGGGCAATGCCAAAGCCTATGAGGCGCTGGGCACCCTCTACCTCATTCGCGAAGACTATACGAATGCTGAGTCGGCCTTTCAGCGGGCCGTGCAAGTGGATGACAGCCGCAGCGCTGCCTATGTCGGTCTAGCGGAAACGCAGCTGGCCCAGGGGGATGTTGACGGCGCGTTTAACAACCTGCGCCGGGCCGTTGAGCTAGATCGCGAAGCCGCCCAGGCCCAGTTTTTGCTGGGCGAGATCTCGATGGAACGCGGCGATGTGGAAGCCGCCTATACCTACTATCGTCGTGCTGTTGATGCCGACCCGACGCTGATTCCAGCGCAAGCGGCCGTCGGTGCGCTACACCTCGAACAAGGGGTCTATTTGCAGGCGATAGCGGCCTATCGCCGCGTACTTGACGCGTTTCCTGGCAATCCGGGGGCGCACTATAACCTGGGCTTGGCACTCTGGGCCGAAGGGTTAGAACAACAGGCCATTGTGCAGGTCACCAGTGCGCGCCGCCTATATTTAGCACAAGAGGATCTGGCCTCGGTTGATCGCGTAGACGCGCTACTGGAGCTTTGGAACGTCGATACCGAAGCGGAAGGGATTTAGGCGCACGCCTCGCCCGGTGGTCCCAACATCCGGCATTTGAGTCAGCACAGCAGCGATCGCCACCACATAAGGACGCATTCATCAGCGGCCAGCGGCTCACGGGCAACGGTCTCTCTGCGGACAGCCAGGGAGCCTGCCTTTGAGCGCGATCGCCGGGTCGAAATTTGAGCTTTATCCCCATTTTCTGAAACCGCCCAACCAATTCAGCCCCCTTGCCCTGCCAAAGCCCCGGAAATCCGGTCACCTCACCATTGCTGGGACGATCAACGCGATCGCGCAAAATTTCCTAGATCCAAACAGATCCAATTCGCGTTTGGCTTTGTATATAGAGTGAATCCTTCAACAGGTAGCGGTGCTGAGTAAGTCGCCCTCTTACTGCAGTGCCGCAGGGCGTGCCTGCCTAGGGATTATAGCAATCCGCATAAAGGTCTAATCGGTTAAAGTGGTCGAAAGTTTAGAGCA
>CALCCA010000075.1 GCA_937899725.1 uncultured Halomicronema sp.
CCCTCCCCACCCCCGCCGCCCGCCTCCGCCCTCTCCTCCCCCCTCCCCCTCGCGAGCGAGGGAGCCATAGGAGCAGGAGGGTAAGAAAGTGGAGAGGATAATCGGTTTACAGGGACATGACTCCACTCATTCTGATCAGCTAGAGGCACTGGTATAGAACCGCAGGGCAAATTGCCAAAACCAGCGCGAAAACTGCAGCAGGGCGATCGCGAGTCCGATTGATCCCAGAATCCAGGTCCACTCGATTTGGCCGAGGAGTGATTGCGCCGGTACGGTCGTGAGAAACGCGACGGGGATCACAAAGGTGAAAAAGACTCGATAAATCGTTGGGTAAGCCGCGACGGGAAAGCGGCCCGCTTCGAGCAGACCTCGCAGCACCTCAGTCACGTTGTAGATTTTGACAAACCAAATGCTGGTCGCACCCAACACAAACCACAGGCTGTACAAACTGAGGAAGCCAAACAGGAGCGGCGGCAGGGCGATGAAATAAGCGAGGGGATCAACTCCCAATCGCGACCCGGCATAACCAATCATGACGAGGCCGAAGAACAGATCGGGAATGCCCCAAGGCGATAGGGTGCGCGTCGAGAGCCAAAACTGCGAGCTGATCGGCTTTAGCAAGACAAAATCGAGCGTGCCTTCTTGTACCTGACTCACAATTTTGTTGAGATTAGGGGCCAAAAAGGTCGCCGCAAATCCCTGCAGCAGCGTGAATACCCCCAGCACAATGAGCGCTTCTTCCCAACTCCAGCCAGGGAATTCGTAACCCGTGCGATAGAACAAAAAGAGGCCAAACAGACTGCCGATCAGCCCCCCCACGCTGCTCAGCGCTGCGACTGAAAAATTGAGGCGATACTCTAACTCGGCGGCGATCGCGGTGCTCCAAAATAGCTGCAGCACTTGCCAATATTTTTGCATTACGCCCCCATGCCGGAATATTGTCGCAACCCACGGCGCCAGAGCCACCGATTCAACGCTAAAAAGATCAGCCCCCAAGCCAGCATCGTGGCAAAGCCCTGCACTAGAGCCGTGGGGCGGCCAATGATGATATTGGCCGGAAAGTAAATCAGGTAGGGAAAGGGCGTCCACAAGATGACCGCCCTGACGTTTTCCGGAAAGACGTCCAGCGGCGCAATCATGCCAGAGGTAAAGATATAGAGCAGATACCAAAACTGTTCAATCGCGTGGGCGCGCTCTGTCCAAAAGGCGAACATCGCCACCGTGTATTGAATGATGAATCGCAGACAAAACGAACCGGCGATCGCAATCAGGCCCAACAGCAAAGCGCGATGAGAAGGCAGCCAGACGGCTTCGGGATAGAGCAGTAAAAAAGCCCCCAACAACAGCACAATGAAGGGCAACCGGGCAAAGCGTTCAGACACGTGACTAAAGAAATGCCGCCACACCGGATCGATGGGCTGCAGCAAAAAGGCCGACAGCTTACCTTCAACCACTTCACGCTCAAATTCCCAAATCACCCACACCACCGTTAGCTGGCGCACTAAAAAGACGACAAGAAAGTAACGGATAAAGGCGATCGGATCAAGCGCAAACTGACCGCCTTGAGATGCTTGCGCCCAAATCCCCATGAAAATCAGCGGAAACGTGCCGGAGAGCACCCAAAACATTAGCTCAGCGCGGTATTCCACCATGTAGGCGTAATAAACTGACAGCAAAACCCGAGAGACAGACAACATTTTGCGGAGAGGTCGAGCAGAGGAGGCCACAGACGAGTGCCGTTCACTTCATAAGCAACTCTAGCGTTTCTCTAACCCGGTATGGCAAAGGCTGGTTGTGTGCGTTTCGGACTGCCTGGCGGAAGTCTCCCGACCCTCTGACGGTTATCCACCATGAACCCTAAACCATGTCCCTTAACCCCAAATCATCGCCACCCCACAGACGCGCTGGGGCTCCGGAAGCGAATGATCTCGGAATGAGCTCAACGGGGCATGACGATGCGACGATCTTTCATCAAGTCCTCAATGGAGCGACTTGCCGATACCCACAAGACTAAGTGAAATAGCGCCGCAGCACACTGCTGAGGCTATCGACTAGGGTGACCATCGCTAAAATGACGATCAAAATTGCCCCAACAGCCTCGTACTGCAGCAGCCGTAAAGCACCAATCAATTCAAAGCCAATGCCGCCAGCGCCAACCGCTCCCATAATTGTTGAAGCTCGGAAGTTGTATTCCCAACGATACAAAGAGACGTCAATAATCTGAGGCAGCACCTGAGGCAAGACCGCGTGATAAATCACCTGAAACTGATCGGCTCCCACCGCCTGAATGGCTTCAATCGGGGAATGATCAGCGTGTTCTATCGACTCGGCAAAAAACTTACCCACCATCCCGATAGAGTGCAGCCCAACGGCTAATACTCCAGGCAGAATGCCAAAGCCCACTGCCGCCACAAAAATAATCCCCATAATGAGTTCTGGGATGGCCCTCAGAATATTTAAAGCAACCCTTGCCCCTTGGTACAAAAGTAAATTGGGAGCCGTTGTTTTAGCTGCTAACAAGGCTAACGGTAGCGATAGGGCGATCGCCAGTGCCGTACTTGCGATACTCATCGCTAAGGTATCAACCATGGGTTTGAGCCAGGTGCGAGCATGGCTAAAATCTGGCGGAAACATCTGACCAATGATATCGATGAGGTCAGGAATGCCTTCAGACAATCGGCCAAAATCAAAAAAGCCAGCGGCGATAAAGGCCATCAGCACGACGACGACCACGCCCATCACCTGAGCAATTCGAATGTGGCGCTGGCGTCTTTGCGTGAGTAAAATAGCCTCGAATTTTGGGCGCATCATGGCGAAACCGGACTCACAAACCAACGCGCTACTCCCTGGAAAACAGCGCTTTTCCAGGGAGACCAACACACCCTACAGCATTGTTGAATGAGAACTCTCGACTTATTGTGCAAGTTCCTCAATATTCAAATCCAGTAGGGTTGTCATTTGCCGCAACACATCATAATCGGCATCTTCAATCGCGCCAAAACCGTCGGCGTTGAAGGCGTCTAGCACTGTTTCGTCCTGCAAGTCCAAAAATGCTGAGCTGATCTTCTCTTTCAAGGCCGGATCTAAGTCACTGCGCATAGCCCAAGGGTATTGCGGATAGGGATCGGACTCCTCCAGAACAATCACCGTTTCTGGATCAATGACGCCTTTATCGACCAGAGTCTCAAAAATCGGCTTGCTTAACCCACCCACATCGGCGTTTTGGTTCTGCACGGCGATCGCGACCGCATCGTGAGCCCCGAGAAACACTTCCTCATAGGCTTCACCCGCCACTAGGTCGACTCGTTCGACTAGCATGCTCTTCGGAATCAGATGACTTGAAGTAGACGCCGGGTCGCCGAAGGCCATCACCTTCCCAGCAATCTCATCGAGAGAGTCAATCCCCGACTCTGCATGGGTGACAATAATCGCCTGGTAGGTCGTCTCGCCATCTTTCATTAAAGCTGCAAAGGGTTCAATATCACTCCTGGTTTTGGCCAACACATAGGAAAGCGGCCCGAAATAGGCTAAATCTAATCGTCCCCGACTCATGGCCTCAATCATGGAAGAATAGTCAGTACTCACAAAGAGTTCGACTTCCTTATCCAACTCGTTTTCTAAATGCTCTTTCAAGCCTTGACTGTTTTGAATGACGGTCGACACAGATTCATCAGGCAGCAATGCCACCACCAATTTTTCCGGATCAGCTTTGCTGGCATCGGCCTCCGTTTGCCCAGTCGCGCTATTTTGTTGAGTCGTCGCATTGCAGCTCACGAGGGCCAAAGCAGCCAATAAAATTGAGGCTGCCATACTTTTTTTCAGGGCTATAAACATGGGTCATTCTCCATAAATACTGAATCAAGACGTCATCACGATTAGTGTCGGATGCGGGTCAACTAGGCGATGATTGGCACAGCCGTCTGATGATACAACTGCTCAATTCGCTCTGAGTCTAAATTTTGAGGACTACCGTCAAAAACGACATGGCCGTGGGCGAGGCCAATGATGCGATCGGCATATTTGATTGCTAAATCCACTTGATGCAGACTCACGATGACCGGAATGCCATCTTCTCGACAAATTTTGTGGAGGAAAGACAGGACTTGGTGAGAGCTGGCTGGATCTAAACTGGCAACAGGCTCATCGGCCAGCATCAAGCGGGGGGTTTGAGCGAGAGAACGCGCGATTCCTACCCGTTGTTGTTGCCCTCCACTTAAGGCGCTAACCCGGGTCAACGCCTTTTTTAGCAGGCCAACTCGATCAAGACATTCCAGGGCAATGCATTGATCTCGCTGCGGTAAGGGCAACATGGTGCGCCACGCGGGATAGTAGGCGAGACGGCCTTTCAAAACGTTTTGGAAAGCTGTACAGCGAGGGAGTAACTGATGTTGTTGAAAAATCATGCCAGTCTGCTTGCGGTGCTCCCGCAAATCATGAGGATTACTCAGATCCCCCAGCCCCTCGACGATGACCCGACCGGCGGTGGGTCGAGTCAGGCGATTGAGACACCGCAGTAGTGTCGATTTTCCCGCACCCGAGGCCCCTAACAGCACGGTGAATTCCCCTGGAGACAAGTCCAAAGAGATCGCACTTAGGGCTGTCATCTCTGGCCCATAGGTAACACTGAGGTTGTCTAGGCGCAGCATAGGTAATGGTCTGTTCTCTCCACATAGGGTCATCATCGTCAGGTCGATTCATAAAAACAATCAACACTTGACTTCGACCAGAATAAAGTTCTCACAAAGGGCTCAAAATCGAATTATGCAATGCTTGGTATTGAGTTAAACCTGATTTTTTTTGGGGAGAGCGCTTTGTGAGTAGCATCCTGACTGCGATGCCCGTCCTTAATATTTAAGGCTAAAGTAAAAAACAACAATTAAGTTGAGGAATTAGCAAAGTCTGGAAGTCTTCTCTCCACACTAATCGTTCTATGGAGAAAAGTACTAGTCGTTTCAGAAATAGGCTCTGAATGTTGCTATCTGTCCTGTTGTACTGACGATATTTTCATCTGCCTGTTCTAGAGATTACTCCGTCGGCTAATCGACATGTTCCCGAATCTCGCTGTTGATCTCAGCCCAAAGGCTCCTCGATTAATTGCTGTCTTACGAGTCCTCTATCTCACCAGAAAGTGTCAGTCGCGACCAATACTGCTACAACGCTTCCAGAGACTCGACCCTTTTTAAGGGAGCGATTTTGTGAGGTTTCCTATTGCTCTGAAAAGGGTGGATTATCTTGTGGTTTTAGCATCTACTACCGGATTTCCCAGAAAAGCCAATGGCTTCCAGGGGGACATCAGATGCTTCGCGCCGAGGATGGGTTGAGCCCGCGCCATGCCCATGGTGCACAGCAGTATCTGCCGACCTTCGTGAGTTAACAGCTGAGTAACCTTCGTCCGCCTTTGAGTACACTCACATCCGAAATAATGATCAACTGCCAGCCACTCCTCCCCAGAACATCGCCACTAAGCATTTGCCTAGGGCGCGGTGAAATCTTGAGGGAGCATCGCATCAGTCAAGGTTGCACCATCGAGAATCGCGTCTTCTAAGTTTGTGCTGGTCAGGTTGGCTCCAGTCAAATTTGCATCGGTGAAGTCGGTATCGGCTAGGTTGGCATCCCGCAAGTAAGCACCGCTAAGGTCAGCCCCCTTAAAGTTGGCTCCCCCCAAATTGGCCGAGGTCAACGCGGCGTTCGTGAGGTTGGCGTTGGCCAGATCGGCATTTTGCAGATCCACACTATCCATCAGCGCCCCGCTGAGATCACCCCCAGCGAGTTTGGCATTGCTGAGGTTAGAGCGATTGAGCTTAGCTTCCTGCAGATTTTTGCCCGCTAGGTCGACGCCGGGTAGCTCACAGTCTAGGCATTCACCGGCAGTGACTTTGGCGATCGCATCGGCTGAGAGGTCACTGGCCGGGGGCGACGAACAGCTAGCGATCGCAACACTCGCTAACACCAGCACTAAACCGAAAAACTGAGCAGGGAAGGCAGTGGCTCTCATAGTCATACATCGAAGCGAAAGTTCTACCAGTCTAGCGGGACTTTCAGGTCTTGGCGGGGAGTTATGCATGACCGCTCAAAGCGCGGTTGCCATCACGCATTGAGCCTCTCGCTGAGTCTACGGAGCGGTTGCGATAAAGCCGTTGCCCCGGCTTTGTCGACATCGTTGATGACGCGCCCGATAGCAGCTCATGCGCGCGTCTTGCCCCAAATACGGCAGCGGGAGCGACGCCAAAGACTGGCAATTGAGCTGCTACTGAGTCAGGGTATTATTGCAAGCCACTGCCATTAAGGCTATTATCTTGTGAAGAAATCTATTGCGCCCAGCCTCTGTAACCACCGGGCAATTGACGTGGTGGCTTCAGCAATGGCACCAGGTCAGAGCCGTTGATATCACCTTCTCAAATCAACCCCAAAGTCTTGATTCCAGCTATCGTTTTGGCGCTATCTGCCGGAGCCCACAGCTTGTTGCTGCTGGTGCCGATGCCGCAGTCGTCAGAGTCTGCCTTGAGGCCCAACTCTCCGGAGACTGAGGCAGATTCAATCGCGGTCATCATGCTGCCAGAAGACCCTGAAGCTGAAGTCGCGGCAGTTCCCGAGCTCGCGCGGCCATCCGAGCCAGCGGCTCCGCCAGTCGCAGAGTCGGTACCTTTGCAACCTAATGTCATTTCTGAGCCGGTGCTGTCGCCGGCCCCTAACCCCGACAGCCTGTCTGCCCCTGAGCCCGGCCTTAACGCCGAGCCCGAACTGCCTCCTGAAGACGGTCTAACATCGCCCGGCTTTGTCGACCCGCAACCAGCCACTGACCCCACTCCTGTCGGCCCCTTAGTCGGTTACAGCGATATATTTCCCCATGCTGCTGGCGCCGAGAGTGGCTGCTTTGGTTTGGGCGATTGCCGACGAGTGGTGGGTGGCGGCAACTATCGCCGGGTGGCGGCCTCTCTGATTGACGACTTAGAAAACCAAGGCTACAGCGTTGATCAACGAGATGATTTGGACGATCCTGGTCGCCACGTCTATGAGGTTGTCTCTCCCGGTGACACTCTCATTCAATATTTGATTGTGTTTTCTGATGGGCTCGAATCAGCGGTTTATGTGATGAGCGATGAAATTATCACGCTGGCTGAGCTGCAAAAGTTAGCCGTTCAAAGTTTTCGAGGCGTTTGGTTAGGGTGATGGGGCGGCGGTCATGACACTGGCAAAGTTCAAACAGCGACCCCAGCGATCGCGGCTCGGATTTTTACCCGTTTCTGGTTGGTCTATCGGAGTCATCGGCATCGCTCTGCTGATTGCCACCCCCCTGATCGCAGTGGTGGCCGGTGCATTCGGCAATCTGGGAGACGACACCGCCAGTGACATCTGGAATCACCTCGCGACCACGGTACTCCCTAGCTACATTGCCAACTCATTGGGCCTCATGGTCGGGGTGGGCATCGGCGTCCTGGTTTTAGGGGTTAGCACTGCCTGGTTGGTGACGATGTGTGCCTTCCCGGGTTGGCAACTCTTTGAGTGGGCCTCGCTGTTGCCCCTCGCCGCCCCAGCCTATTTGCTGGCCTATACCTACACCGACTTTTTGGAATATTTCGGGCCGGTGCAAACGACCTTGAGAACTGTGTTTGGCTGGCAGAGTGCGACTGATTACTGGTTCCCTGATGTGCGATCGCTGGGCGGCGCCATTGTGTTGTTCAGCTTGGTGCTTTATCCCTACGTCTACATGCTGGCGCGGGTCGCCTTTCAAGAGCAGTCACTCTGTACCTTAGAAGCCAGCCGCTCGCTGGGCTGCACGCCCTGGCGCAGCTTTTTTACCGTGGCTTTACCGCTGGCCCGTCCGGCAATCGCTGCTGGCACCGCACTGGCTCTGATGGAAACCCTGAATGACTTTGGCACGGTGGAATATTTCAGCGTGCCGACCTTTACGACCGGCATTTATCGCACCTGGCTCGGCATGGGCGAACGGCTAGCAGCGACTCAACTCGCCAGCGTTTTACTTTTATTCATCGCCGTTTTGATTGCGCTAGAGCGCTTTTCTCGTCGTCAGGCTCGCTATTATCAGGCAGTGGGCAATCAGCCCTGCTTCTCACGCTTTCATTTGACGGGCCTGCGGGCGATTGCAGCCATGCTCACCTGCGCCCTACCCATTGCTCTGGGGCTGCTGCTGCCTGGCCTCATCTTGCTGTGGATGGCGCTGGCCAATCTAGACAAATCTCTGAATCGCGAATTTGTTGACCTCGCTAGCCACAGCCTGATGCTCTCGGGGGTGACGGCAGCGATTGGCATCTTATTAGCGTTAGTGCTCAGTTATGGGGCACGGCTGCACCCTGGGCGCAGCGTTCGATTGAGTGTGCAAGTGGCCTCTCTCGGCTATGCCGTGCCGGGGGCGGTGATCGCGGTGGGCATCATGATGCCGGTAGGACGTTTAGACAACGCCATTGACACCCTGGCCGAACAGGTCTTTAACGTTTCGACAGGGCTGCTGCTGAGCGGCACCATCACCGCGCTCGTGTTTGCCTACTTGGTCAGATTTTTAGCAATCGCCATCAGCACCGTTCAGGCCGGACTTACCAAAATTCGTCCGACCCTAGATGATGCTTCCCGCAGTTTGGGCAACAGTCCGACTCGGACGCTGACTCAGGTGCACGCGCCGCTGCTGAGCGGCAGTTTGCTAACGGCGGCAGTGCTGATTTTCGTTGACGTGATGAAAGAGCTGCCCGCCACCCTCGTCATTCGCCCCTTCAATTTCGATACCTTGGCCGTCCGCGTTTTTCAATACGCCTCTGATGAGCGATTAGTGGATGCCGCAGTGCCTGCCCTGGCAATTTTGATCGTCGGCATGCTGCCGGTGATTTTGATTAGCTATCAAATCAGAGCGGCCAAGCTGTAGGCGATCGCGGCTGCAGTTTGCGTCACTGGCAGTGCGACATCCGGTTCATCGGTTTCAGCACAACGAATTCAGCCCGCCTTGCAGTTGTGACCGATTCCTTGAAACAAGACGACAAATTTGCCCCGGTTGCTCCGTTGCTCCCTGGCATGATTGAGCGTGTCTTGGGAGTTCGATCACTGAGAATGATTTTTAGTCAGGCGACCACACAAATTTGATGCGTAAGTTTCCCTCATCCGCCGATTGACTCACCAAGGCCCCTGCCACCGGGTCGATCTTGATGCCAAATTCGAGTTCGCAGGCAGCAGGCGGTTTCGGGAGTTTCGCCAGGGTCTCAGATGTGCGGTTAGCCAGGGCTTGAATTGTGCCCATGGCCTGCACAAGCGCCTGCGCTGATTTCGTCGCGAGTTCTTGCGGATGGCGACAAGTCGCAGTCGTTTTGCCTCGCCCATCATTCATTTCAAAGAGCACAATCGACTCTTCTGAGGAGGTCACCGTTTGAATAATGTCGCTGTGCATCGCTTTGCTGAAGAGTTACCGCTGGCTTCTGATTGTAGTCAAAGCGGTTGCCATTAGGAACTCTGTGTGGAGACTAATTGTGATCGCACCATTTCAGCCCGAATAATTTTATTTTTCAGCGCTTAATTCATGGCGTCAGTTCGTTCTGGGCATCGAGACGCATTGTCGAGTTTAAAGCTCGTTGCAGACCTCACAATTTGCAGCCGCCACATAGTGCCTGCCATTGTGAGCCCAGCGGAGCCTGAGCCGATCATCAGCCAAAGTGAGTTTTCACCGACTGGCTTAGCTGATGAAGGCTGACGGCCTCAAGCCGTCATGAATCCCCTAGGACGGCGGGTCAATGGCAATTAAAGAAGTATAAACATTGCTTTAGATGCCAAGCACAGGCAGTAATCTACTGGGCAAGTGTTTGAGAAAACAGGGTCCGCGATCGCAGAATTTAGATGCTGATTTGCTCCAGTTGAAAACCTATTTTCGGCTGGGCTAGGTCTTTTCTCTTTCGCTTTTTCTCAATTTTTTCACCAAGATGCTACTGAGGTGTGAAGACTAACGCATGATTTCATATACATCTATTTCATTAGCGACCACGTCGGCCATCGTCTTGAGTACGACGCTGGCCGACGTGGCCGCCCAGGCCCAAGAACCCATGCTGACCGACACGGTATGGGAACTGCAGCAAATTCTCTATAACAACGACACTTCCTTAGAGCCAACTAATCCCGCTGATTACACAATTCAATTTTTTGAAGATGGCACAGTGGGTGTGCAAGCCGACTGCAATGTTGTTCGCGGTACCTATGATGTTCAACGCGATTTTATTGCGCTAGGGCCTTCCACACTGGCGGCCTGTGGTCCTGACTCCATCGATGACGAATATCGCCGCGGCCTAGAAGACGCGGTGGGTTATTTGTTTGAAGACGGCGATCTGTACATGGATTTGCCGGTTGATGTGGGTACGCTCAGGTTCTCTCCCGCGCCGGAAATCGCCGAGGAAATTCCCGAAATGACGGAAGACCCCATAGTCGAGGAACCGGTAATCGAACCGGAGCCCGAAGTGGAACCCGAGCCCGCACCGATTCGGGGACTCTGGTAAGTCAACTCGAAGTCTAATGGTCATTGGGTTCGCAGCAGCGTGCTAAGCCCTAACGTTGGAGGTGCATTACGTTAGGGCTGGTCAGGCATTTGTTGTGAAACGGGAAATCAACATTGACGACCGGTCAGACACCGGGGCACCGCATTGCTCCAACGCCCTATCGAATTGGAAAAGTGCTGCTTTAAGCCGCATTGCGATCGGGTCAGATAAGCGGTAGGCTGCGAGCGCTCATGGTTTTGCCTGCGAGACAACATGGAAAATCTGACGAATTTAGATGTGGTGTTAGGTGGTTTGGCGATCGCCATCCTAGTTGGTGGCCTGTGGATGCTGCTAGATGGCACGAGCAGTCTAGGCGATTAGGGGTAATGCGCGGCGCTGCCCGCTCGTTCAGGCCGCTGCTCGAAATAGCGTCCCGATCGCCCGAGTTGAGCAGAGTCGCCCCCTTCCAGCAAGCGACTTAGGTCTAATACCAATTCTCTGAAACTGGGCTACAGATCTTCCTTGCGACGCCGCTCAAGGAACGTCGGCTGAGCGGAGTCGTTCGCATCGCGTCTCCCCGAGGGAGAAAGCCGACTTGTCTGTGTCGCTGTAATTCGTAGAATTGGTATAAGTCCACACCCTAATCAGCGACATCGGGCGCACTGTGGCCCACAGAGCAGTGCCCTTGGTCGGCGTCAGACTTTGCCAAACCGGCGATGACGCTTTTGATAGGCACAGAGGGCACGGTGAAACTCCGTCGGATCAAAATCAGGCCATAGCGTATCGGTGACATAAAGCTCAGCGTAGGCGAGCTGCCACAGCAAAAAATTGCTGAGCCGCATTTCTCCACTGGTGCGAATTAACAGGTCAGGGTCTTCAAGATTGGCGGTGTAAAGATGATGACTAAAGAGGGACTCATCGATATCTTCGGGGGCTAGCTGGCCCCGCTGCACTTGGGTCGCGATCGCCCGACAGGCCTGCACAATTTCTTGGCGACCGCCGTAGTTAGTCGCCACGGTAAAGCGAATACCGGGATTGCTTTGGGTTTGTTGCACCGCTCGATCAATCTCCTCTTGCAAGGAAGCGGGCAGCGACTGCAGATTACCGACAAACTGAATGCGGACACCTTCTTTATCCATATCTCTGAGTTCTTGACGCAACACCCGCTCAAACAGCGTCATCAAAAAGGCCACTTCTTCTAGCGGACGCCCCCAGTTCTCCGTCGAAAAGGCATAGGCTGTTAGAGCCCCAACGCCCCAGTCATTGCACGTTCGCAGCAGCTTTTTGAGCGTGTCAACTCCGCGTCGGTGGCCCATGATCCGGGGCAACCCCTGCTGTTTGGCCCAGCGCCCGTTGCCATCCATAATCACCGCGACATGGCGGGGCAGTTTTTGCGTATCGATATCAGCGGGTAGAGAAGAGGTGACAAAAGGCTCAGCGGTCATTTTTTCCACGAGGGGCCGACGACGAAAAGCGGAACAAACGTTGCAGGAGCGATCGCCCCTGCCGGAGCAACCGTTTGCTCAAGCTTTTGAGTTGCGGGCTGACGGCATCTCGATCAACCGATAGAGATAGCCGGGCGCTTAACAACTCCCTTAGTTTACTGCTGGTTAGGGGCCGATTTAGCCTTCCTCTTTCGGCTAAAGAGATTGAGCCCGTTTCTTCAGAAACAACGATACAGAGACAGTCTTCGACCCGTTCAGTAATGCCCATGGCCGCCCGATGGCGAGTGCCCAGCTGTCGCGAAGCCGAGCGTTCCGAAATGGGTAAAATCACGCCCGCTGCCAGCACCCGCGAACCCCGCACTAACACCGCACCGTCATGCAGCAGCGTACTAGTCTGAAAAATAGTTTGCAGGAGTTCTCGCGAAACTTCGGCATTGAGTTTGACCCCCGGCACCGAAAAATCCCGCTCGTCAATAGGGCGATCGGTTTCCACAATAATCAGCGCCCCAATGCGATTTTGCGATAGCTCTTTAGCGGCATCCACCAGCTCATCGACGACATTATCAGGCTGGGGCGTCAAATCGCGATCGGGCAGCACCAGCAACTGGCCTAACCGCCCCCGGCCAATTTGCTCTAGCAGTCGCCGAAATTCGCCCTGCAAGATAAAGGCCATCGCGACTGCCGCCCCAATCACCAGCTTATCGAGTACAAAAGCGAGTAAAGACAGACCGATATGTCGGCTCATCGTCGCTGCTAACAGCAGAATAATGAACCCCCGCACCATCCACAGGGTGCGGCGTTCACCAATGAGCACCAGGATGGTGTAGACCAGTAGCACAACCAGCACGCCATCCAAGAGTCTTAATGGCCACCCCCGAATAATGTCGAGGATGATCTGCCCTAGCTCCCAGAATTGCCCCATGTGCAGTGCCGTAGCTTAGTTTCAACGGTTGGGTGCCAAGCGATCGTGCCAGCTGGGGCCCTGTGGCCCAGAGGCTCCCAACCTGTCCGTTCGCGCCTTGACAGCATTCGAGAAATCACCGCTCAGACCCGCGCGGGGTCACGGTTTGCCCTCAAGAACAGTTGACCTCGTCCTAGCTAGCAGGTGCGAGGGAAGCTGGCAAGCAATCATGACGCATCAAATCCTGTAACGTTTCCCGCTGGATGATGAGATGAGCGTCTCCAGCATTGACCAAAATCGCTGCCGGTCGGGGTACCCGATTGTAGTTAGACGCCATGCTGTAGTTATAGGCACCGGTACCTGCCACAACGATAACGTCATTCGCTGTCAGCGCGGGCAAATCGGCTTCTTGAATGACCACATCACCCGACTCACAGTGCTTGCCCGCCAGCGTCGTTTTCTCAGTCAGCGGGGCTGACATCCGATTGGCGACCAAAGCCCGATAGACCGACTGATAGGTGATCGGTCGCGGATTATCTGACATGCCGCCATCTACGGCCACGTAGGTGCGAATGCCAGGCACCGTTTTTTGGCTGCCGACGGTGTATGCCGTCACGCAGGCCGAGCCAATCAGCGATCGCCCTGGTTCGGCAATCAGTCGGGGCAGCGGCACGCCCTGCAGCTCGCAGGCTTCGGCAACCGCTTCTGCCACCGTTTTGACCCAGTTCTCGATACTGGGGGGATCATCCGCCTCGGTATAGCAAATGCCCAATCCGCCGCCGATATCCAATTCGGTGACGGGCAGACCATACTCTGCCGCCTTTTGGAACCAACGCACCATGACCCCGGCCAAATCAGCATGGGGTTGGAGTTCAAAAATCTGAGAACCAATGTGGGCCTGTAAGCCGATGCAGCGCAGCTGCGGCTGTCTTGCCACGTACTGAAACACGGCTTCGATCTGATCTGGGTCAAAGCCAAACTTACTATCGAGGTGGCCGGTGCGAATGTATTCGTGAGTATGGCACTCAATACCGGGGGTCAGACGCAGCAAAATGGGCACCGCACTCTCGGCACCAGCCAACAGCTGACTCAGCGACTCCAACTCCAACCAGTTATCCACCACAATGCGGCAACCACTGTCAATGCCCTGCTGCAGCTCATCAAGCGACTTATTGTTGCCGTGAAAGTAGAGATGTTCCGCCGGCACTCCCGCCTTAATCGCCGTCAACAGCTCCCCGGCGGAAACGACGTCCACGCCTAAGCCCTCGCTATGCACCACGGCGCAGACGGCCAGGCAGTTCCAGGCTTTAGAGGCATAAATCACCAACGCCTCCCCCGGATAGTGGTGCGCCATCGCCTCGCGATATTGCTGACAGGCGGCTCGCAGCGTCGCCTCATCCAAAATATAGAGCGGTGAGCCAAACCGCTCGATCAACTCGGGGACGTCACAGCCCCCCACCACCAAATGATCGGTCTCAGAAACTTGGGCCGATAGCGGTAGTAAGTTTTGATTGGGTGAGGAACTACGGGCCTGAAGCGTCGCCGCATGGGCCGTCAAATAGCTCAGGCTAGTCTTGGCGGAATCGACAGTGGAAACCATAAACTTTGCTGCTGTGTTTACTAAGGATGGACGGGGCAGAAAGGGGCGCCTCAACCGAGGTCTGAGAGTATCAGTGTACAATCGGGAACCAATCCCCTGCTGACTGTGGCGGCTTAATCCTTCTAAAGATGCGCGTTCTTTGCCGCCCTGTGGTCTCTCAAGATTTACCAACTGTGGTCACTTTAGACCATCGATGTTTTGGTGGGTTATGGAGTGAAGCAGCCTATATCCGAGAAATGGGGAGCCCCAATAGTGATTTGTGGGTGCTGGAGGTCATGGCTACCCCGCGATCGCTCAGTCACCTCAGCGGCATTGGCTGCGTTTGGGCCATCCTCGAAGAAGCCCATCTCACCCTCTTGGGCGTCGAACCGGCCGAGCAGGGCCAAGGGCTCGGACAATGGCTGCTGATTGAATTACTGCGCGCGGCGATCGCGCGCGGGCTCACCCGCGCCACGCTAGAGGTGCGCCCCACTAACCAGCGAGCACTGACGCTATACAAAAAGTATGGGTTCAGCGTCGCGGGCGAGCGGCGGCATTATTACCCCGATGGCGAGAGCGCTTTAATTCTCTGGAAACAAAGTTTGCAAGCTCCCAGCTTTGCAGCAATATTGCAGCACCAACAAGTGCGCTTGTGCCAACAGTATCAGCTGACGAGCAGTCCTCGATCTAGACCGCACTAACGCGTTGACTGGATCCACAGACAGCCTTACTGCAAAAATTAAGAGAAGGCAATGAAAGTTTAAGAGACCAAGCATAACTGGATGCGACTTGGTTCTAGAAAAAGTGGATGACGGGCGGTTTTCACCACTGTGTACGGTGCCACAGTTCGCCAATACCCCTGTGTTAGAATCACCGTAACCAGCGCCCAGCAGGTATTTTGGATTTCAAATAATGTTTGAACGCTTCACAGAAAAAGCCATTAAAGTCATTATGCTCGCCCAAGAGGAGGCCCGCCGCTTGGGCCACAATTTTGTGGGAACGGAGCAAATTCTCCTTGGTCTTATAGGAGAAGGCACGGGGGTCGCCGCCAAAGTGCTCAAGTCAATGGGCGTCAATCTCAAAGATGCGCGTATTGAAGTTGAGAAAATCATTGGTCGCGGCTCTGGTTTTGTTGCCGTTGAGATTCCCTTCACACCACGCGCTAAGCGGGTGCTAGAGCTTTCCCTAGAGGAAGCTCGTCAGTTGGGACACAACTACATCGGCACCGAACATTTGTTGTTAGGGCTGATTCGCGAAGGTGAGGGCGTCGCTGCCCGCGTTCTAGAGAATCTTGGTGTCGACCTTTCTAAGGTGCGGACGCAGGTGATTCGGATGCTTGGTGAGACCGCAGAAGTTTCCTCGGGTGGGGGGCAAGGCCGCACCAAAACTCCCACACTTGATGAGTTTGGCTCCAACCTGACGCAGATGGCTGGGGAAGGTAAGCTTGACCCCGTGGTGGGTCGCCAAAAAGAAATTGAACGCGTAATCCAGATTTTGGGTCGGCGGACTAAAAATAATCCAGTGCTCATCGGTGAGCCTGGCGTGGGCAAGACGGCGATCGCCGAGGGGCTCGCCCAGCGCATCATGAACGGCGATATTCCCGACATTCTCGAAGAGAAGCGGGTCGTCACGCTAGATATTGGCTTGCTGGTCGCCGGCACCAAGTATCGCGGTGAGTTTGAAGAGCGCCTGAAAAAAATCATGGACGAAATCCGCTCGGCGGGTAACGTCATTTTAGTGATTGATGAGGTACACACCCTGATTGGGGCGGGGGCTGCTGAGGGTGCGATCGATGCCGCTAACATTCTCAAACCGGCCTTGGCTCGTGGTGAACTGCAGTGCATCGGGGCCACCACCCTTGATGAGTACCGCAAGCACATCGAGCGAGATGCCGCGCTTGAGCGGCGATTCCAGCCGGTGATGGTGGGTGAACCGAGCATCGAAGAAACCATCGAAATTCTGCATGGTTTGCGCGATCGCTACGAACAGCACCACAAGCTGAAGATTACCGACGACGCCTTGGATGCGGCCGCCAAACTGGCGGATCGATATATTTCTGATCGATTCCTACCCGACAAAGCGATCGACCTGATTGATGAGGCCGGTTCACGGGTGCGATTGATCAACTCGCAACTGCCACCGGCAGCCAAAGAGCTGGATAAGGAGCTGCGCCAAGTCCTTAAAGATAAGGACAATGCGGTGCGCTCTCAGGACTTTGATACGGCTGGCGAGCTGCGCGATCGCGAAATGGAAATTAAAGCCGAGATTCGCAGCATCGCCCAAAACAAAAAGGCCGATGACGAAAGCGGTGAAGATATGCCTTCCGTCACTGAGGAAGACATTGCTCAAATCGTCGCCTCTTGGACTGGCGTACCGGTCAGCAAGCTCACCGAGTCCGAGTCCGAAAAGCTGCTGCATATGGAAGACACCCTCCATCAGCGGCTAATCGGCCAAGACGAAGCGGTGAAAGCCATTTCCCGTGCGATTCGACGGGCGCGAGTCGGGCTGAAGAATCCCAATCGTCCCATTGCGAGCTTTATCTTCTCGGGGCCGACCGGGGTCGGTAAAACCGAACTCACAAAATCGTTGGCAGCTTACTTCTTCGGCTCTGAAGAGGCGATGATTCGCCTCGACATGTCGGAGTTTATGGAGCGCCATACGGTCTCCAAGCTCATCGGTTCACCGCCCGGATATGTCGGCTACAGCGAAGGTGGCCAGCTCACTGAAGCAGTACGGCGACGGCCTTACACGGTAGTGCTGTTCGATGAAATCGAGAAAGCACACCCCGATGTCTTCAACATGCTGCTGCAAATTCTGGAAGATGGTCGCCTAACTGATGCTAAAGGTCGGACGGTTGACTTCAAGAACACGCTGCTGATCATGACTTCTAACATCGGTTCTAAAGTTATTGAGAAAGGCGGCGGCGGCCTCGGCTTCGACTTTGAAGATGATCAAGCAGAATCGCAATACAACCGTATTCGGTCTTTGGTCAACGAAGAGCTGAAGCAGTACTTCCGCCCTGAGTTCTTGAACCGGCTAGATGAAATCATTGTCTTCCGCCAGCTCACTAAGGACGAGGTCAAAGAGATTGCCGATATTTTGCTGAAGGAAGTCTTTGGGCGTCTGTTGGAGCAGGGTATTGAGCTGGAGGTGACGGCTCGCTTTAAAGACCGCTTGGTCGAAGAGGGCTACAACCCCAGTTATGGTGCTCGACCCCTGCGTCGAGCCATCATGCGCCTGCTAGAAGACACGCTAGCTGAGGAGATTTTGTCTGGTCGCCTCGGTGAAGGTGACACCGCATCGGTGGATGTTGATGACACGGGCAAAGTCGTTATCCAACCCGGTGAGCGGCGTGAATTGCTAACTCAAGCGGCTGACTAAAAGCCGGAATGAACGCAGGCATTGTCCATCGTTCCTAGCATCGGTAAGGGCAGCTCTCTTTTAGGGGCTGCCCTTACTTTTTTGTAAACATTGTTAAAGGCGATTCTCAGATAGCTTGCTAGACGCTGAGTTGCCCTGAATAATGAGTGACATAGGTTTGCAGGATGATAGATTCCTTAAGCCTCAGCTTGATAATTCGCAATCATCGGCAGTTTGGAGAACTCATATGGGCCTGATAAAAACGGTATTTGGTGGCATCTTTGGCCTGATCGGTGGCATCTTTGGCAGCATTGCTGGCATCTTTGGCATTGGCAAAAAAGGTGAGTATTTTATGGAGCTGGACGAAGCCAGTGCCCCCGCAACGGCTCCGGCCCAACCCGCTGCGGAACCTGCTCCCGCCCCACCTGCGGCAGTAGCCTCGACCGCCTCTCAGGAACCTGCGCTGAAAGCCGTCGCGAAGCCAGCGGCTGCCCCCGTTAAACCGACAGCAGTCACTCAGCCTCAAGCGCCACTGGTCACTAACTTTGCCACTGATTATTTGGTCAACCCGAGAATTAATCGGTCGCCGCGTCGCCGCCCTGGCCCGAGTATGTCGCCGTTCAAAGATATGGTTCGCGATATGAGTCGTAAGTCGCCCTCTATGGGCTGATCGTTCAGCGTTATCACTGCATAATTCATGAACAAACCGGCAAGTCTTGAGGTCATCAAGGCTTGCCGGTTTCTGTTTGATCAGACTCAATGGCGCTTTCTGTCAGTATCGTCTGGCCAGGCATCTTATGGCATTTCTACAAATTACAGCTACACATACAAGTCGGCTTTCTCCCTCGGGGAGACGCGATGCGAACGACTCCGCTCAGCCGACGTTCCTGGAGCGGAGTCGAAAGGAAGATCTGTAGTCCAGTTGCAGAGAATTGGGATTACCCGTTCATCGGGCTTCTCCTTTGAGTCGAGGCGGGGTGTTGCACGGCGTTGGCAAAACGATTCTGCTGCAGCCACATTTCTTGATTTCGCGCTGCCAGTAGGTCTCGTTCTCGTCAGACAAGGTGCCCCAAGATGGGGATGTAGATGATTGATCTGAAGGCGTTTCACAATTTGAGTCAGCATCTGGTTGAACTATCTGGCGATCGCCCGGCAGAAGCGCTCGCGCGACGTGGCATCGCTGCATCCGGCCAGGTCATCTATCAAGGGCATTTCTTGAAAAATTTAAGCTCCGGCCACTTGATTTAAGCGTTATCCTGTTGATCTTGAGATAATTGTTCTTTTGATACCAATTTGGGTTGATCTATGCGGAGGAAACGGCGATCGCGATGGCATTGGCGCATCGGACTAATGCTGTTGTTGGTGCCTTTATCTTGGTTGGGACAAAGCCAAGTAAAAGCCAAGCTAAGAGAACCCCAGGCCATTCTTGTACTAGGCGGTGCGCCAGAACGAGAGCACTTTGCCGCAGAGTTTGCCAGTGAACATCCTGACCTAGAGGTCTGGGTTTCCTCCGGCACCAATCCTGAGTATGCGCAATGGCTGTTTCAAGAGGCAGATGTGGCCTCTGATCGGGTTCGTCTCGATTATCGTGCCGTAGATACCGTCACTAACTTCACCACCATTGTGGAAGATCTGAAGCAATCAGGCGTTGAAAGTGTCTATCTAGTCACTTCTGACTATCACATGCGACGAGCGGCCATCATCGCTCAGGTCGTATTAGGTCGCCATGATATTACCTTTCAACCGTTGCCTGTGCCCTCTGATGACAACGCATCAGAACCGCTGGTGCGCGGCCTGCGAGACGGCGCGAGGGCGATGCTATGGGTCTTTACCGGGCAAACGGGCTCAGTCCTCGGACAAAGACTGAGTAAGTCTTGAGGCCGCCCTAGCGTAATTGCCGAACAATCGTGATTCAATTCGCCGGTTTTTCCTCCCCCTTGACAGGGAAAGCTACAATTAGTTCGCATTTCAGCATTGCTGTTGCTGTCTAGCCTGATAATCACCTATGCCATCCACTATTCATTCTCCGTACACGCCTGAGCAAATCAAGGTTTGGTTTCGAGGTTTACTCACCATTGCTTGGGCTGATGGACACTTCGATGAAGAAGAAAAAAGCCTGATTACGGCGATGACGCAAGAGGAATTGGCCCCTAACATCGGATTTTTTGATGCGCTAGAGCCGATCTCGCCGACGGAACTGGCCGAAACTTTAGGGAAACAAACCGAAGCCGCTGAGAACTTCTTGCGGACGGCAGTCATGGTCGCGCTGGCCGATGGTGTTTATTCCACTGAAGAAGATCACCTGCTTCATAGTTTTTGTACGGCGGTGGGCTTAGAAGCTCAGCTCCTGGATTCCGTGCGATCGACGTTATACAACGTTCAAGATTCAGCCGCAGGCGAACTCAACCGGGGCGATGAGCCGGGGCTAGAGCCTTTGAAACCGGCGAAGGAGTGGTTGGACCAGTTGCAGGTCAACGACCCCCGGCTCGCCCGGTTTATCTGTAAGCTGGTGCCATCGCAGTGCCCTTTTGAACGCGATGTGAAGCTGTTCAAGCGTAAGATTGTTCACATTCCGCCCATGTGTAAGTTGAATCCGCTTTACGAACAGCTGGTTGGGCTGCGGTTTCGAGCCTTATCTTATCTCGCTGACGATTGCGGTGAAGACGTGACGCCTTATGTTTGAGGCTCCATAAGTGGGCTCGATGGACCGTTGTCATGTATGACTATCGCTCCTCTAAGCATGAGGCGTTCTCCTGTCCATAAGTCTTGGAGGGGCTAACTGCCGCGATCGCCAGGCTACTGCGGAAAGACTGCTATGGCACCCGGCAGCAATGCTCGTGCCAAATTAACCAGACTTGGCGATCTCTAGCGGCGGCTGAATTCTCTTGATGAACTGCTTGGTGGGCTAAGCTTTGGGCGAGGGAGGCGATTGCGAGCGGGCGATCGCAGTCTGCTTCGCCAGCATCAACGGATCACGGGCATGCAACACAGACACCCAAAAGCCGGGGCATGCCCCCGGCTTTTGGGTGTCTGTGTCGTCTCGACTCAACAGCCGTCTATCCCACAGAACTTGTGTGCGTACAGTACCTCTGCGTCGCAGATATAGGCGATGCCTGAATAATCTTCGAAAAACTCCGCTGCGACCTTATCCGAAATCGTCAGCGCCATCTCCCGTGTGTCGGTGAGCACCTCGAATTTGATATTTGAGGTCGTATCGGAGACACTGGGTTGTCCCGACGAGCGCATGTTGCGACTGCCTTTACCGCCAGTCTCCAACACCGTATAACCGGTTGCCCCGACTGCATCAATGATGTTGGCAATTTTGTTCAGCAGCAACTTTTCCGTGACGATAACAAGCTTTTTGGCTGGCTTAGCCATGTAAGTTACCTCCTTACGCGTGTATTTATTAAACGATATGGAACCTTAGGGAAGCGGCAACACCGAGCGATCATGCATTGATCTAGCTGCCGCGTTGGTGCCGGTTCAGGGGAGACCGGCAGACCGTAGCCATGCAGGATTAGCCACCTCCCATCGTTGCCTGAGCAAGCTGAATGAAGAGTGGGATGCAGATAGCCAGAGCAATCGGTGTGCCGACCGCTGTAGACGAGCCGATGTAGGCGGAGGGATTAGCTTTAGGAATGCCAGCGCGCAATGTCGGCGGTCCAGAGATGTCTGAACTAGAGGCGGCGATCACAGACAAGAGTACGACGCCGCCAGGGCTGAAACCAGTCGTGATGTGGGCAATGTAGCCGAGACCGAAGCCCATAAACCCATGGAGTAACGGCGCCACTACGGCATATAAGGCGTACCACTGACCTACTTGGCGCAATTCACCCAGCCTGGACCAAGCTTCCATACCCATTACCAGCATGAGGATCGATAGCAGACCGCGGAATGGTGGATCGTAGAAGCCCTCATAGACCCGCGTAGGATCAGTCAGAATACCGAGCGCGAGACCGAGCAGCAGAGCCGAGAGGGCAGACCCTTGGAGGCTTTCCTTAATAATGGGCCAGATCTTGACCTGCCCACTTGGCGCACCGCCCGAGGCGCTAGAAGCTCCGCCGCCGGTACCGCCCGGTTCACTAGGATATCCATCGGCTGCACCACGCGGGTCAACGTTGGAGTATCCACCAGCGGCAACGGGCTGCATGCCGCTATATTCTTCCTTCCTGAGATACTCTTCGTTTTTGAGATACTTTTCGCGCTTTTGTTTGCCGGCATAAAGGCTCGCTAAGACGATCGCGGTCACCAGAGCTGGGATATCCATAAAGGGATAGAGGGCGGCGGACCAGGCCTCGAACTCAATCCCTTCTACATCCAGCAGCGTGATGCCAGCGGCGAGAGTCGAGCCGCTCACAGCACCAAACAAGCCGCCGGTCGCAATGGCATCAAAGGTTTTGACACCGGGCAGCTGGGCCAACGTAAAACGCGCAATGAATACGACCGAGATGCCGATGATCATGGCGAATAGGGCGGGCAACAGCATCTCCGCCAGATTGGCATCGCGGATGGCAACGCCGCCGCTCAGGCCAACTTTGATGAGCAGCATGAAGACGATGAACTTATAGACCGCATCGGGAACTGTCAGTCGACTACCGAGAGCGGCAACGAGCATGCCCCCCAGCAGAAAGCCCAGCGTTGGGGACTGCAACTTCCCCACAAAGAGCGTAAAAAATTCGGACAGAAAATCCACGGGTAATTCCTCCTTCCTCAGCCTCCTCTAAAGAGGAGCGATTATGGTGATAAATGAGCTTTAGAGAGTCGAAGAAAATAGGGGTGAAGCGCTTCACCCCTACAGCACAGGTGTTGCGCGAAAACCTGTCGACAGGATGTCCAGAGATGGCCGTTCTCTGAACGAGGGAGAAGGCGAGCGCGATGCGTCTCAACCTCCATAGATTCAAATCAATGAAGAATTGCTTCCTCATGTGTCCAACTCTATCATTGAACTCGCTGAATCAGGCGACCGGGCAGGCGAATCCGGAATGAAATGTTAAATTTCATTCATAAGTTCTGCTTTTGTTTCGAGGCGTAAACATTCCTTCGCTTAATGCAAACAGAGATGCTAGAGGTCTTCTGCAATTGCGCAACTGTCTATAGTGTTGGCCACTTTACTAAGGACACCTAGGAGTACTCTGATTCCCAGCGCATCAGCCCTTGGGGCTGTAGTCTTGTCCGCACCAGACTGGCGGCCGCGCTATCCCAACGGCTAGCTGATGAAATCGCGTGAAGCCTGGGCAAGCATTCCATTGGCTACTACGTTATCTGAGCCCGTCGATTCTGCGGGTCGTGCCGATCTACTCTGCTGCGGACTGCTCAGGCCTGTGGTCTCTCAAACTCGCTGGCGGGCATCACCGATCGCAGGTAGGAACCCCTGATTATCGCCACCGCAGGCGATTGCCCAGCCTAGCGCTCTATAGCAACATCATTACTGATTTCACCCCGCTGGCTGTGTTGACTCAGTGGGTAAAGCTGGCCCGGTTTGACCATTCGATGACTGACTGGTTGCCGCGATCGGTCCTCTTCCACCCGGCACCCTGAACTCTCTTTGATAATCCAGTTGTTGATCGGCAGCCGTTAGCCAACTGCATGCGGTGCCATAACCAGTATCTCTTGAGTCATCAACTTAGCGACTTGGCCCCCAGCAGCACTTGCGGAGTTGCGATCGCGTTCCTGAGGCCACCATCCACTCCAAGCGATCACCATACTGGCTGCTGTAACTGACCGGGAAGAGCTGCTGGTGTTTAAGATCTCCCCCTGGCAAAACCGATAGCAATTGCCCTGGCTTGGCCTGCGTCCTGTGCAACACGGCAGTCGCTGAAGTGACTACTAGACCGATTGACGGGGCTAAATTCACGCGCCATTGACCGGCGCGATGCCTGGAAGGAAAGGTGCCGCTAGTGCACCGGGGCGATCGCCCGGCAAGGGTCTGCCTGTTCGTATCGAAAGGCTTCCTATCGCCGTCAGCCAGCAGAACCAGCCGATTTTTTTGAGGCCGTCAGTCAACTTGGATCTGAGGAATTTCGGTCGGCGGCACGGGCTCTATCGGCTCACTGTAGCGGGCGATGTTAAACCAGATAATCGCCAGCAGAATACCGGCGCCGCAGCCCAGTAAAAAGATCCAGCCGTGAGAGGGTTCGAGCACACAGAGTAGCCGGCGATTCTGACCATACACCTGCACCAGCCAGCCCTCATCAGCTTCGGAAATGGGCTGAGATTTTTTTGACTCAAATTTATTCATGGTTTTCGCTTCATGAGTACCAATGGTTGTCTGTTGCTGAGCTGACTGCTGAGAGTCAGCGACGGAAACACCTGGATTCGTTGATCTATGAATAGAAACAGCACAGCTTTAGGTGTTGTGGCAGCTGCGATAATTCCATTGATTCCTAGACTGGGCTCTATGCCTCTTCGAGGAACCATATCTTTTAGTTTATGCTGCAATTTCAGTAATCAACCCTCACTGGAGCCAAAGATCCACACAGATTCTTAAAATAGTGGGATAGTTTTTGCTTATAAATAGCCGCTAGAGACAGGCTGTTCTACTATCTGTGGGGCGGGCTTTGCCCCCTTTTGGGATCTGTAGAAGCGTTCCCTGTGCCCTCTGAAACCACTACAGCTGACGTTGGAGGAATCCTCTGTGTCCCCTGAAACCATCATGGCTGACGTCCTCATAGTGGGGGGCGGTACCGGGGGCACAGCCGCCGCCATTCAGGCGGCGCGGCGCGGCGCGCAGACAGTGCTGGTCAGCGAACTACCTTGGTTGGGAGGCATGTTGACAGCCGCCGGGGTCGCCGCGCCTGACGGCAATGAATTGCGAGCGTGGCAAACCGGCCTGTGGGGAGCGTTTTTGCGCGCCTTGCAGCGACGACAGCCCGGCGGTTTAGATCATGCTTGGGTCAGCTTCTTTACCTATGAACCTAAGGTGGGCGCGGCGATTTTTGCTGACTGGGTTAACGCTTTACCCAACTTAAGGTGGATTATCGGCCCGGCACCGAAGGCGGTGGTACGTCAGGGCGATCGCGTGCAGGGGGTGCGATTTGACGATCTCACTGTTTACGCCAAAATCACCCTAGATGGCACTGAGCTGGGTGATTTGCTGGCCTTGGGTGAGGTGCCTCACCGCTGGGGTTGGGAAGAGCAGCGTCAGTTCTCAGAACCCAGCGCCCCGCAATCGTTAACCGATCCGCGTGATCCGCTCCACAAGATTATTCAAACCTATCCCGTGCAGTCGCCAACGTGGGTCGTGCTGCTGCAGGATGATGGTGCCGGTCAAGCGACACCGCTGATTAAGCCGACGGCTGACTACGACCCGAGTCAGTTTCAAGCCGCCTGGCAGGGCTATGGCCCTGACCGATTTTTGACCTATGGTCAGCTGCCGCAGCGGCAGTTCATGCTCAATTGGCCGCAGCAGGGCAACGACTATGGGGTGGGGCTCCAGCGTCTAGTAGGTAACCTGGCTGAGCAGCGCGCCTGGGCCGCAGAAGCGATCGCCCACAGCCAAAATTTTGCCTACTTTATGCAGTCAATGTTGGGACCGCGATACGGGTTGGCGACCACGGCCTTTCCGCAAATCCCTGGTCAGTTGGGGGGCGGTGCTTTTGCCCTCATGCCCTATCATCGCGAGAGCCGTCGGCTGATCGGGCTGACCACGGTGACTGAGCGCGATATTTTGCCCCTGCCCGGTGAGCGAGCGGCGGCGTTGCCAGTGAACGCCAGCGGGCAGATGAGTGCGATCGCGATCGGCAACTATCCCAACGATCATCACTATCCCGGTTTTGACTTGCCCTTAGCCCCGAAAGCTGATCGCTGGGGCGGTCGTTGGACGGGAACGCCGTTCACCATTGCCTATGAAGCCTTGGTGCCGGCGGCGATCGAGGGCCTACTCGTCTGTGACAAAAACATCTCGGTATCCCACATTGCCAATGGCGCCACCCGCCTGCAGCCTGTGGTGTTGGGGATTGGTCAAGCGGCCGGGATGGCCGCGGCGCTCTGTGTCGAACGGGGATGTGAACCGCGTGAGTTAGCGGTGGAGACACTGCAATCGGCCTTGCTCAATGAGCCCACCGCGCCTGCTGCAGTCGTGCCATTAGTCGATAATTTACCCGCTAATCCGGATTGGCGATCGCGGCAACTGTATTACCAAAATCATCCAGAAGACTCTTTTCAAACCACTTCTGTTGGCCTTTCATTCCCGCAGTTTTTGAGCAGATCTACGGAAGCGATCCCGAAACTTTATGAGTTTGAAGGAACCTTAAAGATCAGCGCAACCGGGAGAAGTTGGCAAGCAAAACTACAGTTTTCCGACGCTCAGGTGCTGGATGTGGTGACGCTTGATCCAGCTGTCCATCAGGTGATCAGCCAATTCAAAGCCTCGCAATTAATCGCGCTCCAGGGTTATCCCAACTGGGCTGCCGGCTGGCTTCAAGTAATAGCAATAAAAGCCCATTCGCCAGATTCAGAAATATTACGCAGATAAACTTTCCTGAGGAACAATCGACCTCTCTGAAACAAGAGATAGAACCACACAGAGGGGTCGTCAAACATGTTTTGTCTACAAAATATCACTCGATACTTTTTGGCTGCAGCCGCCCTAGGCTGCTTGAGCACCAGCGTCATTGCTCCTCAAGGAGCGTTGTCTCTCGCTGAGGCTAGTGATCGCGACGAGACCAGTCACCGGGGCAGCGGGCGCATTGTAACGCAAGGGCCAGAGGCGATGACTGCTTTAGAAGGCATCGCCTATCGCGGCACGGGACGGTTAGAGCAGCGGAACGAACTGAAAGTCGGCCATCGCGGGAGCGGTCGCATCGACAACCAGAGCCCTGATACCCGAGCGGTGGCCTATCGGGGCAGTGGCCGGGTATCGCCTCGCGGTCTCAGCCGCCCCGAATTTGTCTAGCTGCGCCCGCTGGCTGCAGCCGGCTCCCTAGAGTCCAGCGGCCACGACTGTGATGCCAATGTTTGTCGGATATTGCTGAAATGATGTGTTGAGGGCGATTCACGATCGCGCTCTGGGAGTCAGGACAACACCTGTCTCGGGGGCTCAAGACAACGGCTTTTGACGTCTTGAGGTCTCAGAGAGCATCCCCCACTCCCCAAAAACCCCCAAGGGTAGTAGCATCATTAGCGATTCCGCAAATAGGCTTCCCGATTTTTCGACACTTTGAGGTCATGCAGTCCCTGTGGCTCTGTGATCGCTAGGTAGAGCAACTGGCTGGTTTCAGCCGTTCTGTCTTTAAGTCAAACCTATTAGCGGTATTGGGTTTCGAGTTATGTTGAGTGCGTCAGAGTCTGTTACCAACGATATGGATCTAGTCCGTCAGCTGAGTCCCAGTGCGATCGATCAAATTCTCTTACATATTGCGTTCAGCGCTATGCGAACGGGCGGACATCGTCACGGCGCTTTCTTAGATGCCGCTGCCACAGCGGCCAAATGTGCAATTTATATGACCTATGTTGAGCAGGGTGAAAACCTGCGCATGACCGGGCATCTACACCATATTGAACCCAAGCGAGTCAAGGCGATCGTCGGCGAGCTCGAAGAAGCGCTCACCGAAGGCCGACTCTTAAAAATGTTGGGGTCACAAGAGCCCCGTTATTTAATCCAATTTCCCTACGTGTGGCTCGATCGCTACGCTTGGCAGCCGGGCACACACCGCATTGCGGGGGCCAGTTTGACCTCCGAAGAAAAGCGCGTTTTAGAACGCAAGCTGCCCGCTGGAGTGCCGGATGCTCAGCTGATTACGGCCTTCCAGTTTTTAGAGCTGATTGAGTTTTTGCACGAGCGATCGCAAGAAGAATTTCCACCTGATCGGCGTAGCCTGCTGAGTGAAGCGCTGGCCGAGCATATTCGGCGACGGCTGATTTATTCGGGTACGGTGAGTCGCATTGATTCGCCCTGGGGCATGCCGTTTTATGCCCTTATGCGGCCTTCCTATTCGCCGGCGGATCAAGAAGAACGTACTTTCATCATGTTGGAAGATACGGCCCGCTATTTTCGCATCATGCGCGATTGGGCGGAGCGCCAGGGCAAAACCATCCGCATCTTAGAGGAACTCGATATTCCGACCGATAAGCTACCCGATGCGATCGCCGAGTTAGACGAAACGATTCGCGCGTGGGCCGACAAATACCATGAGGCAGGCGGACAACCGATGGTGCTGCAAATGGCGGTCGGTGAGCAAGAGTCATCGCTGGTCAGCCCTGATGAATTGGCTGACGGCTTTGACGAAGAGTTTGACACTGAGGTGCAATAGCGCTGCTGCCAATCGTCTGGCCTGTTTGGAGCCACGGTGCATAAAGGCGATCGCGCCCTTCCCAACGATGCACCGAATTCAGGTTGTTTTCAGAGCGGCCTCACCGCCTGCGGTACTTCTCCTGGTTGAGGATGAGGTTGAACAGCCTGCTGATGGCCTCTGATCAGCCCTGCGGGCAGGCTTGGGCCAAGATCAGGACAGATTCGGTAAGCGTTTATGGTCGGCGTACACCGCCGAGGTCTGCCAGATGCTGGTGCAAAACTAAGGCGAAAAGTTACCCTGGCGAAGAGCACTCGGAGGGAGACTGTCGCCATGATCATTGCGCAAATATCGGATCTGCACGTGCAGCCAGCAGGCCAGCGGGCCTACGGCATTGTCGATACGAACCGTTTACTAGCGGCGGCAATCGACCAGCTCAATCGTCTGCAGCCGCAACCTGATCTCGTGATCGCGAGCGGTGATTTAGTCGATGAGCGCACCGCAGCTGAGTATGAAATGTTGAAAGCGCTGCTGGCCCCGCTGCGCGCCCCGCTGTATTTGGCGATGGGCAACCATGACAATCGCACGGCCTTTCGCACTGTGTTTCCCGACTTGCCGTACTTGCCCCCCACCGGCTTTGTACATTACGTGCTGGAAGAGTATCCGGTGCGCATTATTGTGCTCGACACGTTGGTCGATGGCGCCGGCTATGGCGATATGGATGCTGAAAGGTTGACTTGGCTGCAGGCGCAACTGGCTGCTCAACCCCATCAGCCGACCATCATCTTTATGCACCATCCGCCCTTTGCCACTGGCCTGCTGGGGATGGATCAGTCTCGCTGTCGGGGTAACGAAGCCCTCGCCGATCTCATCGCGCAGCATCCTAATGTGCAGCGGGTGGCTTGTGGTCACCTGCACCGCTCGATTCAAACGATGTGGGCCGGTACCGTGGGCAGTGTGGCGCCTAGCGTCGCCCATCAAGTTGCCCTCAAGCTGAGCGAAGCCCAACCCCCCGCCCTAGTGATGGAGCCGCCCGCCTTTCACCTCCACCTGTGGGATGACGCTACGGGACTGGTCACCCATACGGCTTTTATCGGCGAGTTTGCCGCCTATTCTTGTCAGACGAAAGCGGCGATCGCCCTCTACGCTTAAATCAAATGTGGCCGGCCAACTGGGGTAGGTGGCAGTGGACAGGCCCAACTCAGAACAGTTCTTGGCCGCTGCTGACCAGCGATTCAGCCCGCGAAGACCGACGAAGGGCTGCAGCCTCTACAATTGATTCCACAGGTTTTTGAGCGGGCCTATGCCACTTCCTACTAGGAAACCGGAACTGCCGTCTAATTTATGGCGGGCTCGGTTATCGCGTCGCATCGTATTTTGGGTCTTTATCAGCATTGTGGTGATTGAGGCAATCATCCTCGTACCTTCAGTGCTACGTCGCGAGCGCGAACTGTTGGAATATCTGCAGGCGCTGTCGGGTGCGCAAGCCGAAGGGGTACTCAGCACCAAGGGCGACCTGAGTACGGCAAACGATGCCAAAGTGCTCGACAGCCTCGAAAGCTTGCTGAGCAATGAAGTGGTTTTAGGAGGCGCGCTCTATCGCACCGATCGCACCCCGGTCGGTGAATTTGGCGAAGTCCCAGAGCTAACTCTTGAGGCTGCCTTATCACAGGCCCAAAGCCAGAGTGGTGGCGATCGTTATAACCGGCGCACGCAGCGTTATGATGCGCTGTCGCAGATGGTCTCTCTCGGGGGACGATACTATCTGATCATTCGCCACGATGCGACCTGGGTCGGGCGCGAGTTTTACTTCTTTATTGCCCGCATCACGGGTCTCGTGTTTATTATTTCGGTATTTGTCACTGGGGCGACGATGGTCGTGCTCGATCGCTTGGTGATTTCTGCCGTCTTAGCCCTGCGGCGTGATCTGCGGCAGGCGGGCCAGTCCATTCGCCAAAATGAAGATGTGCGATCGCTGTCCTTTGAGTCGGTCAAGCGCGAAAAGCTCCGACAGGATGAACTGGGCGACGTCATCACCACCTTTGAAGAAATGGTGAATCAAGTCGGTGCGGCCAACACGGAACGGGATCACGCCGAAGCCGCCCTACGCCTCTCCGAGGAAAAGTTTTCAAAATCGTTTTATGCCAGCCCCAACCCCATGAGTCTGAGCATTTTTGAAACGGGGGAGCTGCTCGAAGTCAACGATAGCTTTTTGGGCCTCTATGGGGCGAGCCGCGACGCCGTGGTGGGCAAAACTGCTGCTGACTTGGCCCTTTGGGCTGATCTAAGCGATCGCGAGGCGCTGTTAACAATCCTCCAAAAACAAGGATTCGTCCGCAATCAAGAATATCGGTTTCGCACCGCTAGGCAGCGCTACCGCATCGTGCTTTACTCGGCAGAAATCGTTTTTTTGGATGGTCAACGCTGCATTCTTTCCGTTTCTAACGACATTACCGAGCGCAAAGCTGCCGAAGAAGCGCTGATCGAAAGCGAACAGCGTTTTCGCACCTTGATTGACCAAGCCACCGATGCCCTGTTTGTCGTGGATACTGATGGCCGCCTGATCGATGCCAATCGCGAGGCTTGCCATACGCTGGGCTATACCCGCGACGAGCTGCTGCAGTTGTCAGTCCCAGACGTGCAAAAAGCGGTGAGTCTCACTGAGCTAGAGCATGATTGGCAGCTGCAGCCCGGTGAGGCCACTACCCGTGAGGGCATCCACCAGCGCAAAGACGGCAGTCAGTTTCCCGTTGAGGTGCGTTTGGGACGCATTGAAATTGGGGGGCGATCGGTGCTGCTGGCGCTAGCTCGCGATATCACGACCCGCCAACAAATGGCCCAAGCTCAAGCGCGACTGGCCGAAATTGGCGAACTCGCGGCCATGATCGTCCATGAAGTCCGCAATCCGCTGACCACAGTCCTCATGGGCCTCCATTCTTTTGAACAGATGGATTTGCCCGATCGCGCCAAGATGCGCCTGGCTTTTGCGCTAGAAGAATCTGAGCGACTGCAGCGGCTGCTCAACGAAATTTTGATGTATGCCCGTGAGCAGCAGCTAGATCTGGCGCCGTTAGAGGTGGGGCCATTTTTGCAAACGCTGAGCGATGAATTTAGCCATCAGCCCGTGGCGACTGAACGCACCCTCAAAACTCGCGGCCTCGATCAGGCGGGCCATATTGCCGGCGATCGAGATCGGTTGAAACAAGTGTTTATCAACCTGCTCAGCAACGCTTGCGAAGCAGCCCCCACCGATGAGGTGATCACCTGCACCATGGTCGAAGGCCCTGACTGTGTGGTGGTGACGGTGCACAATGGCGGCCCCCCGATTCCCGCCGATGTGCTGCCTAAGTTAACTCAGCCTTTTTTCACCACCAAATCGAGCGGCAATGGCTTGGGCCTCGCCATCACCCGCCGCATCATTGAAGCCCACGGCGGCACTCTGCATTTTGCCTCAACGGCTGAGGCGGGCACCACCGTGACGGTACAGCTGCCCGTTCACCTCACCTGCAGTGTGAATGGCGATGACATGGATGCTGCAAGTCCCTGAAATCAGCTGGTGGTGATCGCGGGGCAACCCGTACCTCGACCTTCGGAATTTACCGCCGCTGCCGCCTGAAGTCCTGTTTAACCTTTCGTTACAATCAGGACATTAAAGCGGATTGATAGCGCAACCGGTCAAGCCGCGTTCAACGTTTTCGAGGTGCCCACATGAACGGCAACTTACGGGTCGGGAACCTGTTCGGGATTCCCTTCTATGTCAATGTTTCTTGGTTTTTAGTTTTAGCCCTAATCACGTGGAACTACGGCAGCGCCCTGTCTGGGGCCTTTCCCACGTTACCCGGTACGCTGTCTTGGCTGTTGGGCTTGGCGGCGGCGCTGCTGCTGTTTAGCTCGGTGTTAGCTCATGAGCTGGGTCACAGCTTTGCGGCCATTCAGCAAGGGATTGGCGTCAACTCCATTACGCTGTTTTTGTTCGGCGGGCTCGCGGCCCTCGAAAAAGAGTCCGATAATCCTGGCGGTGCCTTTAAGGTGGCGATTGCCGGGCCGGTGGTCAGTCTGGTGTTGTTTGTGCTGCTTTCTACCGTGGGTCAGGTGTTCGCTCTGGGCGGGCCGGTGGGCGCAATTGTGTCGCTGTTGGCTTACATCAACTTGGCCTTAGGCGTGTTTAACCTGCTGCCCGGTCTGCCGCTAGACGGGGGCAACGTGCTCAAGGCGATTGTTTGGAAGGTGACCGGTAACCCTTATAAGGGCACCGCGTTTGCTAGTCGGGCCGGACAGGTGATTGGCTGGTTAGCGATCGGCATCGGGACTGCCGCCATCCTACGCATCAGCACGTTTGGCAGTAGCTGGACGCTGCTCATCGGCTGGTTCTTGCTGAGCAATGCTAATCGTTCTGCTCAATCAGCATCAGTACAACAGCGTCTGGATGGTCTCACCGCCCAGGATGCGCTGGTCGACAACAGCCCCATCGTGGCTCAGCAAGCTTCGTTGCGAGAGTTTGCCGACGAGGTATTGCTGAACTCAACGAGCAACTGGCAGCGATTTTTAGTCGTGGATACCGAGGGCCAGCTAGTCGGCACCATATCGGTAGAGGCGCTACAGACGGTGTCTCGCGATCGCTGGGCCGTGACGACCGTAGGCGACGTGATGACAGCCGAAACGGCACTCACCACCATTCGCTCTAACGAATCACTCCTCGACGTTGTGCAAACCCTCGAAGCGCAAAAGCTCTCGGTGCTTGCTGTGATTCGCGACAACGGTCAGCTTATGGGCTTATTGGAGAAGCAGGCGATCGTCCGGCTCATGCAAGGGCAGGCGTCTAAAATCAATCCGGTACCGGCCAAGTAGCCTAACACGGTCGGCTGACACCGGTTCAAACAGAAACCTGAACCGGTGTCTGGCCCGCTGGTTCATACTAAAAGCGCCGTTCACAATCACTGTGAACGGCGCTTTTAAGTTGCTTGGTGGCGGGGCATGGATTTGAACCATGGACCTTCGGGTTATGAGCCCGACGAGCTACCAGACTGCTCTACCCCGCGTCGGCTTATCCACTATAGCGAATAATGTTCGAGTTAAACGAAAAACCGCGATTGAATCTCAATCGAATTCTCGATATCTTGCCGAAACGCGGTACAGCCACCGTCTGACTATCCGTAAATGAACACTTTCAGAACCGCTTATTCTGACGTGTCGTCTTGAGGCGACGTTGCCTCGACTTCTTCGGTGACAATATTGAGCTCTTTATCGAACGTTGTAGTGGCTTTTTCCAGTTCAGCGTTGAGAGCGGCGGCGGCGGCCTCATTAGCCGCTTTGAGCTTGGCAGCAGCGGCCGCTTGCTCGGCTTGCAGGACCTGCTCAATCTCCAGGCTGTTGGTTTCGATGATTTCCTCAGCAGCTATCGGCGCGGTCTCTACGCTATCGCTGGCCTGATCGTTCAGCTCATCCAAGGGCGCGATCGCGGCGTCTGGTTCGAGAGTGGGGGTGTCGTCTGGTGCCGCCGGGGTGTCGCTGGTCGTGATCACACTGGCAGGGCGATCGCTCTGCTGCAGCTGATCCGATACCGATTCCAGCTGGGGTAAATCTTCTATGGCTGTTGGGCTACAGGCGGCGGTGCTGATCAATAGACACACTAACGCCAGAGTGGCGATGCAGCGTCGGCCGAGGGCGGTCAGTTTCATGGAGGGCATGGTTTTATGACTGAAGAGCAGCGCGAGAGCGGAGCGAAACGCTGAAGGATTGTGCAAATCACACCCCAATTTTAGGGGACTTTGAAACGGGTTCTCTCTAGGATTGGCGTTGCAGGTACAAAATCGGGTTGGCGCTGACAGTCTTGATCGGGTTGGCGGCTATTTATCGCTTTGGAGGGATGAAATTGCGCGATCGCGGCTGGCATAGTAGTAACACGAATAATTTGGCCCGATGAATAATACTGCCAAGCTCAAGCAACTCAACCGTATTCGCCGCCTCACTCGCCTGATGGATACGGCTTTCAAAGTGCCAGGGTTGGGCTTGAAGGTGGGGCTAGACCCGATTGTAGGATTAATACCGGGCGTTGGTGATGTGGTCTCAACCGCGACATCGGCCTACATCATCTTTTTGGCAACGCAGTTTCAGTTGCCGAAGGGAATGATTGGCAAAATGGCCATGAACGTCGGGTTAGAATTTTTGGTCGGCGCAGTGCCGCTGTTAGGCGACGTGTTTGACGCTTTCTTCAAGTCAAATGTGCGTAACCTGGCGTTACTAGAGGCGCATCTTCAAGGCACGTCGCCCACGTTACAGGCTGATGATGACTTAGACCTCGCCAGCGTTTCACCCAGCTTGGGTGAGGTTCGGAGCAGCTAGGTTTGGCCGGTAGCTCTCTTTTCGCGGAGTGGTTTGAGAGAGTCACTGGGCGACCTTAGTTCCACTACAAAATCAGGACACAATGGGCAAAAGCTTTCTCGTTCTTCTAGGGTTAGGGCTTCCCAACGAGACAGTTCTACCCAGGCCGCATCGGGTGAACGAAACGCCCCATTCGGCAGTTGAAACATCGTACTAGAGTCAAACGCTACGCCTAAACCGGTTTGCTGATTCCACACTCCCAACTGCATCAAAATGTTGAGGTTTCGGCGTCCGGTTTCACCACTCGTTGGCGACATGATGACCAATTCTCCTGTGGCAGTGCGCTCCAACCTAGCCTCAAGATTCGCTTCACAGAGAGATTTAAAGGCGTCCTGGGTCAATTGAGCCACAGGATGTAAATTCAGAGTTAAAGCCGTCATGGTGTGGGTCGAGCCTCTCTAGACGCAAACCTTGCTTTAATCATAACGACCAGAATTAAGGCTACTCTGCTCGCTGCAGTTTGGTGAGTTTGGGGTCGATAATCTTGCGGCCCTGATTGGGAAACTTCACCGCCAGACAAATCTTGTTGCCCGCGCCAAAAATGTGGGTCACTTCTCCCGCGCCGTAGGCATCATGCACCACAATATCGCCCACAGTCCAGTCAAATTCGTGGGCACCGCTGCCGGGTGTGGCGGCGACTTCCTTTTTCTGACGCACATCGCGGATGGAAGTAGTCATGCGCTGGGGCAACCCTATCCCTGCATTCGTGGTGATGTAATCCATCGGCAGCTCACCGAGAAACAGTGAGGGGCTGGCCGGTTCGCGATTGCCGTAGAGTCGCCGCGCCCGCGCATAGGAAATAAACAGCCGCTCTTTAGCGCGAGTGATGCCGACATAGCAGAGGCGGCGCTCTTCTTCGATCGCAGCGGGGTCTTCGAGCGATCGAAAGTTGGGAAACAGTCCCTGCTCTAACCCGACGAGGAACACGACGGGAAACTCCAGGCCCTTAGAAGAGTGCAGCGTCATTAGCGAAACCGAGTTGCCCGCTTCGTTCACGTCATCCAAATCGGAGGCGAGGGAAGCATTAGCGAGAAAGGCGATCAGCGAACTGTCTTCGTTTTCTTCCTCAAATTGCAGCACCGCGTTGTAGAGCTCTTGTACGTTGCCGACTCGTTCCAGCGCTTCGTCCGTGCCTTCGGCTTTCAACGCATCCAGATAGCCAGAGTCTTCCAGCAGTTCTTGAATGATCTCCGAGCCCTTAGACTGATCGAGCTGGCCGCGATACTTCTTGATCAGCCGCGCAAATTCAAGGACGCCTTTGGCCGATCGCCCGGCCAAAGTTTTCACCGATGTTTCATCACTGAGAATTTCCCACAGGGGAATGTTGCCCAGGGTTTGAGTGGCCTGGTCGAGTTTGTCGATCGTGCCTTTGCCGACGCCGCGTCGGGGCACATTGATGACGCGCTTGATGCTAACGGTATCTGCCGGGTTGGCGATCGCCCGCAGGTAAGCCAGCACGTCTTTGATTTCGCGGCGATCGTAAAACCGCAGGCCGCCCACGACCTGATAGGGAATGCTGTAGCGGGTCAGGACTTCTTCAAAGGAGCGCGACTGGGCGTTAGTGCGATAGAGAATGGCAAAGTGCCCCCACTTCAGCTCGGGATGCTGAAACTCTAAATTGCGAATCTGCCCCACGACAAAATCGGCTTCGTGCAGTTCATCTTCGGCCTTGTAGCAGAGAATCGACTCGCCCTCGCCTCGCGTCGCCCGCAACACCTTATCGATGCGCTCAGTGTTGTTCTCAATAATGTGATTCGCCACATCCAAAATGTTGGAGGTTGAGCGGTAGTTTTCCTCCAGTTTGATCATGGTGCGAGTGTCGTCGTCGGGCAGACTGTCGCCAAAGTCATCCTGAAAGTTCATCAAAATGGTGAAATCAGCCGCCCGGAAAGAATAGATGCTCTGGTCGGCGTCGCCCACGACAAAGGTGGAGCGGTTGCGCCAGTCGTTGAAGCGCTCCATCGATTCGCCATTGGTGGTGAGCAGGCGAATCAGATCGTACTGGGTGCGGTTGGTGTCTTGGTACTCGTCCACCAGAATGTGGCGAAAGCGATGGTGCCAATAGCCCAGCACTGATTCATTTTGTTGAAACAGCTTGACGGGGATGAGAATCAGGTCGTCAAAGTCGAGGGCATTGTTCTCAGCCAGGGCTTTTTCGTAGTGGCGATACACCTCGGCGATAATCTTGCCCCGGTAGTTGGGCTGATCTTTCTCTAGCTCTGCTGGGGTGAAGTTTTGGTTCTTCGCATTGCTGATGGCGTAGCGCACCGATCGCGGATTGAACTTTTTATCATCCAAGTTCATCTGCTTGGTGACAATGGTCTTCACCAGGCTCTGAGCGTCGGATTCATCAAAAATCGAGAAGGTCTTTTTCCACGTATAGCCGTCGGGGTGCTGGTACTTCTCAATGTCAAATCGCAAAATGCGCGAGCACAAGGCATGGAAGGTGCCAATCCACAGAAATTTGGTGACGTTTTTGTAAACGTGCGATTTGAGCTTGGTTTGCTCGTATTGCGGCAGTGTCGACAGCGACTTGCCATGCTTCGCTTCCGCTTCCTGCTCGGCAAACAGCACCTCAATCCGCTCTTTCATCTCTTTGGCGGCTTTATTGGTAAAGGTCACCGCCAAAATGTTTTCGGGGTCAACGCGGTGGTTGAGCACTAGGTTGGCAATGCGGAAGGTGAGGGCGCGGGTTTTGCCCGATCCGGCTCCAGCCACCACCAGCAGGGGGCCACAGAAGTGCTCAACGGCAGCACGTTGGGAAGGATTGAGCTTAACGAGAAAGTCGGTGGAAGCCGTCATGGGCAAGGGGCAGCGTGGGGGCGAACATCCCTTAGTATGACATTCCTGCCAACTTTGAACGTTTAGCTGGCAAGCATTCTAGACGAGTCTCTGCTTTGGCTTACTAGCAGGCATCGAGTCCATAGGGATGACTTTGCCTATCCCTCGTAGTGAGTAGGTTCTAACAATAAGTAAAGGCCGTCCAGAATTTGGCGAACTCGTTGTGGTGACAAGGTGCCGATCTTTTCATTCAGTTGACTGCGATCGACCGTGAATACTTGAGAAATGTTAACGACGCTAGGCTTAGCCAGATTGGCTTCACCCTGATTCAGCAAGACATTGCCGGGCGCTTTGGCACGTTTGAGATTGGAAGTAAGCGCACAAACAACAACCGTCCGGATGTTGCTGTTATTGAAGTCGTTGTTTTGAATGACGACATGGGGATGCCGATAGCCGGGGGCTGAACCGATGGGATCGCCTAAATCAACCCAATAAATATCGCCTTGCTGGACTACCATTCCCCTTCAACTAAATTGCGGTGACTAGTCCGCATCGTCTGGAGCAAGCGGCTCTCATCTTCATCCCAGTCGTCCGCATAGGCGGCGTTGATCTCGGCAACCAGATCGGGCCGTTTTCGGTATCGCCGAATAAAGTCTTGCAATGCCAATGTGACCAATCGACTCCAGGAGATCTGAAGTTCCCGGGCGAGGGTCTGAGAATCATTGATGAGCGATTCTTGAATGGGGAGGCCAGTCGGTTGATCTGCCATGGGATTGTGGAAAACAGCTGAGGCTATTACCTGAAGTTTAGCCAAATTGAGCAGGGATTATAGTAATGGCGTCGATCTATTCTGTTCTAATCTATTGGCGGCTCTGACTATACAGGCTGTCTAGCGCGATCGCCAGTCGGCAAAATTTTGGCTCAGTCCTGTTTCACTAGCGAAAAATCGAGGCGTCAAAGCTCCAGAACTCAACGATATTACTCGGCTATTGGCGGAACACGAGCAGACTTTGTTGGAGGCTTGGCATGACTACCTTGACGCTTGAAGCAGAACCCCTTGCAACCCAGATTCAAGTCACCCATGAAAAACTGATTGTCGATTTAGTAGATGGGCGCAGTTTGCTAGTGCCGCTGTTTTGGTACCCCCGTCTGCAACACGCCAGCGATGAAGAGCGCCAGGATTGGCAGCTTTTAGGAGATGGCTTTGCGATCGAATGGCCGTCTCTTGATGAGCATATCGGTATTGAGGGATTGCTAGCAGGCAAACCAAGTGGGGAAAGTCGGCGTTCCTTTGAACGTTGGCTAGCTGCAAGCTAGAGATAGCCGTTCTGTCCGGGCGGCTTGGATTTATTGCAAATGCTACCTTTGAGAAAATGATGTTTAAGAAAATCATCATCCCATGTTGTCTGAAAACGTTGCATTGACTCTTTTGATCAAAATACTTGGCCCTTCAATAGGTAAAACTATTCTCGCAAGTCTCTCAGGTGAGAATATATTCCTTGAGACAACTGGTGGAGAAATCATTGACAGTATCAATGAAAAAATTGAGCCTTACTCTCAATCAGAAAAGAAGATAGTGGAAGACCTCGCTCGCCGAATCTTTGATCAAACTAAGTCTCTTTTTGAGGCAGAAGGGATAAATCTTGATCAAGGAGGGGTATTTTCAGTAAAAGTGGCATTTGCACAAGTTCTCGCAAATGCTGAAATCACTCCAGATATGCTGGTGAGCCAAGATTTATCCTCTTCGGCACTTGAAAACTATCTCAAGCAACTTAGTTCCACTGAGATGCGGGATTTTGGTATTGATGAACAAACGCTTTATGACCGATTAATCAAGTCCTTTAGTGAACAGATCGTCGCGGAAATAAGCCAACACAAAAATTTTATAACTTATTTCACCTCTGAGACTCTGTCAAGACAAACAGAAACCCTGAGCGGGCTAGAACATATTAAAGAACAAGGTAATGCACAAGAAAGGGTTCTTGACAGAATTAGCAAACAACAAATAGAGACTCAAGCTCAAGCTCTTCACACGAATCGACAACTTGAAGAAATCAAAAGTCTTCTCAGCTCTAACCCCATTGAAGATATTGATGACTTACTAAATGAAGCTTCGGGGAGGAACCCTGGACTATCTTTTCAACTGCTAAACAATCCTCCCAATCCGCCAACTATAATAGTTAGCGCAACAACGCTAGGCAATCCTGTCAGCTTTTCTAAGCTTGCTTTTCCTGACACAGAATCAGGTCAAAGAGGACTTCGGAAATTCAAGAGCCTTGTTGAAGAAGGTCATCAAGCTTCATTCGAAGAAGGAGAGTTTGAATGGAACTGGCAATTCGAGATGCCCAAGTTTGTTGGGCCATCTCCTACGCTAACAGAGTTTCATCTGTCTAAAAATCTTCCGAATACTGATATCCCGGTCAAGCTTGAAATATTTGATGGTAATGATACTCTTTATGAGATCAGTTATGCAAAGCTAAAAGTTATTAGAGCTGGAACAAAAGAAGTGGAGTTTTCTTTGAGCAGCGCTGTTATTCCAGTGAGTATCAATCTCGTAGTCAAGGACAGTCATAACTCTAGTTTTGTTGTTGATAATATTGATTTCTCAAAAATCGAGCTGATACAAGCTAAGAAGCTGATTGAATTTCGTTTGGCTACGCTTAAAATGCATAAGGTGAGGATGTCTTCTCTTGAATTGAATATCCCAATCTTTGAAGCTGAAGTCTCCCAGCCAAAGGAAAGTTTTGAGTCTATAGATAGGTTGGAGTGCATACATCAATTTGCGATTTGGCTAGTCGTTATAAATAAGCGGTTGGGTTTGAATCTTAGAGTTCCAGAAGAAATTAATATTGATGATTTCGAAACAGCACAAGAAATTTTTGAGGCTGTTACGAAAGGATTCCATATAAGAGGAAGTAGCAAGTTAACACTTAGATACGATCGAGAAAAAGCAATTGAGCTTTTGAATAACTGGGACTCTGCAAAGAAAGCCAATCCTGTTTTTGGCTATCACGACTACGGGGGAGAGTTCCTAGGGGAGTCAATTCACTTGGGATCTGTCGAAATTACTCTGTCTGAGCTCTCCTTAATCCATGATTTAGAAAGCTTACTTGTGCATGTCAATGAATCAGCGAAAGAAGAAATTGAGATACAGATACGCTGTAGTAAATCCTTGTATAGATTCACTCAATACTTGAGTGGTGAACAAGACCAAGCTCTCACTGACATTCAGCAAGGATTAGATGAGGTAAACGTTGGACAAACTCGCCCAGTTGAAGACTTTGCTCAAGAGATGCAGCAAAAGTATGACATTTCGAGTTGAGATTACGTCCATTGCTGAACAACAGATTGAGCAGTCCTATCTCTTTTACCGGGAGCGCAACCAAGTTTTCGTCGATCGCTGGTTTCGCGGCTTGATGAACACAATTTCGACCCTTCAGGAAAAACCAAGACGCTGTTCGTTCGCTTTTGAGAATGAAGTATTTGCTGATGAATTGCGCCAACTTCTTTATGGCAAAGGCAGAAGTGCTTTTCGTATCCTTTTCACTATTAGAGACGAGGTGGTATTTATCCTTTTCGTTCGGTACACAGCTCAGGAGCCTGTGAAACCAGAGGATTTTGAGGAAGGTTGAGCGATCGCCCCATCCTCTTCTAAGACCAACGGCGAAAGAAGCTCGCTTCTTGCCAGACTTGTGCGGTGCGCTGCTCGATCGCGGTCAACTGCTCCCCCGACAACGTCTGAAATGCTCGGGCCGCATTCAAATTTTCCGTCAACTGCTCAGGGGTATCGGCTGCCACAATGCAGCACTGTACCTGGGGTTGCGACAGCGCATAGCCCAACGCCTCCGACATCCCCGATAGAATTCCTGGCTTTAGCAGCTTCCCATAGGCAGGCACCTTCATGCCGATAATGCCGGTGTTGTGCCGTTGGGCAACGGGCAACACATGATCGATAAATGGTCGTGCCGTATGGCGATCGGCCGCGTTGATGGGAATAAGGGCCGTATCAAACGGATAACGGTTCAGCGCTTTGACAAAAATGTCGGGATTGTTGTGGCCCGTGACGCCGATCGCCCGAATAATCCCCTGCTCTTTTGCCTCTTCCGCCGCTTTAATAGCGCCTTGTTGCTCATCCAGCAGTGTGTCGACATCCCAGTCGTAGGTGATGGCGTGAAACTGCCATAGGTCAATGTAATCCGTTTGAAGTCGTTGCAGCGATCGCTCCAACTCTCGCCAGGCACTATCGCGATCGCGGCGGCTAGTTTTGGTGCCAATCATCACCTCCGAGCGCACCGCTGGAAGGACTCGGCCCAGGCATTCTTCACTCGGCCCATAGTTGGCAGCGGTATCAAAATAGCGAATGCCGCCAGCATAGGCCTGCTCAATCAGGGCGATCGCTTCAGCTGCTTGACCAGGGCGAGACAACGGAGACGCCGAACCGCCCAACCCCAGCACCGGCATCGTGAGCTGCGATCGCCCCAATACCCGCGTTGGCATCGACAGTGAGAAATCTTCAACCGCTGCTGGACTGGCGGCTAATGGATGATCGACGGCGGGCGCGATCGCTTGGGGTGGCGCTTCCTGGCGGCTACAGCCATCACCGCTGATGACACCGCTAGCAATAGCGATCCCGCCATAGAGAAATTGGCGACGAGTTGGGTTCAATCTCGGCATCAGGGTTAACCTTTGCTGACAGAAAAACAGTCACAGTCATATCCTGACAAAAACTTCCGGTCGCGTGAGCCCCTCGCCAATTTTATTAACGACGATCGCCTTCCTATACTGCTGGCATCGCGACGCTGGCAGAATTTCGCCCTAAACATTACCTCTGGGAGTATGGCGTTAACCCCCTTGCCCAGAAGGTTTGTTCAGTAGAAGTCAGATGATTTCAAGAGGGCATGAGCGATCGCCGAACTGTCCCTTGATTGATACAATTCAACCAACCTGGTACATGGTTAGCTCGCAGCCTCACAGCTGTGGTGTTCAGTTAGCAGTGCTCTATGATTTGCTGCTTTTTGACCCAGTTTTTCGATCGCTTAACGTTGCCGAGTCAGCATGATCGTAGTGAACGAGGTTAGCGACTGCCATGCATTCTCCATAGCATGCTCATCGGTTTAAAAATCCTCTGCACACCACTCTCACCCATTTGTTGCTGGGCAAATCGGCACTCCATTGGGTTTATTGGTCGCAGGGGTGCGATCGCCAAAAACCTCAGGTTCTATTAGCATCGTCTACGCAGAATCTGGTCAGCTTTACTCAACGGCATCTTGACCGTCGAGGCTATCCAGAATTTCTTCTCTGGCATTAGGCACGGTAGGGCCTGAACTCTCTGCCGGGCTGGCTTCGGTGGGAGAAGACTCAGCCGTGGACGGTTCAGAATCAGTAGTCTCTCCTGGCGTCGCATCATCAGAAGAATCTGGCTCGACAATAATAATTCTGTCTCTTCTGGGAGCCTCTGACTCTACTGCCTCCTCAACCATATCTTCATCAGGCAGGGGACTCTGAGGTTGCACTCCGTTCGGCTGGCTACTGACCCCACAAATATCGACCAAATTGACGACCTGACCACTCGGCTTCACCATGTAGCAAATGCCTTGAGCCTTGACCGGACTCGCCCAAACCAATGCACTCGTCACTAAATAAAAGCTGCCAAGCGGTACGAGAAAGTTAGGTTTCATGACCTGGTATCCCTGATATTTTTCAAACGAAGAGTATCAAATCATCCTGAGACATTTTGCCTTTGACTACTTCAAGAATAGCAGGGTTTAATTTTGACTTCTATCGGCTTCTCTTGACAGGGGTGAACGAAAAAAAGCGCGGTGTCTGGATCTTGGGGAAGGTTGATCCCGATTTTTAGACGACCTGATCGAAAAAGAAAACCCGTTGGGTAGGCTTCCTAGCCTGCCCCAACCCAACCTGTTTGCGGCTCCTCAACTAGACCGCTCAGGAACGGCCAGGATGGCCATCAAACCCGCTCAGTATAGGCGTCGAAGTGGCTGGGAGGTGAGCTGAGGGAGTTGACGGGCATGAGTAAGCATCGCGCGGAAAATTTCGTCCACCCTTCTTGACAGTGGCTATAGATAATTTGCTGTCTGAGCTACAAAATGAGTCACTTTTAGACTTTTTCTATAGATTCTTACTTGATCTGAAAATGATATTTTTTGGGTCAATGATGCTTCTAGACTCATCAAATTTGAATAAATTATTTTTGTCAGAGATTCTGAAAAAGAAAATGTAGCTGATGATTAGAATGACTGTACCTCCCTAAATCCATGAAATAGGTAGACTTGCCCCCGTCAATTCCAAGGATTTAAAATATCTGATGAAACGATCTCAGTGAGGGTGAAATCTACAGCGCATGTTGTCGAGTTGAGCTGTTCTTATTGGCCCTCGCACAGAGAGGATTGAGAATATTCGAGACTGAGGCGATCGCCCCCATCCGGTCAACTCTCGAAATGTTGGAGCTTTCACAACTGCTCTACAAACGTGCGAAAGTCCCAATTGCTCCCATACAGGGCTGCGCTTCCAACACCGTTCAAAGGGCTGGACTCCTGAATAGCCACTTTTGCGTGCTTCGTTGATCAAACCGTCGCGAAATACTGCCGCACAATATCGACAATGCGTTGAGCCGATCGCCCATCGCCAAAAGGATTTACCGCCTTAGCCATCTGGTCATAAGCTGCCTGAGAGTTAAGCAGGGTCAGGGCTGCCTCAGCGATCGCGGTCGCATCAGTCCCGACGAGTTTTGCCGTGCCCGAAGCGATCGCTTCGGGTCTTTCCGTCGTTTCGCGCAGCACTAATACCGGTTTACCCAGGCCGGGAGCCTCCTCTTGCAAACCGCCCGAATCAGTCAGCAGCAAGGTGCAGCGCTGCATTGCCCCAACCAGCTGGCCATAGTCCAACGGTTCTGTGAGAAACACGCGCGGGTGCTCGCCCAGTGCGGCAGTCAGCGGTTCACGCACGGTAGGGTTGCGGTGCAAGGGCAGCAGCAACGCGGTATCGGGACAGGCCGCCAAGATTTTGAGAAAGCCTTGAGCAATGTCTTGTAGCGGTGTGCCCCAGTTTTCGCGACGGTGTACGGTCGAGAGCAGCACTCGCGAGGTTTGCCAATCGAGCCCGTCAATTTCACAAGGCGGATTTTGTGCCGCCACCGTCAGCAGCGCATCAATCACCGTGTTGCCCGTTTGATGGACTTCCCCCACCACGCCAGACTTGGCGAGATGACCCACGGCAGTGTCAGTCGGGGCGAAATGAAGGCGCGTAATTTGTGACACCAGGCGGCGATTGGCCTCTTCTGGAAAAGGATTGAGGAGGTCATCGGTGCGCAGTCCCGCTTCGACATGGCCGACAGGAATTTTTTGATAAAACGCCGCCAGCGCCGCTGAAAAGGCGGTCGTGGTGTCGCCCTGCACAATCACGAGATCGGGCTGTAGCTGTTGAAAGTATTGCTCTAACCCCTGCAGGCTGCGGCAGGTAATATCCGTCAGGCTTTGCTTGGGCTGCATGATGTCGAGGTCGGCATCTGCTGCGAGTTGAAAGAGCTGCATCACTTGAGCCACCATCTCACGATGCTGCCCGGTGAGCACCACATGGGTGGCAAAATCAGCAGACTGTCGGAATGCTTGAATCACCGGGGCGAGTTTAATCGCTTCGGGGCGAGTGCCGAGGGTGATGCAAACTCGCAGGGGTGACGTAGACATAAGCAGCGCAGTTCAAATAGACGGCGATCGCTCCTCATGGGTAGCGACAAACTTTCCTATCATGGCATGGTCTGTCTGACTGGGCGGCGTTGCTGGCAGAATGGAAGCAACGACATTGGATGCGATCGCCCATGGCTCAGACCCTCAAGCTCACAGCAGCTATGTTGACTCAGTTAGATATCACGACCGCCGAGGCGGCGATCGACCCGCTAATCGAGCCGGGCAAGATTCTCGATCCGGAAGTGAAGCTCAGCTTCGAAATCGATTTTCCCCGTGACCCGGCTGACCCGAGGGAACTCTCAGAAATTCCCGAAGTTCGCCTGTGGTTCATTCGACTCGATGCCCAATATCCCTGGCTGCCCTTTGTGCTGGACTGGGAGGCTGGGGAACTGGGGCGCTATGCAGCCATGCTGGTGCCGCACCAATTTAGCCCGAAAGATGGTATTCGCTACAACCCAGAAGCGTTGGAAATCTTTGTGATGAACAAGATTTTTGTGGTGGCGCAATGGTTGCAGCAGCAACAGAGCAATCAAATCACTCGGCTGAAGTTTATGACCCAAATGCTGGGCTATGAAATTGATGAAGGACTGTTTGAGCTGCTGATTGGGTAGGGGAGCGAGGGGGCAAGAGAGCGACGGGGCTGGGGACAAGCGAGCGGGGTTGAAAAATCGGAAATCGGAAGCGAGATCCTCGTCAAGTAAAGGCTTCAACGATGTGGAGTGTCTCGACTTGATCGCAGTTTGCTAAAGCCATATCGGCCTCAATCAGCGGATGGCTCGGCCAGCGATGATGGTTTGGTGAGCGGGGCAAGTGCAGCTTCTACGGCTTTGTCAGGGCGTTCGCAAAGCTGACCGCTGCAGGAATCGCAGCGACCCGAAATCAGGACTAGAGCGTGATCGCGGTTTTAGGTCAGCGGTGGGTCTGATATAGCTTGAGGAAACCTTATGACTGGGAGTGAGGTGGCAGCGGGCTCTCTACAATAGGGCTAAGGTTTATCGCAATTTTTAAGGAGACTCTTTTGAAATCTCAATCTCTCGGTTGGCAGCCGATCGCGCTGGCGTTTGTGGCGCTGGCCGTGTTTGTAGTCGCCTCTAGCAGCTTTGTCATTATCAATCCGGGGCAGGCGGGGGTGCTGAGCATTTTAGGAAAAGCTCAAACGGGCGAGCTTTTAGAGGGGGTGCACTTCAAACCACCCGTCGTTTCAGCGGTGGATGTTTATGACGTCACGGTACAAAAATTTGAAGTCCCGGCGCAAAGCTCGACCAAAGACTTGCAGGATTTGTCGGCACGATTTGCCATCAACTTTCGCTTAGATCCGAGTGAAGTCGTGACCATTCGTCGCACTCAAGGCACCCTCGAAAACATCGTGTCTAAAATCATTGCGCCTCAGACTCAAGAGTCGTTCAAAATTGCGGCAGCAAGACGCACCGTCGAAGAAGCCATTACCAAACGCGAAAATCTGAAGAACGACTTTGACGAAGCGCTAGACGAGCGCTTGGCCAAATACGGCATCATCGTTTTGGATACCAGTGTGGTCGATCTAGAGTTTTCGCCCGAGTTTGCGAAAGCGGTTGAGGAAAAGCAAATTGCTGAACAGCGAGCGCGGCGAGCTGTGTATGTGGCTCAGGAAGCCGAGCAAGAAGCACAAGCCGAAATCAACCGGGCCAAAGGTCGCGCTGAAGCCCAGCGTCTCTTAGCAGAAACGTTGAAAGCTCAGGGGGGCGAACTGGTGCTGCAGAAAGAAGCGATCGAAGCCTGGAAAGCGGGCGGAGCGCAAATGCCTAAGGTGTTGGTCACCGGCGGCGGCAAGTCGTCTAGCGTGCCTTTTATCTTTAACGCTAGCGATCTGGGTGAATAGGGGGTCGGCGCTTAAATAATTTCCCTAGGACAAACAACTTTTGGTGAGGGTTTGGCAGTGCCAAATCCCTGCGGTCGGTAAGGCTACTTTTAAGTACCTTTCTAGAGCTAAGGCGATCGCCTACAGCTCGTTTGTCTGAAAATCTTCGAGAGATTTCAAGGTCTCTGAAAGGGCGCTGATTGGTTGAGATTTCGACCGGTCAGCGTTTGCTTTTTCGGCCTCCAACAGGTCTGAGAAATTTTCTAGCGGCGACTGAAGTGTGGGTGCCATCACGACTGGGGGCGAAAATCCTGAACTGGCCGCCTCACCGGACTCGGTACCTGACAGCCACTCCGGTTCTGTGCCCGTGAGCGCCCAGGCAGCAGCAATATCAGCGGTGGAGTCTCCCTCAGACTCTGGCGAGACAATCGCCGAGGCAATATCAGCCATTGCAGCCTGCTCATCGGCGTCCGTCTCCTGGGCCAGTGGCTGACTTGTCCCTGGCTGCCAGGCAGGGGGCAAGTCAGGCAGTTCATCCTCGATCTCTGCCACGTCTGCGGCAGCTGCAGCATCGTCGTCGCTCTCTTCTGCTGCCGCAGGCGGTACGATGGCGGCCTCTAATACAGCGTCCTCAGCAAATTGTAGGGGTTCGACGTTTCCAGAAACCGCCGACACGTCTTCTGGAACTGTCGCATCGGCAGTCTCAAGAGGTGTTTGACTGGAGTTCTCAGAATTGGCGGTATCTTCTGTCGCTGGTGCGACTGCCGCTAAAGGTAATGCGGTTGCCGACGGTGCCGCTGTCGGCGATGAAGATGGTGAATCGTCGGCAAGGGTTAACGGCTCTGGCTGTGCCGGTTCTTTGGGTGCGGGGGGGGAGCCGGCTTGAGCTGAGGCTGATCCCGATGCAGGGAACGCTTCGCGCTGGGCGATCGCGCTTGGTGCCTGCATAAACGAATCCTCAAACTCAAAATTCAGCGCAACGTCGATGGCGATCGCGGGCTCAGGTGGCGCGGTGCTCTTTAAGCTTGGGATGGGCACTGCACTGACGACAATCGGAGCCACAAAACCCGTCACCTTCATCGCCCGAGCGATCGCATCCGCCCGGCGCTCTTGGTCATGGGCAATGCTGTAGATGTTGTTGCCCAGTCCGGGAGCATTCCACCGCTGCGTATCGGGGTCAATAAACGACCGCGTTCGCGCCCAAACGATTGCTTCTGCACCAGTCATTCCCAAGGCCTGCGCTTCCTGCAGCCAATCGATATAGCCCCCTCGATCTAACGCGGCGAGCGGGGCCTGGTTGGCCAGATCAATGCCGTTGAGCAGTTCTTCCGGGGAGAGCGTGAGGCCCTTTTCTTGGGCCTTTTGACTTAAAAGTTGGGTTTGCTGTTGCAGTCTTTTGAGCTGTTTGGCATCGGCCTCTTCTGGCGTGCTGGCTCCATGCTGATAAGAGAAAGTGCCGAGGTTCCAAACCTGGTTACCCGGATCGGTGTGGCCAAAATAAGCCGGATTTTTGTGGCCTTCTGGGGTGCGCGTGCCTTCGGCACTGCCCACAGCGCGCGCCACCAGGGAGTCAGTGCCGCCATCAAAGAGACTCTGAATGCTATCCCAAGAATAGGGTTGGGGGTGAGGGTGAGCGACCGCCACCGTCGGGGTGTCCAGACTGACTGCGGGCTCGGCTGCTACCGGCACTTCAGCATCCCCCCCCAGCCGAGGCTTGAGATCAAGGCTGAAGGCTAATAGATCATCGATTTCTGCGGGAGGAAAGAGGTTTAACGTGTCTACCGGTGCCGCCGTCACGGCAGTGGCAGCCGGGGTTGGCCGGGGTGCGGGGGCCGGCGGCGGGGCCGGTAGCAAAGCTTCCACCGATGGGCTGTTGCCTAAAGCCAGCGCATCGATGCCGCCATAAACGCCGGCGGGCCACGTGGTATCTCCTGACATGGGGGGATTTTTAGCCCCGGGGGGGACCGGCAAGGGGGCATCGGCGATCGCCGCAACAACTGCTGTCGGCGCCGCTGGTTCTGTCGCCGGGGCGGCTGCAGCAGGGGATGTCGTCGCGCTGGCCTCCGTGGGTGCTGTCACCGCATCGTCTTGCACCTGCGGCGACAAGGCAAAGGAAAGGGCGATCTCATCCTTTGCTTGTACAGCAGTCCCAAACCCTAGGGTTAACGCCAGGGTGCTTAAGGTGAGGGCAGTTTTGTTAGCAGACATGGCAAGACTCAACGATTAAGGGGCAAATAGAGTAAGCAAACGAGCGATCAAAAACAGTGGCGATGACGATGGCAATGGTCAGCTACGAACCGATAGGCAAGAGGGCAAGCAGTCAGCGATTAATAGCGCTCTAGCGATCGCTCCAGCACGTGGGTCGAAGGTTCCACAATGGCCCAGGTGCCCTCTGGTTGGCGACGCATTGTCGCAAAGTGCAGATAATTAGAGCGACCCATCGACTGACCTTGGGTGACCTCACCGATGCGAGGGCGGTTGATGCCACAGAAGCGAAACAGATAGGCCGGGACTTCGGGAGAGGAAAAAAAAATGCAGTCGTCACCATCGGCAGCCAGCTGCACCTCACCGTCAAACGGTGCCCTCACTGCCGCCCCTCGCAAATGCATCGAGACATCACCCAACCCCGCCACGACTCGAAACCCTTCGACCATGCTGCCGAGGTTGAGTTCCCAAGCCTGATCGATTGCGACGCTGCGGGGGGTCGCAACGGCCTGGTCGCGACAGCTGGTCAAGGTTGACCCCAGCAGCAAAAGTAGCGAGCAAGTACAACTGAGCTGCCGCCAAGGCGGCCGACGCCCCCCGGCAACGTGCGGAGACCGACTCAGGCAACGCTCTAATCTATTCAAAATTAAAGCGATACCCAGCATATTCATTGTCTTCGTACAAAATCACGATCTGCGTTTTGGGATCAAATTCGAGGGGGTAGGCTTCGCGCTCGGCATCGACGCCAGCTCGCACCGACAACCCTGCCATGCGGCAATAGGGCTCAGCCACCACCTGTCGCACCCGCTCTTTACTATCGCGCTCGGGAATGGTCAGTAGTTCGGCCAACTGCTGGCGCGATAGGGTAGCCTCAGTCTGCACAAACTCTTTGCAGGCATCGTCGTTCACGCTCGGGGTGGGCGATCGCGCTAGCCAAGCGCCCATATTTTGCACATCGATCAGGACGAGCGCTGCCGTCACAATGACGCCACCCGCGATCAAAGACTTCAGGGGGGAAACATTGGGACTTTTCGACGGTTGACTTAACATTGCAGTCCTCCTAGAGCAATAAAAGCTGTGATTAAACAGTAGTGAGTCAGCTTGCAACCCATGCCAGCCCATCGCCGGGGTTCGGCTCTCTGCGCCGATGTGGGTGGCACAGTGTGCAGCCAGGATGCCGGTTCAGGTGCCGGGTCGGCCTAGAGCTGCCCCCCAATCGCCAAGCCCACCAGCGCTAAAAATAGACGCGCCATAAATACCCCATCGCGACGGGGCGCAAAGAGCCAACGATAGAGCCCCAAAGCCACTGCTGCCATGGTGATGCCGACCAGCCAGGGCCACAGACCCGGCACCACCGACAGCGACAGCTCTAGCGCCCGCCGGCCAATCAGGCCGCCGCCACACCACACCAACACATCCAAAGGCGTCAGTTGAGACTGGTCTGCTAATGTTGTGGTCAGCTTTTGCCAGCCGCGCTCGCACAGAGCTAAGGGCGTTTCCACCAGGTTTCGAAAGTCGAAGTTGGTCTCGGGGACTGTGTGGGGCGTCTGTCCCCGTAGGCGAACGGCGGCAGCAGTTTGTGATGCCTGCCGCTGGTCTGTGTCTAAATCAAGATCGACGGCGGTGAGAACGTAGCGACCAGCTTCATCCTGCAGCACTTTAGTCAAGGCGGCGTCTTGGATTTCACAGAACTGTCCGAGCCGAATTCGGCCCTGATTGGACTGTTTTAGCAGCGCAAAATCTAGACCTTTCACCGTGCGCTGAAATTTGTGAATGGCAATCTGCTGCTGGCGGTAGAGATCGTTAATGGTTTCAGCGTCTGCTTGCAGGCGTCGCAAATAGGCATTGATACTGGGGGAAATCGGACTTGCCGCTGCCACCGTCTCGGGCGATCGCGACTCTGCCGGTGATTGCGATCGCTGGCGCAAAGCCTGCAGCATTTCACTCTGACCAGCCGCTTGCCAGTCACCGGTTTCGTTCTCTGGCAATGGCAAACTCGGTGAGGGGGGTGGCGACTCTTGGGCAGGCAAATTTGCGGCTTCAGCGGATTCATTTTGCAGAGCCAAAAGCTGTTCTCGAATGGAGCTGAGGTCTGAGGAATTCATGGGCTACACCGGACAGAGTGAAGGAAGCATCACCAACTAAATACAAATGTACTATAAATTAGTTCAAATGTACTTCTTTTTTGGTATTTTGCCACCCCTTATCCAAACTTTTTGATAAGCCACGGGTTAAGCGGCCAATCTTTGAGTATTAGCGTCTCTAGCGATAACGAGTCGAGGCGGCTGCAGCGCAAGTTCACAGGCGATTTGCCGGTAGCTCGGGAATCCAATAGCCAAAGGGGCAGAAGCGTTGGAAAGGTCGTTTTACTGCTGTTGTGGAGGACTGGATGGGTGGCGTTGTTTTGCCATGTCAGACTTCTCTGTACTAATCAAGAGCAGCAAACTGGCATCAGTTTGAAAGCGCGGGCTGCAACTTTTTTTTGTGTATCGCAGAGTGCGGTGCCAACATCCCCCCTAGGGGGATGGCCGGTTAGGGGTCACGGTACATAACACGAAACTTTTGCTCAGCGGCTAGCAATAGCGATCGCCAGATTTGCGCGACGACTGTTTTGCTACAGCCTGTTCGGATGCTGGAACCCGCATCATCTAATCCCAGTTCTACGAATTACAGCTACACAGACAAGTCGGCTTTCTCCCAGTCGGAGACACTACGGGTTGGCCTGGCCTGCCCGTCGGGCTGACGACTCTGCTCAGTCGACGTTCCTTGAGCGGAGTCGAAAGGAAGATCTGTAGCCTAGTTTCAGAGAAGTGCTATAAGTCCCACAGCGCTTACTGGAAGAAGCTTGCAGCCCCTAGCTCATAAAGCGCGACGGGCTGCACAACTCAGGCAACCGAAAAAAGTGGGCGGCGACTTTTTCTTTCGCTAGAGACTCAATCTCGCAGGCCTCAGGGCACTAAGCTCAGAGTAAGCCGTCAGTCAACCTTGCAGAGACTGCCTGCGCTGTGAGTGTGAGAAGGATGAGAACCAGCGATCGCGCCAGCCCCGGCGACCTTTTTCAGATCTTATTAATGTGTTAACAATTGTCACCCGCCGCCGCCGTTGGTCAACAATGGTTGCAGCCAATCGGTGATCGCGGGCGTGATCAAAGGTTAGACCGACAATATGCTATTTTTTGACTCACTCTTGCCGCCAGCCTGTGTCTGATTCCTGAATTTCTGGGATAGCGATCATGCGGGCAGCGGCGAGGAGAAGATCGGTTACTTTTGCGTCCGCTTAAAGTAATTGGCAGCAACTGTCGTTATAGCGCTCAGCTCAGGCACTCTAAATGAAGCAATCGGTGCATCCATGTTGAATCCTTTTCGGTTGAGTTCTCCTGACAGCTATGCTGCCAGCGATCGCCGTCAGGCGCGGGTGTCGCTGCCGCCCTACGGTATACCCAAAACACCGTCTTTCCCCTATCACATCATGATGGGACTGTTTTTGGGCGGACAGGTGCTGATGCGGATTTTGCGCGGCAAGGTGCGGCGTAACCGAGTGATGGAGCAAATGGTGCTGGCGGGGCCAGGCGCACTGACGCCCGTGCTGATGACTAACTTGTTTGCCGGCATGATTTTCTCGATTCAAACGGCTCGCGAGATGACGCGATTTGGCGCCATTCATGCGTTGGGCGGCGCTTTTGCCCTGGGCTTTTGTCGCGAGTTGGCCCCGATTTTGACGGCGGCGATTTTAGCGGGCCAGGTCGGCTCTGCCTTTGCCTCGGAAATCGGCAGCATGAAAATCACCGAACAGCTGGATGCGTTAAAGGTGCTGCGCACCGACCCGATCGATTATTTGGTGGTGCCTCGGGTGGTCGCCTGCTGCGTCATGTTACCGGTACTCACAATCGTGGGGCTGGTGTTTGGCGTCGGCGGCGGTCTCTTTGCGGCCAACTTTTTCTATCAGGTACAAGGCCCCATCTTTTTAGAATCGGTGCAGACCTTGCTAGAGCCGATAGATCTAATTGCGGTGCTGCTAAAAGCGGTGATCTTCGGCGCGATGATTGCTCTGGCCGGTTGCACCTGGGGGCTCACAACCACCTGCAGCAAAGGTTTGGGTCGCGCTGCCACTTCGGCAGTGGTGACGACCTGGGTCGGCCTATTTGTGGTTGATTTCTTCATCACCGTGATCTTGTTCCACGGCGTTAAGGTGATGTACTAAGCGACGTTTGCGCGCTCGTTTCGCCAAGTTTGCGTCCTGGTTTCCCATTTTCCCAAAGCTTATTTGTCAGATCTAGGATGGTCTGTAGGGGGAGCAGGTTAATTTAATTTCCACAGAGAAAAATTTACTGGGGCGAGAGCGTTCCGTTCAAGTAAACACAGCGATTTCACCTTTTAATACCAGCCTGTTTCTTGTAGAAATCTTTCAGCTTTAATTGAACCGTACATGTGCTCAAGTAAGTATTTAACCCTTGGCCTACTCTGGGCTGTAATTTCCCTGCTTGTATTTTCGCCTTGAATATATTGAAGAAATTCATATGTTTGGACTTCTAGGCCTGGAACTCTACTTTCAATAACGTGCATAAAATCAGGTGAACCTCCCAGAAATCCAAAATGCTCGAATGAGGGGAAAAGTCCCCATTTCCCCTGCTCTGAGTAAATCACAAAGTAAATTGGTGAATCGATATTTAGTTTGTTGGTGATTAATTTTTCGCTCATTTCTGATGTCGCTGTGAATCCCTCAAGAAGTTCTGACAATGGTATACATGCATGTTTTCTCTCTTTAGGGCCAAAATGCATTTCTGAGAGATAGCAAGCTTCATCATCTATGCTCTTTGCAGCCTCCACCAATGCTGAAAGGAGCATTTGACGAGATCCGTGAGATGTATACAGGTTAAGCTCGTACAGAATCCTCTTTGTATCTATTTCATCTTTAAAGAGGAAATACCATTCCCTGTCTTCTCGAAATACTTTTTGCATCATGGGCTGTGCACTGAGTTGAAATTCTTCTTCACTGAGGAGATGCATTTTTGTTTGTTTCCTTGTTCTCAAGCTTTCAACAGTCAGTGATTAGGTGAGATCGCCCCTGGTGCCGGTTGGGTGAGCCCACGAAATCTAAATTTCTAAGGATTGAAAGTCCTATAGCAATCCAAATGGTTCATGCGGGTCAAACGGGCAAGATGCCCGTACAAACAAGATGCCTGACTCAAGAATTTTCACGATTCACGCAGGATCGCCATATGATTCCCGTGCCTTAATTAATCCAATATCAATGACCTGAACCGCACCGTTTAAAACACAAACTGCACCTGCACCTGCCAGTCTTCTTGATCGCGGACAATCCACACGGCGCGGACAAATTCGCGCAGATAGACCCGCCTTTCCACCTCTGAAAGATCTTGCCAAAATTCCCGAGAAGAGAGGGTTTGGGCGATTTGCTTGAGGTTTTCGGGGGGCAGCTGCGATAGCTCTTGCTGCAGCCCTGAGAGTTCGCCCTGCAGCGTGTAGGTGCGGAGCTGAGCACTGGCCTCATCCAAAATGCCCTGCTGCTGCAACTCAGCAATCTGCGAGAGTACCTGCTGCTTGTGCTCCACCTGACTGACCAAACCTGCCTTAATGGCCCCCACCGGGGGTGTTGGCAAATTGTCCACAGCCTGCGGCAGTTGGGTGCAAATGGCGTCAATCGTCTGGGCCAGCACCGCATCAAAGGCGATCGCGCGGCACTTTTTTGCTCGATCGCAGGCCGTGGGCCGCAGATAGAGATATTCTCGCGTTTGTCGGGGTCGGGTGACCCGCGACACTTTGAGCTTGCTCTGGCAGGCTTGGCATTGAACGAGCCCCGCTAGCGATCGCCGCGCACTGACGGTCTTCGGCGGTAGCTTGCGATTGCGGCGCAGCAGGCGATCGACTTGGGCCGCTTCTTCTCGCGAAATTATGGCCGTGTGGGTATCGCGAATCACGCGACCGTCTTGATAGCGTGAATCACCGCGATAGACCGGGTGCAGCAACCAGCGTTGAGCCGTCGAGGCCGAGACTCGTTTACCGTAGGTTTTTTCTAAATGGCGGGCCGACCCGCGAATCGAGCCGTAGAGAATAAAGTGCTCAAAAAAAGATTTCACCGCCGGGGCCGTGGCGCGATCGAGGGCATAGCGATAGCGACCTCGCCGATAGCCGTAGGGCGCGCGACCAGGGGGCGGCAAAATATTGACGCGGTTGCGGGCATGACCGGCGCGTAACTGTTGGCTGCGATGTTGCGCCAGGATAGTTTCGGCCAGCTGGGCTGTGCGATCGCGCTCGGCTGCCGCCGGATCGGCTTCTACTGCGGTACCTGGGAGGGAAGCGGCAGCGAGAGCTGGGGTGACATAGCTCTCGTCGATCGCCCTGATCGCCACGCCCTGTGTCTCCAACTGGTGGATCGTTTGCAGCACGGCGCTGAGGGAATTGCCCAACTCACCCACCTGTCTGACATAGAGGCGATCGGGGGGCTGCTGCTGACAATCTTGCAGCAGACGCGCTAGTGCTGAGCGCCCCTCAATTTCGTCGAAGTGATCAATATAAAGACGGTCAATCGGCTGTCCAAAGCTAGCGGCATCGACCTCAGGGTCTAACGGCAAGCTAATGCAGGCATAGGCAACGATGAACATGGTGGTCGATGACGATAATCCAGGCAGTCGAGTGAGCCGGTGAGCCGTTCCAGGGGGCACGAACTGCGTGACGCGACCAGGCCATGGGCAGGCTGGTCAAGGCAGGCGGGAATCCCCAGCGAAAATCTGCCCCTTCCTCACGGTAGGCCATTATCTTAAAGAGAGAACGCAATCACGTCGGGCAGTTATGACTGAGTCAGCAAAACGGATTTGTATACTAGGCGGCGGTTTCGGCGGGCTTTACACCGCCCTACGGCTGAATTCGCTCCCGCAGAATGTCAGCGAGCCGACTGAAATTGTGCTGATCGACCAGCGCGATCGCTTCCTTTTTTCGCCCTTACTCTACGAACTGGTGACCGGCGAGTTGGCCACCTGGGAAATCGCGCCGCCCTATGCCGAACTGCTGGCGGGCACGCAGATTCGCTTTGTGCAAACCAGCGTCGAGAGCGCGGATTTGGCGGCTCAACAGGTGCAGTTGGGCACCGGCGAAACGCTCGCCTATGATCGCCTGGTGCTGGCGCTGGGGGGCGAAACCCCGATGGATATGGTGTCAGGCGCGGCTGAGCATGCCATTCCCTTTCGCACGGTGGAAGATGCCCATCGTCTGCAGGAGCGACTGCGGGAACTCGAAACTTCCGAAGTGGACAAAGTTCGCGTGGCGGTGATTGGCGGCGGCTACAGCGGCGTCGAGCTGGCCTGCAAAGTGGCGGATCGTCTGGGCGATCGCGGGCGGGTGCGGCTGGTAGAACGCGCCGATGACATTCTGTTGACCTCCGCTGAGTTCAACCGCAAGGCGGCGCGAGATGCGCTGTCAGAGCGGGGGATCTGGCTGGATCTGGAAACCTCGGTGGAGGCTATCACTGCCGATACCCTGACGCTCAACTACCGCGAACAGGCCGATGAGCTGCCGGTGGATATTGTTCTCTGGACGGTGGGAACGCGGGTGGTGCCGCTATTACAGTCGCTGGATTTGCCGCGCAACGAGCGTCAGCAGATTCAAGTCGAGCCCTCTTTACAGGTGGTGGGGCATCCCGAGATTTTTGCTCTGGGGGATCTGGCCGATTGCAAAGACGCCTCGGGTCAGCAGGTGCCGAATACGGCTCAGTCCGCTCTGCAGCAAGCTGACTACGTCGGCTGGAATCTCTGGGCCTCCCTCAGCGATCGCCCGTTGCTGCCCTTCCGCTATCAGCACTTGGGCGAAATGATGACCCTGGGCATCGAAAACGCTACACTAAGCGGCCTAGGCTTGCGATTAGAAGGGCCGCTGGCCCATGTGGCCCGCCGGTTGACCTATCTGTATCGCATGCCAACGGTAAATCATCAAATTCGCGTGGGCCTGAACTGGATTCAGCAACCCCTGCGCGACCTGTTGTCTGTGTAGCGATCGCATGCAAACCCCTAAAGTGATCTTTATTGACGCCGTCGGCACGTTATTTGGCGTCGTCGGTTCGGTCGGTCAAGCCTATGCTGAGGTGGCCCAGCGGCACGGTGTCGAAGCGGAGCCCCAAGCGTTGAATGATGCCTTCTTTAAGCATTTTCAGGCGGCTGACCCGATGGCGTTTCCCGGTGTGGAGACGACCCATATCCCGGCGCAAGAGTATGCCTGGTGGCAGGCGATCGCCGAAAAAACCTTCGGCGACGTGGGTATCAAAGATCAGTTCACCGATTTTGCCGCCTTTTTTGCGGACCTCTACGCCTACTTTGCTGGGGCGGATCCCTGGGTGGTCTATCCCGACGCTTACCATTCGCTAGAGCGCTGGCGGGCCAAAGACATTGAGCTGGGCATCATCTCGAATTTTGACTCGCGCATTTACACCGTTTTAGATTCGCTGGCGCTGGCTGATTTCTTCACCACCATCACCATCTCGACGGAAGTCGGCGCGGCCAAGCCGGATCCGCAGATTTTTGCCGCTGCTTTGAAAAAGCATGGTTGTGACCCCAGTGATGCCTGGCATGTGGGCGATAGTCAGACGGATGATTATGAAGGGGCGAAGGCGGCGGGGCTACGCGGCATCTGGCTGCAGCGATCGGAGGGCGTTCTGGAAAGCTAAAACAACCACATAAATGGCTTAATCAGAGCGCAGGGTATGTCGCGGCTTTAGCTCAACGCACCACTAGAGCTGAATTAGTTTAATGCCTTCTACACGACTTCAGTTGTTTGACCATATTTCTCAAGTCTTAAGGTTTCACGATACTCAGCAGCTTCAGCCTTAAGGGTCCAATGAACGCTATAGCCGGATTCTTCAACGATGGCCTTGATTGAAGTCACTGGAACTCTGAAAAATTCCTTCCTAGGATTAATCTTATTCACCCGATTTTTTTCGAGCAACTCGTGAAGTTTCTTTTCCAAAGCAGGGGCATCAGAGGAAAAGACCATTGCATGGACATCAAATCCAAATGGAACGGAGGCATCGCCTAATTCTTTTACGCGATCCATAGGTTCTAATCGTCTAGTAAGACCTACTTTAAAGACTTCTTCTCCAAAAGAACCTATATTCGAGATGATATAAACATGTCCTTGCTTGGTTTGTTGGGCCATAGACATTGCTCTTTCTCCTTTTGTATAAGCTTCTTCTAAGTTACTTCTAAGCTGTGCAATCTCAGCTTCATATTTAGAGCGTTCCTCTTCGGCTGCTGACAAAAGCTTACTTTCAGCGTCTTTCATGGCTTGTTGAATTAAACGCTCTTCTTTTTCAGCATCTTTTCGAGCCTTTTCATATTCACGCTTGGCTCTCTCTTCTTCTCTTATTTGTTCTTTAATACGTCGTTGTTCTTCTCGATCCTCTTGTTTTATTTTTTGAGCAATGGTAGCCCATTTAAGCTGTTCCAATGTGGCATCCAAATAGGCTTTGCTGATATGCGCATCACGAAATGCTTTTCCATTATGATTTACAATGTTGTAAACATCTATAATCTGCTCTTCTAACTTGTCGTGATTGTGAGGCTTCACTTGAGACATAATGCTATCAACTTTTCCATTGAATGCATCGAGAACAAATTCAATAGCTGTCCTCCTTCGATAATCTTCCACATAACTACAATCTGCTGCTTGGTTGTTTGTTAGCAAAGACTTTATAAGTGTTTTTGTTTGAGAAAGCTTTTGACCTGCTTCTTTGAAATCGTATTCCTCCATTAAATTTTCTATAATTGGCCGGTTAGGAGATAAGTACTCGTCACCGTATCCCTTGATAAGATTTCGCATGGCCTTTTCTACTGCTTCAAATTGTTCGGCATTCTCCTTCGCATCTAAGGCTGAGCCTGCAATCTCTTCAGCTCTTATTTTTGCCGTTTTTTCTATTTCATAGGCTAGCTCATGTGCTTCAGAAAGCTTGTCTTCTGCTTTGGCATATATTTCTTTCGCTTTGTCTCTCACTTTTGAAATTTCAGATTTAGAGAAAATCTTGGATTCTGCTAATTCAGCTTCCGCCTGTTCTTGTATTTTCTCTGCTTTCTTTCTGGCCTTATCAATTTCAAGTTGACTTAGTGAAGTAGCTTCGCTTAACTTTGATTGATACTCAGCTTGTATAGAAGACTTCAGCTTCAAAGCTTCTGCTTTAATACGATTAGCTTCGTCTTCAATGTTGACAATATGTTGATATTTTACTAGCCTCTCTAGAGCATTCTTTTGATTAGAAATTTGCTTCTCTATAGATTCTTTATATGCTGAAAATCGTTTTTCTAATTCTCTGAAATTTCCTATCGACAAACCCAACTTATTGCGTAATATAAAAACATAGATAGACAGTGAAACTAATGCAACAAAAAGTAAATAAGCCATATCTTTACCTGAAGACTTTCCAGCAACTGCCTCAAGCAAGTTAGACAATGCCTAATTCTGCTTTCGGTCGATATCTAGCTTATTCAGAATTCCCCAGAAAAACTTCATGAGGACATTAATTAGTGGCTGCTTAACAATATAAGTGAGTGGCAAAGATGAGATGACTACCTGAATAGTTGCTCTATGCCGCAACTTATACATTTAGGTCGGTAGATAAATCTGGGAAGCAGCAAGAGCTTCGGGCACTCACGGGAGGCGCAGTGCTTGCAAAAAGGACTTAGTTTCCAGATTGGAGACCATTACAGACCATTGCCAATCAAAATGAACGGTGCCCAGTAGTAGGGATGGGTGAGCTGGGCACCCGCGCGCAATTGTTCGCCGCCGGGAGTATTCACCACACCTAGCCCGCCGCGATCGCCCCCCAAGGTCTCAAAATCACCCGTCAGCATCGCCAACTGCGCCTGCCGTAGCGCTTCTGCCTTGCTCAGTCCCGTTTCTAACGCACTGTAAAAGGCCGACATCAACGCCTGTGTGCCGCCATCATCCACCACCCACAGCGACGCCACTACCGCTTTGGCCCCGCGCCGCTGAAACTGATACCCCAGGCCCAAAATCTGCTCACCGCTGTTGTCGTAGCCGCCGAGCCCGGTTTCGCAGGCGCTCAACACCACCAGGTCGATATTGGCCAGCGACAGATCTTCAATGCCTTTGAGCGTCAGCGTGTCGCCATTGCCAAAGAGAATAAACGACGCCTCCGGATCGCCGGGGACAAAATCGGCATGGGTGGCAAAATGCAGCACGTTCGCGCCCCCCAATTCCGCCTCAATAGTGGCGCGATCGAAGCCGTCATTAAAGAGGGGCGTGATGTTGCCGAGCATGTCAGCCAGTTGTTCCACCTCTTGACCGGCAAACCAGAGCCCCCGGTAGTTTTGCCCCCGCACCGAATAGGCCACTGACTGATCGGCAAAGGCCCCCGCCAAGACGCGCGGGGTGGCCTGCGGGGCGGTATCAATCTCCGTCAGCGATTCGGCAGTGATGTTGTTGACGCGAAACCGTTCGACCAGCCAGCGATCGCCATCATGCAGCGCCGCTAAGGGGACATAGCGCAAGGCCCCATCCGGGGAGTAGAGAATCGTGTCTACCCCAGCGGCGGCGAGATCCGCTTCAAGCGGTTCCACCAACCAACGATAGAGCTGTTGAGCTGGCCCCGTGGCATCGGCAGCGGGGTCGCCCAGCGCTTGGCGGAACGCTTGCACAGCGGTGTTGATATCTTCGCGACCCACCCCTTCAACCGTCCGGTGAATCGGTTCTTGATCGGGGGTGGTAATGACGAGTTCGAGGCGATCTTCCAGAATCAGCGGATAAAACAGCACCGCATCTAAGTTGGCCAGATTATCCCGCAGGCCCGATAACGCTTCGAGCGAGAGAGATTGGCGTAGCTCTTGGCGGCTGAGCTGATCCAGCGCCGACTGCACGACGTCGCTGTCCACAAAAGCATTGAACTGTTGGGTGAGTTCTTTTTGCAGTTCGGTCAGCTGCAGCCGTCGGGCTTCTTCTTCGGGGGTGATGCCGCCTGCGGTTTTCAAGACATTCAGCTCAACGAGTTCGCGGCCCAGGGTAATGGCATCGGCCTGCAAGTCTTGGTAGCGGGCCAAAATTTCGGCTTCTGGCTGCCAATATTCGATGCCACTGGCTGTTTGGGCATTGCCCCGCACGTTATTCAAATACTCATTCAGCTCTTGCACCTTCAGCAGATCCAGCACCCGCTGGGCCTCTAGCACGCGATCTTCTTGTAGGAGTAAATCGGCGAGGTCACGATAGCTGCTCGCGATCGAGTCCGTGTAGGAATTTTGCAGGGTCTGATCGAGCCCTTGCAGGTTGCCGCGAATCTCCTCAAACGTATTAATGGATTGCTTATAAAACAGAATCGCCAGTTCTGGCCGGTCGGTATTTTCAAAGGCCCAGCCCAAATTAGAGAGTGACGTGGCCTTACCGACGGGATCACCAATCTGTTCTCGAACCACCAACGACTGCTCTAAGTACGAAATCGCCTGATCAAACCGTTCTAGATTTAAGTTGAGCACCCCTAAATTATTCAGCGAGGTGGCCTCTAATTTGGGCGAGCCCAGGCGTCGATTAATGACTAAGCTTTGCTCATAGGCCGATAGCGCTTGGTCGTACTGGCTCAAATTGTCGTGGGCTAAGCCCAAATTCAGTAAAAAAGCGGCTTCTGAAGCGGCCAGCTCTAAGCCTTGAATGATCTCTAAGGCTTGTTCAAAGATCGCCAGGGCCTGAGCATCTTCTTCCATCTGTAAATAGACGATGCCCATGCCGTTCAGCGCATCCGCCTTTTGCGCCGTCGCGTCGAGGCCGACGATCGTCGTCTGCAAAAAATGATGAATGTCGACAGCTTGCTGATAATATTCCAGCGCTTGAGGATAATCCCCCAAATTTTCATAGGTGCTGCCAATACCCTGCAGGGCCGATGCCTCAAAAAACATCAGTCCTAGATCGGGTTCAGCCGTCTGATAGTCTCGACTGAGGGCCAAGGCATTTTGACTTGACCTCAGGCTTTTTTCATACTCGCCCAAAATGTTGTAAACAATGCTGCTGTTATTTAAAACAGCGATCTGCGTGTTGAAATTGCCCTCTATTTCTGCCTGGTCAAAGGCTCGTTGATAATAGTCTAAGCTGGTTTCATACTCATCTAAATCGCTATAGACGTTGGCAATTTCGCCCAAGATTAAAGACTCTTCCAGCGTCTGCATCGAGTCCTCAACTTGCTGGGCTAATACGAGCGCTGCTTGAAATGTTGTGAGCGCTTCTGCGAAGTAGCCTTTGGTGCGCTGCAGTTGGCCGATACCGACTCGGGCGGTCAGTTCTCTATCGGGGTCGGTTAATTCCTGGCTCAGCGTGATCGTCTCTTCAAAGGCGGCGAGGCTGGCTTCATACCGGCCTACTTCGCCCAACAAGATGGCGAGACTGTTTAATTCAGTCATGAAGTAGGGCGAAGGGGGCAGTTCTCGCAGGGCCGCGATCGCTTGTTCTGTATAAAACAGTTCGTTGAGCTTATCGCCTTGTTGGTAATAAACGTCTGAAATGCCACTCGACGAGACCGCTCGACCAATGAACTTGGCCTCTTGCATTTCGGGGATCTCTGGCAGTGCGTCAAACGTAGCGATCGCCGTTTCATGGGCCGCGATCGCCGCCTCATAATTCTGGATTTGCGAATGCCCTAAACCGACGAAATACCATCCGTACCCTAATACAGACGAACTCCCTGGACCTTGATCACTGTCAACAAATTGTTTGAAATAGTCGAGCCCCGTTTCGTATTGACCTTGTTCGTAGTAGGCGATGCCGATCAGATAGAGCGCCCCGGCTGCTTCCGACTGATCACCGATTTCCCGATAGAGACCTAAAGCTTGCTCGTAAGCGGCGATCGCCTCGGCATAATTGCCCTGTTCAACGAAGTGCTCACCCTGCGTAATTAGCTGACCGGCAGCCGAGGCTTGAATATTGTGATTGTCAGCCTGGGTGGGAATAATGCTGAGCTGATAATTGCCCCCCTCGCCCTCATACAGGGCATTGGCTAATACCTGATACCTGCTGGTTTCGGGCAACACCAGCACAATCGCTGAATTTGTATCAGCGTTATTAATATCGTCGTTAGTAAACAGGTTTTCGCCCGCACTATTTTGCAGAATCAAGTAGGTATCAAAATCGGCGCTGGTCAAGGTGAGCACAACGGCTTGTCCGGCTTCACCCTCAAAGGTGTAGCGGTCGTATAGCGTGTTGTCATTAAGAAGCTCGTCCCCCTTTTCCAGACGGCCCGCCACGTCGAGAATGACGTCGCCATCGTCGGTCGTCTGCTTCGTTTGGGCGGCGGGCAGCGGCGCTGCCACCGTCACCGGTAGGGTCTTGGTTAGAACGGACTCTTTGTGTCGGCTGGCCTTGATCAGATCCAGCGCGTCTCGGCGCGATCGCAAACGAACGGCCTCTGCCTGGCTCAGGTCGCTGACCCAATTCGGCTGCTGACCCCAGTGACGGGTCCCCAAACTTGAAGTCGGATAGCCCGCATGAGATGCCTCTGGCCCGCTCGGTGAGGTCTGGGGATGAGCGGTTGCAATATTATGAAAGGCTCTAGGCGATCGCTCACGCTCCGCTAAACCTTGAGCCACAGTCGGTCGCGGGCTAGCCGGAATAGCCACAGCAGCGGCAGTCAGCAAACTCAGCCACTTGATCAATAGAGACATCTTACTTGGGGTAAAACTGACACCAGCATATAACCCTGATTCGGGTCTATTTTGGCACTTTTCTACCATCTTCGGGTTGATTGGACTCAGCCTCATCAGGAGGGCCATTGGAGTATTTTTTAACCCAACTTGGTGGGGAATGCCGGGGTATTGCGATCTCGTCGTCACCTCAGATAGCTTGAGGCTGTCGCCTATAGCGTCAGATTCCAGCCTACTATCGCCCTGTTGATTCCAGCCCAGTTAGCGGCATGGTGATCCAACGTCATCAAGCTTTTCCCGAAACGCGATGTCTCAAGCTTGAAACTAAAAAATGCAGTCTTCACAAACCATAAGTAGACAAGGACTTGGCTATGAAGCGAGCGGTTTATATCGGTATCGGTTTACTGTCAATTGTGTTAACGAACATCGCCTGCACATCTTCACCGTCGCAAAACGAGGCTTCTCCCGACACTTTTGAGACCTTTGCCCAATGGTGCCAAAACCGAGCCAGCCTACCATCAGCGACCCAGCATACAGTCGAAGCAATCTTAGACGTTGTCGGAACACAGCGCTGCCGCCGGGCTGAGGCCAAGCTAACAGACTCAAGCAAGCTCGACCTCTCGAATCGCAACATTGTCGATTTGTCACCGCTGACCAGTGTGGCTCACTTGAGCAGTCTTAATCTGAGTGCCAATGAGTTGGTTGATGTGTCGCCTCTGACTGACTTGACCCAATTGAGCAGTCTCAACCTTCAACAGAACCAAGTGACAGACCTCTCGCCCTTGACTAATTTGACGCAGTTAACCGAATTGAGTTTGGTCAGCAATCAAATTGCCGACATCTTGCCGCTGGCCGGATTAAGCAATTTAGCAGGACTCAGTATCGACAGCAATCAAATTGCCGACGTCTCACCGCTATCTGGATTGACTAATTTAACCGAGTTGAGCTTGAGAAGAAATCAAATTGTCGATGTATCGCCTTTAGCGACATTGTCTCAACTATATCTACTGCATTTGAGTAACAACAGGATTGTGGATATCGCCCCTTTAGGCAATTTAAGGCAGTTAGAATTTTTGGAACTCGAATCCAATCAAATTGTCGATGTATCGTCCTTAGCAACGCTTGACGGCCTCCTTGTCTTCAGCTTGATCGACAACCCCATTCGCGATCGCACTTGCCCTGAGCCGTTAGGAAATGTTTGCTCTTTTGAACTGCCACCGATACCTGAATAAACAGCATTGGTTCAGGACGATCGCTGTTTTGATGAGCGTGCTCACTGGCTTTGCAACGGCAGCTTCATTTTCGAAGACCGCCCTCATGGAACGATTCCGAGATGACCTTTGATAATGGCAAAGCCAGATTGCCATGGTGTCGCGTACCTGCAGGCCAATCAGGGCGATCGCACGGTGAATAAAACAGGCTACGCTTGACCTCGTTGCACGGGCAGATAAGTTTTGGTTGGCGGGTTGCGGGTACTGATGGCGGTGCTGTTGGGGTGTTGGCTATGGCTAGCGGCCTTGCCGATCGCAGGCGCTGCTGATTTAGCCCAGACGCCATTGACGATCTCTGCGTTGCAGGCGCGGATTGACCAGCCGGTGAGGCGCGACGGCAAGCTGACCCTTGATCTACGCGACGTGGTGCTCGATTTACGTCCTGAGAATGGGGACTTTGGCGATCGCTTTTATCGACTGCTGCAAACAACGCTGCAGCGGGGCGATACGGTGTTCAACCTCGATCTGAGCCATGCTGTTGTGAAAGGCGAATTTGACCTGCAGCGGCTGAGCCTGCGAGAACCGCTGTATGGTGATGCCTTCTTTCCCCTGTTGAGCGATCAGGAGCAGTCACAGCTCAAACGGGATCGGCGGCGGCTGTTTCAGCTAAGTCAGCTCTCGCGATCGCTGTTGCTGCAGTCTCAAACGACGGCAGCGCGTATTTATCTATTTCGGGGTGGGCTGACGCTGGCGCAGACCCACTTTGAGGGAGCCGTCATCGCGTCAGACATCTTCTTTCTGGAAGCCGTTGCCGCTCAGGGGGCACAGTTTGAGCAAAGCGTTGACTTTAGCGACAGTCGCTTTAGTCAGTCGGTGACGCTAGTGGCGAGCCAGTTTCAACAGGCAGCGCGCTGGCGGGGCTGTCTCTTTTTTGACCGCTTGCGCTTGGGGCAAGCGCTCTTTCAAGGGCCGGTGACGTTTCAGGGCAGTGAGTTTTCGCAAAGTGCCGGATTCGAGCAAACGCGCTTTCAGCAAGGGGCTAACTTCAGCCGCACTACCTTTCAAAAGAACGTTGATTTTGGCCAAACCCAGTGGCAAGCCCATGGCTCGTTCTTAAACAGCGTCTTTGGCGGGGATGTCTTTTTAACGGAAGCCCGCTTTGAGGCTCCCATCAGCTTTCGCCAGAGTCGGCTCAGCCAGGCGATGAATCTGCGGGGGGCGATGATTGAGCGGCAGCTCGACTTTGGCGATATGACGTTTGGGCCGCAGACGCGCATCAACGTCGCGGGGCTGAACTTTGATACCGAGCAGGGCGGCCTGCTGGGCAGTCCGGGGCAAATCGGGCGGGCGCTGTCGGTCCCCAGTTTGGAAGGTAACGAGACGCTGCTGCGCAATCTGGTGCGCAACTTTCGCCGATTAGAGCAGGTGGCTGATGCCAACCGAATTGAATACATGACGGAACGACTGCGGCTGCGATCGCTGCAGCGCCAGCTGACGGGTCTCAATCTCAATACGGCCTCGCGATCGCGGCTACAGACCGTTGGGTTCTCCGCTGAGCAAAGTCAGACGATTCTCGATCAGCGTCAGCAACTCTCCTTCGTCAATCCGTCCGACATCCTCGATTTACCGGGTTTCAACTTATCCACTTACATCAAGGTGCGCGATCGCGTCATTGCTCGCTCGGCAGTTTCACTCTCGAAACGGCTACAGCTAGGTTTACGCTGGTTAGCCTTGGCGGCGCTGCTGCTGCTGAGTCACTATGGCACCAGCATCGGCCTGACGCTGGGCGTCGGAATTTTGGCGATCGCTCTCTCTAGTCTGCTGTTTTGGTTCGTTGATCGCTACCGCCGCCGACTGCCGACCCCCATCATCCCCTCGCGCCCAGAAACCCTGTGGATGTTGGGCAGTTTTGGCGGCTTGCTCAGTCTGGGATTGTTGGTGCTGTGGCGACTGGCCGATACGCCCGGTTTGGCCACGTTGGCGATCGCCCTGTTGGTGCTGCCTGTGCCCAGCGGACTGATGGCAGGGCTCTCTCGTCAGGGCCGCTTTCACGACCAGCTCGACACCAGCTACCTGGTCGAAGACGGCAGTGCCCGCCAGCTACGATTGCTCATTGCCCGTCTGCCCGTGATTCCGAAGTTTCCGTTTTATCGCGATCGCTTCTACCCCATCGATTGGCAAAAGCGCCGCAACTGGCTCAACTATTACGACTTCAGCCTCAATAACTGGTTTAAGTTTGGCTTTAACGACCTGCGGCTGCGCGACGCCGATGTGCCCGGCTTAGTGACGGCCTTGGTGTGGTATCAATGGGCGATCGGGCTCGCCTACGTCACATTGCTCCTGTGGACGTTCTCCCGCACCATTCCTGGCCTCAATCTGCTGCTGTACTTCTAATCCAATCACGTCAAACCGATGCCCCCTTTTGCCCTCGCTCGGCAGACCCCGAGCGGTTTGCTCAAGCCGGTCGGCAGACTCGCCGCAAGACAACTATTTGGCGCCCTTACAATAGACCCATTCCCCTTCAACTCTGCAACGCCGATGGCGACCACTACCATTCCTTTCCACATTCCCAAAAGCTTGCGAGTCACTGACGAACAGTTCCTCGCATTTGTCGAGGCCAATCCTGAACTCAGGCTCGAACGCACTGCGATCGGAGAATTGCTGGTTATGCCACCTACCGGTAGCGAAAGCGGCTCTTATAATTCGGACCTAAACGTAGAGGTGGGGCTGTGGAATCGCCAGCAGCGCTCTGGCAAAGTTTTCGACTCCTCTACCGGATTTCGCTTACCCAACGGAGCGATCCGTTCACCCGATCTGGCTTGGGTAGCCCAGGCTCGCTGGAATGCCTTAACGCCAGAACAGCAAAGCGGGTTTGCTCCCCTCTGTCCAGATTTTGTGATCGAGCTGGCTTCTAAAACCGACATGCTCGAAGACCTGCGGCGAAAAATGGAGGAATATCTTGACAATGGCTGTCGCTTAGGGTGGCTGATTGATCCTAAAACCCGCACCGTTGAGATTTATCGACCTGAATTTGCGGTTGATCGCTTGCCCTTTGACAGAACCCTGTCTGGTGCAGACATCTTGCCTGAGTTCACGCTCAATCTAGAAGCGATCTTTCCGGTCAGAGATCAGCCGTCATGATTATCAGTCTTCATGGCGTGACAGACCAAAGCCAATCCTGTCGTCAGTTCTGATCGTGTTTTCTCAGAGGCGGCAGGCCATCACGGTTGACGAGAGGCGATCGGTGCCAACGTAGAGAGTAGGGCCAACCCCTTTAGGCTCCATACCCACCTTTTGGTAAAAGGCTTGGGCTCGGTAATTGATATCCGAGACACAAAGCCATAGCCACTTTTTCGCGGCATTGCGTGCAGTTTGGGCCGCATGGTCAAACAGAGTTCGACCCAGCCCCGTACCGTACTCGCTCGCCAGAATATAGAGTTGCTTTAACTCCGAGGCGGCCCCCTCTAGCGCTATGGGACAGGGGTGATGTTTCAGCACGTAGAAGCCTGTGGGCTCACCGTGACGACGCGCAAGCAGGCAAACGACCTGTTCATCTGAGAGTACGTTTGCCGCGATCGCCGGGGTATAGTGCTCGGCGCTATAAGCCTGCAGATTTTTCGAGCTGTGAACGTCGGCATAAGCCGCAGTGAAGGTCTCTCTCCACAAGCGCACCAGCTCATCGGCATCGGCCCTGCCTGCCTGTTGCAATTCCAGCATGGCTGGCTCCATCCTCAACGCATCGCTGAAATCATAGACAAGATTTAATCCCAGTTCTACAAATTACAGCTATACATCCAAGTCGGCTTTCTCCCAGTCGGAGACCCTGCGTGTTGGCCTGGCCTGTCCGTCGGGCTGACGACGCTGCTCAGCCGACGTTCCTTGAGCGGCGTCGTTGGCGTAGCCTTCCCGTAGGGAATAAGGCAGATCGGTAGTCCAGCTTCAGAGAATTGGTATAACCCAATATTGAGTTAATGTTTGGCGACCCAGTCTCGCAGCAGGGGATTCACCAGTTCCGGGGCTTCGTCTTGCGGACAGTGGCCAACGCCTTCGAGCACAATGAAATCTTCCACCGTGGGATAGTTAGCATATTCGCGACCGAGTTCAATCGGCTCCCAGGGGTCGGCATCGCCCCAGAGAAAGAGCGCCGGGCACTGCAGTTGCGGCAATAGATCCTCAGCAATCGGCCCTTGCGAATAGCGGACAAAGGCGAGAAACACGTCGGCTGCGCCTTCATCTTTGGCAGGCTCGATCAACAGGTTGACCAGCTCATCCGTCACCGCTTCTTCGCGACCATAGGCTTGCTTCAGCACATTGCGGATGAAGTTCGGGCGGGCTAAACGGGAGAAAAAGAAGTGACCCAGGGGACGAATCCCCAGCAGGGCTTGAAAGAGCGGTGTTGGGGCACCGCGATACCAGGGCAGAGTCGAGCGCTTGCGATCGTGCAGCAGTCGCAGAGAACAATCGAGCATGGCGATCGCCCGCACCTGTTTTGGCGCCATCACTGCTGCCTGCATTGCCACAATGCAGCCGATGGAGTTGCCGACTAAAAATGTCGGTTCGCCAATTACGTCGCGGCAAAAATCTACCACCAGCTGGCCCCAGGTTTCAAACGTGTAGGTGATGGGGTCGCCGGGCGAGGGCTTCACCGATTTACCAAAGCCAATCAGGTCGATCGCGTAGACCTGGTTGGTCGCCGCCAGCACGGGTAGGTTTTTGCGCCAGTGGTCACTCGAAGCGCCAAATCCATGAATCAGCAGTATCGGTGCGCCGGTCGTGCCCGCCTTTTGATACCGAATCGGCAACCCCTGCCAGGGCCAAGTGCAGTCGATAACGGGGGCAGCGGTCACAACAGACATAGCAAGCAATCTCGTAAAGGTTGACGCTACCGGCCGCAGCGCCTTGGCTTTATATAAGTTTACAAGGCATCGTCATGGGGCGACAGATTTCGGTTAAGGGCGAGCGCCGTTCACGCTGCATGAGAAGCAGGCATAGGGGGCATCGACAGGATCGCTAGATGCCGACGACATCCCTGCGGTACCGTCAAGAATATCTATCCACTTCATTGGGAATTGTTGTGTCACAGTCATCTCCGGTGCCGTCCTGGCGATCGCCAGTTTGGTTAGTTTTGCTGTCGATGGCCTCTATTCACTTCGGGGCGGCGATCGCCAAAGGGTTGTTTGCCCAGGTGAGTCCGATCGGGGTCGTCAGCCTGCGATTAGGGCTGGGGGCAGTGGTTTTGCTAGTCCTGGTGCGGCCCCGCTGGCGCCAATATTCGCTGCGTCACTGTGGGGGCTTGGCACTGCTCGGGCTCACAATGGGGTTGATGAATACGCTGTTCTACAACGCGATCGCTTACATTCCCATTGGCACGGCGGTGACGTTGGAGTTTGTGGGGCCGCTGGGGGTAGCACTGTTTCACTCACAGCGCCGACGAGACTGGCTGTGGGTCGCCATGGCAGCGGCGGGCGTGCTGCTACTGGCACCGGTGGGAGGGGGGGCGCTGCATCCTATCGGTGTCACGTTGGCGCTGCTAGCAGGGAGCTGCTGGGCCGCTTATATTGTGCTCGCTAATCGAGTCGCTCGGGTGTTTCCGGGGAGTGAAGGCACGGCGTTAGCGATGACCGTGGGGGCGATCGCGGTCGTGCCCTTTGGCATCGCCGCGGAGGGTGCCAATCTGCTGCATCCCTCGGTCTTAGTGCTGGGGCTGGCGGTGGCCGTGTTGTCGTCGGCCCTACCCTATTCGCTCGAAATGGCGGCCCTGCGGCAGATGCCCGTCAAAGTTTTTGGCGTGTTGATGAGTTTAGAACCAGCGGTGGCGTCCGTGGTTGGGCTCTTGGTGTTAGGCGAGCAGCTGAGTCTACGCATGGTGATGGCGATCTCGCTAGTCAGCTTCGCCAGTGCGGGCTCCACCTTTCAATCTAGGGTGCCTGTAAAATAGGTTGGTAGGGCATTCTTTGCTCCTAAGCTAGGTGATGACGATTAGACCCTGTGGGGAGTAGGCGATCGCATGCCGACAAGTAATTTGCGCCAAGCTGCTATTGCTCTACTCGACCAGTTGCCTCAACACCAGCTAGAAGCAGTTGTGCGACTATTGAGTGTGTTTACAGCATCGATACCGTCCTCTGAAGGGGCAGAAAATCTGCTCCAGCAAGATCGGGTTTATGAGCCAACCTCAGACAATTCAATCGAGATCGACCCGGCTGTCCCATCAGCAGGTATTGAACCGGGTCTAATATCTAACCAGGAACAGACCGCTTCTCTACAGCCCCCTTCGCCGACAGTCAATTCGTTCCCTCCAGCTGGTCAAAGCGAAACGTATCCTGCCGATCATACTAAAACTGCATCCGTCAATTTTCGGTTGGACAATCTCGAATATGATTCTGACGAAATGCCTATTTGGGAGCTAACTGCTCAACTATCAGCGATGGTTCCCGATGAAGAATGGAAAAAGGTGCCCACAGACTTAGCTCGAAACTTTGACTACTATCAGCAACCCAGGAACGATACGTGAGAGTTGTGTTTGCCGACACAGGGTACTGGGTTGCACTTTTAAGCTCTAATGACGACTTGCATTACAAGGCAACGTATCTATCCAGGACTTTACAGCCGGTACATATTTTGACGAATGAAGTCGTGCTAACAGAGGTCTTAAACGCTTTTTCAAAGCGGGGTGTGTTGTTGCGAGATATGGCAGCTCAACTCATCACAGATTTGCGCTCGCTCAAGAACGTCACGATCATCGCCCAAACTAGCCAACAGTTTGAACAAGCCTTTGACTTGTACAAAACCGAAGAGACAAGGACTGGAGTCAAACCGACTGTGCATTTTTTAACATTATGCAAGAACTTGGGATGAGTGAAGCTCTGGCTTACGACAAGCATTTTGTCCAAGCTGGATTTGTCGCGTTGATGCGAAATTGCCAGCGATAGGCTGTGCTGAACAACTCGCTATTTTTAGCTTTTGAACAGTTTGCGCTGGAAGACGATGGCAAACGCACCGATGCTCGCAGCGGAGAAGAGGGCAATGGCCTCACGGAAGCGATCGCCGAAATGCACATCGCGATTGCCGCCGTGGCTGATGTTTTGATAGTCGATGCCCAGATCATCCACCGGCACGATACGAATGTCTTCATGGCCCCCCTGCTTAAATTCGATGCGCCAATCACCGGCCTGTTCTGGGTCGGGCTTAAACGTGTAGTGACCGGCTGCATCGGTTTGGCTGGTTGCCCAGGGCGTCTCGCGATCGGCGGGCGTATACACCAGCACTGCGGCCTCAGCCATCGGCTCACCGGTACTAAAGCTGGCCGTAAACTCTAGCGCTAGCTCCGCCGCAAAGAGATCGACAAAGTAGTCGGTCTGCACGGCGTGAGCCCAAGCGGCTGAGGCATTGCCAAACGCGAGCCAAACGCTCAACAACAGTCCGAGTGCCAAAGTTTTCATTGCCCGTCTCCTAAACAAGGTCTCACCCAAGATGCTGAGGGGATATGTTCATTAACCCAAGCGAAATCCTAGCATCTGGATTTTAGAAAGATTCGGAATATATTGTTGCATCCGCCAACGCGAATGCTAGGACACCCCGAAGAACAACGCCCCCTGCTAGGATCAAGACTACCGAACCGGAATTTTGAGCCGGTGACTCGCCGTAAAGTTATGCAAATCTACCTGGATTACAGCGCCACCACGCCGACTCGACCTGAGGCGATCGCGGCTATGCAGGCCGCCCTGCACAGGCAGTGGGGCAATCCATCGAGTTTGCATGAGTGGGGCAATCGGTCGGCCACTGTGTTAGAGCTGGCGCGGGCTCAGGTTGCCAGCTTGCTGAATGCGGCGGCTGATCGCTTAGTGTTTACGGCTGGGGGCACCGAGGCTGATAATTTGGCCATCATGGGGGTGGCGCGCCGCTATCGCACCCCGCAGCATTTGATTGTGTCCAGTGTCGAGCATTCGGCGATCGCTGAGCCCGCGCGGTTTTTAGCCACTCAGGGCTGGGACGTGACCTGGCTGCCGGTGGATCAGCTGGGACGGGTCAGTCCCGATGCGTTAGCCGCGGCCATTCAACCCAATACGGTGCTGGCCTCGGTGATCTACGGCCAGAGTGAAGTGGGGACGCTGCAGCCCATCGCCGAACTAGGGGCGATCGCCCGGCGTCGCGGCGTATTATTCCACACCGATGCGGTGCAGGTGGCGGGCCGGTTACCGCTAGATGTGCAAACGCTGCCGGTTGATTTACTGTCGCTATCGAGTCACAAGCTTTATGGCCCACCCGGAGCCGGAGCGCTGTACGTGCATTCAGGTGTCGATCTGCTACCGCTGCTCGGTGGCGGTGGCCAAGAGGGGGGCTTACGCTCGGGCACGCAATCGCTGCCGAATCTGGCTGGCTTTGGTATCGCTGCTGAACTCGCCGCGCAAGAGATGCCCTCTGAAACGGTGCGCCTGATTCAGCTACGCGATCGCCTGTTGGCCCAGGTCACCGCCATTCCTGGTCTAGAAGTCACGGGCGACCCCCGCGATCGCTTGCCGCACCACGCCAGCTTTTGCGTCACCGCCGCCGATGGCGATACCGTCAGTGGCAAAACGCTAGTGCGCCAGATGAATTTGGCGGGCATTGGCATCAGCGCCGGGTCGGCTTGCCATAGTGGTAAGCTGAGTCCCAGCCCAATCTTGAAGGCGATGGGGTATCGCGATCGGGCCGCTCTCTGCGGCATTCGCCTCACTTTGGGCAGACACACCACCGCCGCCGACATTGACTGGACGGCGCTGGTATTGCGTCAGGTTTTAGACCGCACGCTACCGCGTTTGACCCCTGCCCACGTTGCTTAAATCTGCTGCCCTAAGTTAACCCTATGACTGCTGTCCCCCGGAGTATCGAAGCCGCCGTCGAGCAGGCTAAAACCGCCACCCGTGCCGCTATCGAGGCGGGCATTCCACGCATTGTGGTTGATCTCAACATTCCCGAACTGAAGGCGCTGCCCATCGCCGAGCAGTTTTACCCCGTGTTAGCCGAGCTGGGGTTGAGTTTTAAGGTGTATTTTCCTGATGCCGGGGCCGCTGCCCTGGCCCGTCGCGATTGGCAAGATCCGGCTTTTAGCATTCGCGGCATCAATGAGTTTAAGGGGCGCTTAGAGCCGGAGGATGAGGCTTGCCTGGTGATTGAGCCCTCTGCGGTTGAGGTGAATGAGGTCGAGGCACTGTGCAATGAAGCCACAGGCAAGTACGTCGTGCTGCTCAATCCCAAACTCGAAGATATTGCCGTCGTCGGCATCGGTTACACGGCCCGCCAGCTGCGCGATCGCTTTTTGAGCACGTTGGAATCTTGCTATTATCTACAGCCGCTAGAGGGTGCGACGCTCCTTCGCATTTATCCGGGGCCGTGGCAGGTCTGGGGCGAAACCGAGGACGATGATTACGAACTGTTGGGCGAGTTTGCCCGGAAGCCCTCAGGCGAAGAAATGGCCAATCTCTTTGCGGATGAGGAAGCCCAAGCAGGTGATGCCACCAGCCCCACTCGACCGAAAAAGGGCGGCCTCTTCGCCGAGTTAGGACAATTCATTCGGGCTTTGACCCAATAAGCGTGACATGTTCTGGAAAATCTTCTAGTCAAACGAAGCTAGAGACAAGATAAACGCCACCGAAGCAAGCATAAACACCACAATAAAAATCAGACCGAGTGCGGTTAGCCGACGACTGAATCGAACAAAGTCAGACAGCCTTTTACTGAGTTGCCGATCCCCCATACCCCGAGCGCTTTTAGCCAGTTCAGCAAGTGGCTTTGCACTATTATGAGCCTTGGAATAAAAGACTCCCACATCAGGCTTGCGACGAACTTGCTCATAGAGATCTAGATGATGCTCTCTCAGATAAGACATCATTTTTCGATATTGTCTGAGATAGATAATGTTGAAGATCATGATCGCTGTCATGAACAGGACTGCTAGAAGCATAAATCTAACTGGAATTACCGTCTCGCCAATCCGAATCTGTTTCTCTAAGACTGAAATACTGGCTAGGTAAGCCATAGCGCATCTTACAATTCAGAATTAAGTGTCTCTACAATCCTCAGCTCAACCACTCTGGCAAATCGCAACAAATGGCAAGAAACTTGTCCCTTATGCACCAACCTGTCTTGTGGGTGTGAATCACCCCCCTGAGATGCCGGCGCTGATGTCATTTGAGTTTTCCGGACTGTTAGCCTCCGCCCACCGTGGCGATCGCAATCAGCCAGGCTGTTGGCAGGTTTGGGGCATGCCAGTTTTTACGGCTCTAACTCGGCAAATGCCCGTACCGGAAAGGTGCCAAAGCCTTTCACTTTGACCGGTACGGCATAAAACTTGAAGCCACTCACAGGCACCGCCTGCAAATTGCACATGTGTTCCACGATGAGGATTTCTGCGCCTAATAGTGTCGAGTGCACCGGACGTTCTTTACCACTGGAATCATCAATGTTGTACGCATCTATGCCGACAAGTTTAGCGCCGCGATCGCGCAGATATATGGCAGCGGCTTCGGTGAGAAATGGATGACCTTCGTAGTATTCCTCAGTATTCCAATATCTCGACCAGTTGGTTTGCACCAGCACCGCTCTATCACGGACTTCTACATCCAGAAAATGTTCTTTATCGATGGCGCTGACATCTTCGTCAATCACCACTTTGATGCCCTCAAGACTCGCGAGTGATTCCAGCGTTAGTTCAGACAGATCTTTGCCATCTTCATAGCGATGAAATGGGGAATCTAGATAGGTGCCGGTATTTGAGCACATCTCGATTTTGCCAATTTGAAACGTGGTGCCTTCGGCATAGTGTTTTTTCGAGTCTTCTCGACTTAAGTAATCGCAAATGATGGGGGCTGGCAATCCCTTATAGGTGATGAGGCCATCTTCAACGGTATGGCTGAGATCGATCAGCTTTTTCATTTAATAATTCTCACAAAGTAGGCGACATCAACCGAATAATGCTGGTCAGAGGGCTCTGCATCTTAAGTTGCCGGCAGAGGATGCATAACGCGATCGCGCTCAGCCAGTCTCTCCTGATTGTCGTTTCAAGCCGCTTGAGAAGTCAGCTTTAAACGTAGATCTTTTCAAAACAATGCACCTCAGGTGCATCTTCCTGTGGTCCCAAATCAACCCAGGCATTGCTTCGGTAAAATCTCAGGGCCATTCGATTCGTTGGGCTGACGCTTAGTCGGGCAGAACGGCAACCCAGCTCTCTGAGAAAAGTCGCTGCGTGTTGCTCCAACTGTTGGCCCAACCCTTGACCCCGAAATTCTGGAATCAAATAAAATAAGTGGACATAACCGACGCGGAAATCGTGTTTCCAGCGCCCCATCTCAATTTGTCCAATAATCTGATTTTCATGCCAGGCATGGACACAACTGTGCGGCAGTGTCTTCATTTTTTGCTCTAGCCAATGCAGATACGTCGCGACGCCGTCGCCATCCATTTCATAGAACAGATCGGCTGCACCAAAGCTGCAAACGAAGGAATCGGCTCTGAATTCAACACACCGATCGCGATGTTTACTGAGATTAATGGGCCGAAATTCCAGCATAAAAATCCGCGAGGTGACGGCTCTGAGACGCCATGAGCAGCAATCCCATGAGCCGATCTGGCTGTTCCCTTATCTTGCCTGATCGGCTGGGTCTGTGAACGGCTGATCTTGTGGCGACGAGGTCACGAACTATCGCGATCGCACCGTTCGATAAATCGTTTGGGCAATGTCGGTTGGGCACCCCAATGGAGATGCACGTAGGATGCATGGATGGAAGCGCTGCCCCAGCCTTCTGTTCCTACTGAGCGCGCGGTTTCGTCAAGTAGGGGATAGGCGCTCAAGGTACATAGAGGCGCGACCGGCACCGGCGCGATCGCCGAGCGGTGAAATTCGTGGCCCCAAAATTGCTGACCCGGCACCACGAGCGGGCTGGTTTGCTGCGTAGTGACTTGGCGATAGCCCAGCGTCAGCTTGCCAGTCATGGTAGTGGTCGTCGGTAATGCTCCCACCATCGGCCAGGCTTGCCCCGCAAAATCGACTAGCGATTCACAGAGATACATCAGCCCGCCACATTCGGCATAGGTGGGCAGACCCGCTGCAACTTGCTGGGCGATCGCGGCGCGCAGCGGCTGATTGTGTGACAGCTCGGCGGCAAACATTTCTGGAAAGCCGCCGCCGAGCCAGAGCCCGCTCAGATCGGGTGGCAAAGTATCGTCCGTGAGAGGACTAAAGGGCACCAATTCTGCTCCCAGGTGAGTCAGAATTTTGAGATTGTCTTCGTAGTAAAAGTTGAAGGCGCGATCGCGGGCGATGCCGATCCGGATCTTGCTAGTGGATGCTCGTTGAGTATGTTGGGATTGCGAGGTCTCCACAATTGTCGTATTGGGCAAAGCCGTTGCCGATGGCAAGATCTTGTCCAACGCTTGCCAGTCAAAGCAGCGTTGCCCCAGCGTTGCGAGATGGTCAAACCGCTCGGGCAAATCGGCCAGTTCATCCGTCGGTACGAGGCCCAAGTGGCGATCGGGGAGGGTGACCGCATCGTCTCGCCGCAGTACGCCCAGTACGGGCACTTGCAGCGGGGCGATCGCCGCTTTGAGCATCGCTAGATGGCGATCGCTGCCGACTCGATTGAGCACGACCCCGGCAATATGGAGGCGCTCATCTAGCGTTTGGTAGCCGTGGACAATGGCCGCTAGCGATCGCGACAGTCGCGCACAATCCACTACCAAAATCACGGGACAGTTCAACAGACGCGCCACATGGGCCGTGCTGGCCCAGTCAGTGCCGCCGGCGCCATCAAACAGCCCCATCACCCCTTCGACCACGGCGTAATCGGTGGCAACACTATGTTGCTGGAAGCATTGCTGAACGTAGGTTTCGGACGTTAATACGGGGTCTAAATTGTAGGCTGGACGCCCAGTAATCGCCCGGTGAAACATCGGGTCAATATAGTCTGGCCCGACTTTGAATGCCTGCACCGATGTGCCGCGCGATCGCAGGGTCGAGAGTAGCGCCATCGTTACCGTTGTTTTGCCCGAACCGCTGCGATCGCCCGCAATGATCACTCCACCCATACATCATCCTGAGGCCCCTGAGCTTGTTGCCAGGGGAGCTAACTTTGTTAACCATACTGCCCGGCTGGGGCTCAATACCTGGGAGCGTAGTACGAGCGGGGTGATGTCTGGCTCTGAAGGAGATGAGCCGTTAATAGATGACATGCCCTTAAAGAAAAGGTGCGATCGCAGATTCATGTCAAAAAAAAGGACGTCCGAAGACGTCCTTCAATCAGAGGTTTTGGAATGGAACTTAGCTATGGCCACCCGAGACGACCGCCAATAGGGTTGGCATGTTAGCAGCCAAAAGATAGGCAAAGGTCGCGCCACCAATGCCGCCGATCAAAAAGCCACCGGCAAACTCGCTCCAACCTTCATCGGTCGAAAAGTCTTTAGGCGGGTTAAAAGGCGTCGTCGTGTTAGACACAGCTGGGTTAACCCCCGCGCCAGAATAAATCGACAGACAGGCGGTCAAGATGACCACCAGGGAAGCTGCTCCGAGCAGCCCTGCCAACCCCGGAATATCAGAATCCCGCAGAGGGCCAAGCAAAGCAAAGGGGCCATATAGCAAGTACCCGTGGGCCATGCCAATTTCGAGTCCCCGACGCTGGGGAGACAGCCCTTTGCGATAGGCGGGCAAATTTCCAATAAAGGCTTTGGTAAAGCCGGAAGAATTGAGCGGAGTTTCCAGATTACCAATCTGGGGATCCCCCGCTGCAGTAATAGCGTCAGACATATTTTTGAGCTCTCCTACTCACAGTGATGAACAGACCACAGCAAAGATTTTCAACCCGACAGTGACACCTTAGGGGTGCAGCAATAAATCAGGGAAGAATCGGTTGAACTCAATCAAAATGCCTGCTGTGACAACCATCCAAACAGTCGCCAGGACAGGCGCCGTCGACAAATAAGTCAGAAAGTTTTTACTCATGGGTGCTCTCCACCAAGCGTGAACATAGCGAAGTGTCTAGCGAGGAGACACGGTGATTTCATCATCTTTGGCAAACATTTCGCCGCTGATAATGTCTTTAGTGGCGGTCAAAGGCCAAGCGAAGCCAGAGAGAGAACATTTGACGGCCAGAGGCACATCGATGATGATCTCTTTCTCTTCGGGACCTTTTTCACCCCGAACGGCAATCAAGTAGGCTCGACCAACCCAGCCGATCCAACCCGCAATATACAAAAACAGCAGACTAGGAATGATGAATTCACCCAGGTGAGCCAGATCGCCATCCACAATCAAATGGGGCAGCCCATCGTCGGCACAGAGCAAACTAGAGTTGCCATAAAAATCGAAACGCGCCTTAGCCTTATCCGTGGTGGCGGCAGCGGCCCGCTTTTGGAAAGCCGCATTTTCGCCACAGGGGGTCAGGCCAGAGACGTTATCACCTGCGATGCTCGCAGATGCCGGTAAGGCGAAGCCAAACCAGAGAGAAATTACAAGAGCCAGTGCAAACAACCGTCGCATACAGTGGTTTCCCTTCATTACACAAAGGTCAAAGTTTTGAAGCCAAAACGTTAAGTTATTTGGAGGGATTTTCACCCAACATTGCCCGCTATAATACCCTGCTGCCGATACCCGGTAAAGCAAAGCTGGCGCGGGGTTTACATCTCTCAAAGTTTTGTATTGCGTTTCGTAAACGACTTTTGTGAATGACTACAGTCTTAGCCTTAGAAACAAGTTGTGATGAAACAGCGGCCGCTGTGGTGTGCGATCGCACCGTGCTGAGTAGCGTCGTCGCCTCGCAAATTGAGATTCACCGTCGCTATGGCGGCGTCGTGCCCGAGGTCGCCTCCCGCGCCCATGTCGAGAGTCTGGGTACTGTCACCGATACCGCCCTGCAGCAGGCGGGGGTGCAGTGGGCCGACATTGACGGGGTCGCCGCCACCTGTACACCGGGGCTCGTCGGGGCCTTGATGGTGGGGTTGACGGCGGGTAAAACCCTGGCACTGTTGCACGACAAACCCTTCCTCGGGGTGCATCATCTGGAAGGGCATATCTATGCGTCCTATCTCAGTCAGCCGGATCTGCAGCCGCCTTATCTATGTTTATTGGTGTCAGGGGGGCATACGAGTCTGATTCAGGTGAAAGGCTGCGGCGATTACGTCACCCTGGGCAAAACGCGGGACGATGCCGCGGGCGAGGCCTTTGACAAGGTGGCACGGCTACTCGATTTGGGTTATCCCGGTGGGCCAGTGGTTGATCGGCTAGCGGCAACGGGTGATCCCCAAGCCTTTAAGCTGCCCGAGGGCAATATTTCCCTGCCGGGGGGCGGCGTGCATCCCTACGATTCCAGCTTTAGCGGTTTGAAGACGGCGATGCTGCGCTTGGTGCAATCGCTCAAAGACGCTGGGGTAGACCCCTTACCCGTTGCTGATTTGTGCGCTAGCTTTCAAGCCACTGTGGCTAAGGGGCTGACCAAGCGAGCCATTCGCTGCGCAACTGATCATCAGCTAACTGCGATCGCCCTCGGCGGTGGGGTGGCGGCTAATAGCGGTCTGCGTCAGCATCTATCGACGGCGGCGCAAACGCGCGGGCTGACGGTGCTGTTTCCGCCATTGCAGTACTGCACTGACAATGCGGCGATGATTGGCTGTGCGGCGGCGGATCATCTGCAACGTGCCCACCAGTCAACGTTTGCCTTGACCACGCGATCGCGGATGGATCTTGCCGATGTTATGACGCTGTACAAGTCATAAAAAGTGCTGGACTATAGCCAAAGACAATGAACTTTGTGAAGGAAGAGAGATAGCTCAATAAATCTAACCACACCTTGTTATTAATGGAGCGGTTCATACAACGACTGCTGCTTACAGGAAATCTGGAAAAATCTTTTGCTGGGGAATAGTTGGCGCTTGATGCGAGCAATCTACGTGCTGTAAAAGCTTTTTGCAGATAAATTCATCAACCTATTGGGACTCTTGATTTGTGAAGAGCTGCTAAAGAGTTTTGCAATACGGTTGTGACTCCCTGTTGATATTACGTACATTCGCATAGTCTACGTGTCCAATATATCAAGTTTATCTTTGAAAGCACGGACGCGAGTTTTGTTATAAATCGGGAAGATACTATGCCTTTAAAACTCACGATCGCACTGATGGGTGCAGCGGCGATAGTTATCGGGTCTAATGCAACGGCTCACGGCAACGAAATCACCATCGATTTTGATGAATTTACTTTCCCTCTCTCAACCCTAGATGTGACTGGAGGCTTTCAAAGTCAAGGGTTCACTTTTTCGCTAGGTAGTCCAGGCGGGCTATTGCTTGTTGCAGATAGACAGACAAATATCCCTGATACAGGCTCCAATACGGTTATCACAAATGAGAATAGTTCTCTGCTGATGACAGAAACGAGTGGTGCAACTTTCGACTTGATCAGTTTTTTGGGAGCTGAAGGACGCAATATTAACAGCGGGTTCTTTCCAGAGTTTGGCTCCACGCAAATTTCGGTGCTTGGAACTAAAGCCACTGGTGAAAATGTTTCAACCATCTTCGACTTGGATATCTTTGCTGAAGAAAACGACGCACTGGACTTTGAACTGTTCACTTTGAACGGTTTTTCTAACCTGGTTTCCGCTGAGTTCTCTGGTCTCGGAGGGGGCCTTAATGGCTACTCGGCCTCTCTGGACAATATCGTCGTTAGAACACCTGGAACAGTCGAATCCATCCCTGAACCTGCAGCTAGTCTGGGTCTGTTAGTTGTCGGTGCTGCCGCCGCAGGAAGTGCCCTGAGAAAGAAGTCTGTTGCTTAGAGTGTTTTCAGTGTCCCTTATCGGGCAGTTGCTGTTACGCCTTTTGCCTACTGCCCATTGGTCAATAGGTTTTTTATCATGCAACTGCTAGCCGATAGGGGTTGGGTAGCAGTTGCAGCAATCGCTCCATCCTTAAAGGCTTTTGAAATATCGAGCGACGGGCCGCCGCTCAAAACCAGCTTTCTCGTAGGTTTTGCGAGCTGGAGCATGGCCCGCATCGCCGCCCGTCTCAACCATCGAGATCGCCATTCCGGCCTCTTTCATCCAATCAAGCGCGAATTCGAGCAGAGTGGTGCCAATGCCGCGACCCTGAAAATCAAGATCGACCGCGACCATATACACCTCCTCATCCGATCTTCGGAGTGAAGCTGCACGGCGCAAACCCCACTGGCAGCTCTGTATCGACGCGATCCAAACATGATTATCGGCAGCAGTGCAGACCGCTTCGACCGCTGCTTGCTGGCTCACTTGCCACTGGTCGGGATAGAACACCTGATCTCAGTACAAGGACAAAAGTTTTAGAGCCTGATTAAATTCAGAACGCCGGAGTGAGAAGTCGGAGAAAGTGCGCCGCAGAAAGTCACAGCCGTAGCGAAATAAACTCTTCGCTCTGCGCCCATGAGCTTTCAGTGGAATGGGATGCTGCAGGTGTCGCCAGAGTCCAGTGAGCATGGCCCAGCAAAAGGTTAAGCCCAATAGTGCTATCAACTTGTTGCTGAGGTCGCCAACCACCGGGAAAGGAGGAAATATCATGACAGATTTTTCCTCCCGCGGGGATTGATCTTGGGCATGACCGCTGGCTTAGGGTTGAGTTTGTCTGCGATCGCGATACTCTTTGTCCATCTTTGGAAAGTGATGCAGCAGCAAAATTGTTTTCAACAACAGATTGAAAACTTGGCGATCTCCCTGCAACGCAGCCTCAATCGATACACTGACACGTTGACGCTTTTGAGCAACCATTAACTGGTTCGTTGAGGAGAGGTGCTGCGAGCAGAATTTGAACAGTTTATGGCGAGATCGCCTCTGCATCAACTCGCAAAAAAATCCCCGCTGTGCTTGCACAGCGAGGAACCGTCGGAGAGAAGATGGCACAGACACAAGCAAACTTCGGGCGATAAGGATTAGTCCTTATCCAGATTGGCGCGACGGCTTTCGTCTAAGCTAGCCGCGTCTTTGTCCAGATTTTCGCGGCGTAACTCGTCAAACTTAGAGCCCTTTTCGAGGTTCTCTTGACGCAGCTCGTCGAGGTCGCTGGCATCTTTGTCCAGATTCTCTTGACGAAGCTGATCAAAATCAGTTCCTTTAATCTGAATCTCGGCCACAGCATCTTTGTCCAGATTTTCGCGACGTAGCTCATCAAAGCTGGCAGCGTCCTTATCAAGGTTTTCGCGGCGCAGTTCGTCAAACTTAGAACCCTTTGCGAGGTTTTCTTGACGCGCTTCCTCAAGGTTGCTGGCATCTTTGTCGAGGTTTTCCTGGCGGAGCTGATCGAAATCAGTGCCCTTGACCTGGATTTCAACGACAGCATCCTTGTCCAGATTTTCGCGACGCAGCTCATCAAAGCTAGCGGCATCCTTATCTAAGTTCTCTTGGCGCAGCTCATCAAAATCAACGCCTTTGACATAGACCTCAACGACCGCGTCCTTGTCCAAGTTTTCGCGACGCAATTCGTCGAAGTTGACCGCATCTTTATCCAGATTTTCGCGGCGGAGCTCATCAAAGCTGATGGTCTTGACGGTGATTTCGGGGCTGGCGTCTTTGTCTAAATTTTCGCGGCGCAGCTGGTCAAAGTTACCAGCGTCTTTATCAAGATTTTCTTGACGTAGCTCATCAAAGTCAGGCGCAGCGTAGGCAGCGGGAGCCACAGCAACAGCGGCAACGGTCAGAACGGTTAGGGCAATGGCGAAGCGTTTCATCGTTTTGAACTCCTTAAGAGTGGTTGGTGAATCAATCATCTTGAGTTCTATAGTGCGGGGCCGTCCTGAGCGCTCTCTGACTGCCAAATAAGCCGGTCTTAATAGCTGCCTGAGAAATCTGAGAAAGCCGCCATGATTGCCTGAGAGCGCGTGACGCTCATCACCCACTACCGCCACATCCCTTGAAACGTCGTCGCAGATCTCGAGAGACTCAGTACCATTGAGCTACGCCACGCCTCAGAAACAGGCATTTTGAGATGGGTGGAGCGATCGCCATGAAACCGGGCAGCAAATACTATCCCCTGTATCAGCGTTTGGCCCAAGCCGAGGCCGACCCGCTCACCCTCACGCTTGACGACATTGCCGCCTTGATTTCTGGAAAGCTACCTGAGACGGCGCGTACGCAGCGATCGTGGTGGAGCAACCGTAGCAAAGGGGCGCTGCAGGCCAATGCTTGGATCATGGCGGGCTATCACACCCAGGCGATCGACCTGGAACACCAAACGATTACGTTCAAGCGCTTTCAAGCCGCATATAAAATTCAACGGGTAGATGGCGGCATCAAATGGGATCAGGCCGCCATTCGCGCCTTGCGGAAACACATGCACCTGACGCAGTCGCAGTTCGCCGAAACGCTGGGGGTGCGCCGCCAAACCATCAGCGAATGGGAAAACGGCGTCTACGAGCCCGATCGCTCCACCACCAAACATCTCGGCTTAGTGGCCGAAAAGGAAGCCTTTGCCCCTGATCGTCAGCCACTACCTGAAGATGACGCTGACGAGGGACTGGCGTAAAAACAAAGTCTCGCTAGGAAGAGAGTGGATGAGTGACAGGGTAGGGAGTCGAGGGAGGCAACGGGGGAAGGGATTAGACCCTTTTTTACGCGCCTAGCCCCCCGAGATCGCCGCAACAACTTCATCCTGGCTAAACCATCGCCCCTGCCCCAAAGCACTCACTCACCCATCAAGCCTCAAACTCACTCACCACCACACAGTCTGCCCCCTGCACCCTGGCCCCCCTGCACCCTCGCCCCCTCTGCGCCC
>CALCCA010000076.1 GCA_937899725.1 uncultured Halomicronema sp.
CGCGATACTCCTTTGGAGTATCGCGCCATCCCTCTCAAAAACTCCTGACATCAACCTTAATGACAATTTCTTGCAAGAAGGTGATACATTGCATCATAGCTTTGTTCGTATATCAGCAAGCACAAAAACTGGGGATAGGTTGGTCCATAGGACCGATCTACGACCATCGCGCGGGTTACTGATCCCCCCTGATTCTTGTGCCACCGCCAGATAGTTTCTCCCTCTAGAACTCGAGATGTATGCCCAAAGTGAGCTTGTCTGCTTCTACCAGCTCCGATCGCGCTCCCGATCTGCTAATCGAGAGCGAGGGCACTGTGGCCACCCTGAGCCTCAGCCTGGATGAGTCACCCCCAGCTGCAGGCACAACGGTTGCGATCGCCAGTCCAGATCTAGAAGAATTTGACCTCAGTCAGATTCAGGTCGAGGGCGGTGCGCTGAGTTTAACCAACGATGTGCAAGCCCAGCTCGATGCCTGGCTGGCGGGTAAGGTGACCGAATCGGTGCCGGGGGCCGCGATCGCCGTCACCACGTCCCTCGGTAGCTGGGCCGGGGCCACAGGCCTAGCTGATATTGCTACCGAGACCCCATTAGCAACTGGCGATCGCTTTGAGGTGGGGAGCGTCACTAAAGCCTTTACCGCTGCGACTCTGTTGCAACTGGTCGAAGCGGGCACGCTGGCCCTCGACGACATCCTGACCGACTGGCTGCCCGAGGCCGTCACCAACATTGTGGCGAATGCGGCAGACATTACCCTGCGACAGCTTTTGAATCACACCAGCGGCGTGGCTGAGTATGACGCCATCTTGCTAGACCAGGCAGCAGCCAATCCCTTTATCTTTTTACGCGATTGGCAACCAGAAGACATCGTCGCGTTGATCGGTGACTCAGAGCCCTTTTTTGCGCCTGGGGAAGGGTGGCAATACGCCAACACCAACTTTATTCTGGCGGGCATGGTGATCGAAGCCGCCACGGGCAATGATTTGGCGGCTGAAATCCAGGCGCAGATCATCGAACCGCTCGGGCTAGAAGATACCTTCTTTTCCACCGTCAAGGACACAGTGCCGGGGGGCTATGTGAGTGGCTATCTCGACTTTGATCAAGATGGCAGCCTCGATGATGTTTCCATTGCCAACCTGTCTTGGACTGGGGCGGCGGGGGCGATCGTTTCAAATCCTGAGGACTTGACTACCTTTGCCCAGGCCCTCTATGGGGGCGATTTGCTGTCTGACGCGATGCGGGCCGAGATGTTTACCCTCGTTGACACGGGACGCGGCTACGACTATGGCCTCGGCATGATGAGCTTCGACACGCCGGATTTGGGACGCATCGTCGGGCACCGGGGCGGTAGCCTGGGCTTTAACGCGAACCTCTGGTACGGCTCTGAGGATGACTTTACCTACGTTGAACTGTTGAACGGACGCACCGACGAAGCGCTGGCTGACGATATTATTCCGGCCTGGCAGAGCGGACCGATTCCCACTGTCGGCAACGTTGACGGTTATGGCGAATTTGCCATCACGATGATGGCGCAAACAGCCCAGGTTGATTTGCCAGTGGCTGCCGACGATGAGCCCGAAGGGGCAGAAACGATCACCTTTGCGATTCAGCCCAGTGCCGGCTACATCGTTGATCCGGCCGCCCAAATGAGTACACTCACGATTCTTGATTCAGAGGAAAATACCCCCATGCCACTGCCCGATCGCGTCATTACGGCCCTCGATAATGCCCTAGATAGCAATCTGCCGCCCGAGGTGCCCGGTGCCGCCGTGGCCATTCTCACCCCCGAGGGCGAATGGTTTGGGGCGAGTGGCGTCTCCAATCTGGAGAACGATACGCCGCTGGAGCCGAGCGATCGCTTTGAGGCGGGCAGCATTACCAAAACCTTTGTGGCCACCACGATTCTGCAACTCACCGAAACTGGCCAGCTCTCCTTGGCCGATACCCTGACCGATTGGGTCGCTCCAGAGGTTACGGCGCTGATTCCCAATGCTGGTGACATTACGATTGAGCAACTCCTCAACCACACCAGTGGCATTACCGATTATTTAGACGTGCTCACCGCTCAGGCTTCCTCCAACCCGCTCCTCTTTTTGCAAGATTGGGAAGCGGAGCAGTTGGTCGGCTTTGTGGATGGCGTTGATCCCTTCTTTGCCCCCGGTACCGACTGGCAGTATTCCAACACTAACTACATTCTGGCGGGGTTGGTGATTGAGGCGGTCACCGGCAACAGCTATGGTCAGGAAATTCGCGATCGCATCCTCGATCCCCTCGCTCTCGACAATACCTTTGTCTTCGGCGAGGAGGAAATTCCCGGCGGCTACATTAACAGTTATTGGGACTTTAACGGCGACGGCGGACTCGACGACCTCAGCATCACCAATCTGTCGTGGACGGGCTCGGCAGGCTCGATCATTTCGAACACGGAAGATCTAGCTGACTTTTTTGATGCCCTGCTGGTCGATGGCGCACTACTCCAGCCCGAGACGCTGGACGCAATGCTGGATACGATTCCAGTCAATTCACCCAACTACGACTCCTATGGTCTCGGCATTGGCACTTTGGAGTCGCCCAATCGCTTTTGGTATGCCCACCGGGGCCAAACCTTAGGATTCCGCTCGAACCTGTGGTATTCCCCGTTGGAAGAAATCACCTATGTGGAGCTGCTCAACGGCCGCTCCAGCACCAACCTAGTTAGCGATCTTCTACCCACCTATCGTCGCACCATTCAGCCACCGACACCCGACCCCGTGACCTACGAATTTGACTGGACGGGACAAATTGCGGGCTTTAGCGTCGAGGGTGAGTTCAGCTATGACGCTAGCCAGTTTTTTGAGGGTAGCATCGTTCGCGAAGAAGACCTGATCAGCTTCGATATCTCGTTCTTTGACCCCGACGGCACGCTGCTGCGTACCTACGAAGATAATCACCTCACCTTCCCTGAGTTCAACTTCGCCTTTGACACCACTACCCAAGAGATTCTGCAAGACGGCTACTTCCTTGCGCCGGATGGGTTTAATGCCGGGGAAAAAACGTCAGTCGGCGATGGCTTCAGTGGCCTCAATTTTTGGTCGCGGCCCGAGTTCAACTCCCAAGGCGAAGTGCCGCCACCTCATCTCCACATTGATGATTGGGCCGATGAATTTGGCTATCCCATCGGCTTTAGCTCCCACGAAGACGTGGCTTTTCCCACTCGCACTACCGCCGAGCTGATTGCCACGGGCCGAGCCGGTGACACCTATGTCGATAATCCCCAAGCTGGGCTGGATGAACTGGGTAGCCGCATCACCGTATCGCCGCCCCCCAGTGACCCTGGCAACTTTCAGGTGGTATCTGGGATTACCAGCCTATTCCTCAACTTTTCGCTGTTTGAGTCGGCAGGTCTAGTCATTCAAGATGCCACTCCGACGGCAACGCCATTCTCAAATCAGTTTCAGCTCGGGTTTGAAATTGCCGACAGTACCGACTTCCAGTTCGATTCTGTCCCCTTTGCTCCTACGGGTGGTGCGATCAACCATACCGGCGACATCACTTTCTTGGTTGGGGGGGACGCCCTACTAACGATTGGTGATTTTACCGTCGGGTTTAATGCTGAACGAGCCAGCGATATCAACAGCGGCTTCTTCGTTGCCGACACCTTAGAAGACGGTCTGGGCATCGATATTCTCTTCGACATCAGCAACCCTGGTCGCCTGATCGCCGCCGATGATGACTTGACCCTGGCCGATGCTGATTTGCTCCTCGCTCCAGAACTAGCTGAAGTCTTGGGCTTAGGTGAGGCAGCAGGCACCGATGTGGGCGATGCCCGCATTGATGCTGAAATCGTGCCGCTGCTGGGGCTGCCGCCGGGCGAATTCATCGGCACGGATGGTAACGATGAGCTCACGGGCACCACTAGCGACGACTTGTTCAACGGTCTCCTGGGCGACGATATCTACACCGGCGGGGCCGGGGCCGATCGCTTTGTTTTTGGCCTGGGCCAAGGCATTGACACCATTACCGACCTTGAAGTGGGCATCGATCAGATTAGCCTCGGTGGCCTGACGCCTGACGGGGTTAAGCTCTCAGAACTGAGTGGCGGCACCCTAGTGCTCACCAATGGCAACGAACTCATTGGTGTGGTGCAAGGCGTCACTGGGCTCGATAGCAGCGTGTTTGGCTGATGCGGTCAGTACCGTCGTGGCAAGCGAGGGGATGGCGTTAACTAGCTCTATCCATCACCTATAGATCCTTTGCCCAGTCATGGCTTGACGTCTTTAAGCTTAATTATTGAAGTATGAAGGTTGCGCTTTCATTTACCGATATCCAACAGGCCACGCAAGAATTTCAGCAGCAGGCCGGGGGCGATCGCCAACTTAGCATCGGGGAAACGGTCTTATGTTTACCTGCCACCCTAGGGCAAGGCTATCTGCGCGGCCTTAACTTACGCGATGGCTTAGATCTCTTTATTTACGAATTTGAGCTCAAGCAAGATCTAATCCTCGACTTCACCCAGTTATCCACTCAATATTCACTGCTCGATTTTACCTTCTGTCTCTCTGGCGAAACCAGGGGCAGTATCCCTGGGCTCAAGTCTGAGTTGAGTGTCGCCGCGGGGCAAACTACCTTTGCCACCATTCCCGATGCCGCAGGCACCACTGAATTACTAGCCGGTCAAAAGATTCTGGTCGTCAGCTTGGCCATCACCCCCCATTTATTCCTGAAGCTGCTAGAACATGATTTGCATAAATTTTCCCTAGACTGGCAGCAACGGTTTCGCCATGCCGCATCGACACCTTACTTTCAACCCAGTCACATAACGCCTGAAATTGCCAACATCCTTCAACTCATCCTCCATTGCCCTCATCAAGCGGGAATTCGACGGCTCTATTTAGAGGCCAAAGCCTTGGAGTTACTGGCGATTTGTATTTCTCAGCTCACACATTACTGCTCTGACCCTTCCCCATTAGGTGGGGTCAAACCCAAAGACATTGAGCCCTTGCATCGGGCGAAGACCATTTTGCTGCAAAACATCACGCAGCCCCCTGCACTCACTGAGCTAGCGCGGCAGGTTGGCCTCAATGAACGCAAGTTACAGCGAGGATTTCAGCAGCTTTTTGGCACCACTGTTTTTGGGGTTTTACACGACTACCGGATGGAACTAGCTCGACAATTGCTAGAGGCGGATCAAATGACGATTGAGGCGATCTCTCATACCGTAGGCATTGCTCACCGAGGCTACTTTGCCAGTGCCTTTAAGCGTAAATTTGGCACTACCCCCCGAACCTATTTAAAGCGCTTGAGATAGGGCCTGACAAAGGGCCAGAGCGATCTCGACAGCGTTAATTTGCCAGTTAGCGACGGCTTCGTGATCATTGCCGACGCGATGGTGATCATGACGCCGCTCAAGGCTAGCTATCATGGCAAAACAGCTCGCGATCGCCCCCGTTCAACGGAGTATCGTCCCCATGTCCCCCATTACAGTTGACCTCGGCCCTGTTCAAGAAACGCTGCTGATTCCCCTGCTGGGGCGAGCAGCAGAAACCCAAAAAGCAAATGGCCTGATTCAAGACGACAAAGCCGTCGAGATTGTGGCGGCGCTGGATTACGACTTCTCTAAATGGCAAAAGTCCAAAGCGTTAGCGGGGGCCACTTTACGCACCCGCATGGTTGACCAAGACGTGCAGACCTTTTTAGGCAAATATCCTACTGGCACTGTAGTCGAAATTGGCTGTGGTCTCAATACCCGATTCGAGCGTTTAGATAATGGTCAAGCCCGTTGGTTTGATCTAGATCTGCCAGACTCTCTCGCACTGCGGCGACAGTTTTTTAACGATGAGCCCCGCCGCACCATGCTCGAAGCCAGCGTTTTAGACACCGACTGGATGGAGCCGGTCGCCGCTACCGGCGGCCCCTGGTGCTTTATCTCGGAGGCGGTGATCATTTATCTAGAAGCAGCCCAGGCTCGGCAAGCCATTACCCAAATTGCCGATCGCTTTCCTGGTGCTTGGTTACTCATCGACACCACCGCGCAAAAAATGGTCGATGGCCAAGCCACCCACGATGCCATGCGCTACTTGTCGCAAGACAGTTGGTTTCGCTGGGCCTGCGACGACCCCCAGGAAATCGAAGCCTGGGGCAACTTACAATTGGTCAAGTCGCGCACCTTTCTCGATGCTAGCCCGGATTTGATGAAACAGGTGCCTTGGCAAATGCGCTTTTTTGCCCAGTGGGCTCCCTGGTTAATTCGCCAAAAGGTGGATGGGTATCGCCTCAATCGCTTTGTGGTGAACGCCGCTGAGTAATGCAGCGGTGTTTGCGCTGGTCAAGGCCGGGACATTGTGGAGAGCAGACTTAGTGGGTTTGGGAGAGGGGCGATAGCCCCTCTCAATCCAACCGCGATCGCCAGTGATGCTCCATTGGAGTGGCTACGCCAACACGGTTGTCGGCAAAAGTCGCGTCCTCAACGAGGATTGACACCAGTCCATATCAAACTTGCAAATTTTGCAAATCTCTAGTGTGCATTCTAAAGTGTTTTCAAGCCTATTGTGCTTTCGTTTGCTGTCACCTGCGACTTTTCCCTCAACCACTCGCCATGACCATCAGACTCACAGAAGCTGAACTTTACGAACAATTTCAGGAGGCTGATGAAGCGAAACTACTGTTTGACCCTATCGATAAGTTAGACACCACATTAAAGTTTGATGGCCGATTTGCTCAAGGATGGCAACGAGAAATTGAGTTGAGAGAAGGCATCTACCTAAACATTGCTCAAATTCAAAATGAGGATCGCGTGATGGTCAACTCTCTTGAGCAAGCATGCCGTAATATCCGATGTCATTTTACGCTTTTAGGGAAAGGACAATCTATTTTTGCCTCTACACCTAGCGAAATCTTACTCCCACATATTGCTGGAAAATATTACTTAAGGAGCAATGGTCTACACCCTCAAAGCACTGGTAATTATGATTTAGAACCCTGGTCTGCGGTGCAAATTGAAATTCATCCATCAGTACTCCGCTCTTTTGCCGCATCTCCAAAGGAAGAGTTACCCAAAAAACTTCAGCATTTAGTGAGACCCTTAAGCCAAGAGATCTATGTGCGCTCTGGAGACATGCAGCCGATGATGGTTGCCGTGCTGCAGCAGATTTTTCACAGTCCTTATCAGGGATTGGTTAAGCGAGCTTACTTGGAAAGTAAGATTATCGAGCTGGTGGCATTGGTACTAAACCATGAGGTTGCTACTCATCAGGGAGAAACAGAAAGAAAAATCCTCAAATCCGATCAGCTAGACCGCATCTACTACGCTAAAGAAATTCTATTAAAAGACTTGAACAATCCTCCTTCTCTAAAAGAGTTGGCACGTCAAGTGGGTTTAAATGAGTTCTTATTGAGACAAGGTTTTCGCGCCTGTTTTGACACTACTGTATTTGGCATACTGCGATCTCATCGTTTAGAGCTAGCGAAGCAGCTTTTGGCAGAACAAGATGTCAGCGTTGCTGAAGTTGCTCATCGAGCTGGGTTTACTAGAACAAGCTATTTTTCTACAGCCTTTAAGCGCAAGTTTGGCGTAGGCCCCAAACAATATCAGAAAGCCTGTAGATAGACAATATATTTGGGGTGAGCAAAAAATAATCGGTCTAGTGAAAAAAATAATCGGTCTAGTGAAAAAAATAATCTTAAAAACCCCGTATCATTGCTGAGAACTTGTTTCATTAGTGACGTAAGAAATGTTAGCGCAGAAGATATAAGGTGTTGACTGCCCACGAGGTTGGTTGCTCAGTACCCATCTATGAGTCGGAACTTCAAGACGCAGCGGCGTCCCTTCTACAATTGTTTCTTTGAAATGATAAGTAGATCGCCGTATGTATTTGTAGGATGGATGAGCAACAGCAAAACCCCCGTAGGTATTGGACTTCGTCCCTCAATCGCAACTTACACGTTCTCATTTTATTTAAGGCAACCTACTTATTTGATACTTTGCCAAATATCTCTGAGAACTTGGCAGAAAGTTGAGGGGTGATATATGGAGACTGCTCTAAGAATGAAAGCCTCCAAACCTCACTCTCCATTGACATTTTTTCGCATCGCTATGAAACCGTAATCCATATGGAGTTTCAGCAATGCTACAAGTTAGTCTTTTTACTGGGCCGAACTATCTGATCGAAGACGAAGGCACTGTATCCGCCCATGCTTTTCTAGCAACCGGTGATGTGATTCCTGAAGGTGGCCTAATCGTTTCAGTCGATGCACCTAACCTGAGCGAGTTTGACCTAGTTGGAGTCTCTGTGGAAGGGGGTGAAATTGTCGAAGTGCGGGACGGCGTGTTGGACCTGCGGATGACCGAATATACCACCCTGATAAACCTGCCCATTGCCACTGATAGCGAAACGGAAACAGGTGAAACAGCAACTTTTAGCTTGGTTGCGGGAGACGGGTATGAAATTGTCGCAGATTATAGCGGCGGTGCGTTCAACCTGGTGGATACTGCATCAGATATTCCGCAAGGGGTTATTAGCGAACCCAACGACATCATTTCTAAAGCCGTTGACACAAAAATAACACCTGAGAACCCATCGTTTTCTGGTAGCGATGCTATCTACTTCGACATTGGCAATCGCTACCTGAATGAAGACGGCACCTACACCTATATTGACTACAGTGAGGATGATGATTACTACAAAGTGGAGCTAGATGAAGGAGATACAATTGCTATTGAGACCTTTGAAGTTGCAGGCAATCTGAATAGTTTTGGCTCTGGCAATGTATTAGTAACAGGTATCTTCAATGCTGATGGCGAACTGCTTAAAAATGACAAAGGAAGTCCTATCTTAATACTTCCCGACATTGCTGCGCCTGACAAACTATTTGGGGGAATCGATCCTTTTGATGCAAACGAAACGGATACTTACCTGGAATTTACAGTATCAGAAGATGGAATTTATTATGTCGGTATTCTTGGTGAAGATGCATTTGACCTTAGTAATGCAGGCGACCCTCAAATACCTGGTTCGGGTAATGGGAATCGAATTGTCTACGGCAACTATGACATCACTATCGATCTGCTGACAGAAGATAATCCTCGCGCCACAGGGACTCCAACTCCCCCCGTCATTAATCCAGATATAACCGAGCCTCCCACACTTTCCTTAACGGCCAACCCCACTACCGTCGATAGTGAGGGCAACTTCACGAATGCGGTCGTGGAATTCGTTGAAGTAGGTGGGATTTCTAGCGTTAACTTCACCATTGAAGCCGAGGGTGAAATTCCTGAAGGAGGTATTGAACTTGTCCTCAACAGCAATGCCAATCTGTTTGATTATGTTTCCTTGTCTCAACAGAATAGTCTTCCCAGCACGATCGGCGGGCAATCGCTTGGTGCCTTTTATGACGAAGCTGGGACACCAACAGGAATTCGGCTTCGCATTGAAGAGCCCACAATGATCGTCACTTTAGTGTCAGCTAGTTCAGAGTTTTTTGCCAGCATTTTCGCTCCATACTTGCTTGATACGTTTGAACCTCTGGAAACCGATGGTGTAGAAAATGTCACCTTCTTCTTGCAGCCAGGGGAAGGCTATGAAGTTGCTCCCGAGGCAGGAATGACTGAGGTGACTTACTACGATTCTCTAGCAGATGTGCCACCGCCTACCGGAGGGGGAGCTATTGTTCCCGAAGTGGGTGTGACCATCAGTGAGTCTGAACTGATTGAGTCAGAAGGCAACGAAACCACGCTCACTTTTACGCTCTCTGAGCCACCTCCCGCAGAAGGCGTGACTGTATTTATTGATAGCGAGGATGATCCGGTTGTAGGCAGCCCCCTCGGTCAGTTTTTAGCGCTCGAAGCAGAAATTGAGGGTGGTAGTTTCCCCGTTGGCAACAGTGATAATTCTGGCTTTTTCTTTACCCTCACCGAGCAAACGGCCACGATTACGTTTTCCGTTTTTAATGAGTTAACGGTTCCTGGTATTGATCCTCTAGCAGTTCAAGAAGGTATCATCGCGCTTAACTTTGCTCTCCAGCCCCTAGCTGGCTACACTATTGACCCTACTGCAAGTGAAGTCAATCTCACCATTGCTGACAATCCCGATTCACAAATTCAAGTGAGCTTGACAAATTTAGATGAATCTGGCGACCCCAGTCCTCCTTTGATTGAGTCAGAAGGCACAGTCAGTGTCCATACCTTCAGCCTGAGTGCACCTCCACCCACAGAAGGATTAACCGTTCGTGTTGATGCGCCTTCTCTCAGTGAGTTTAATCTGGATGCGATTGAAGTAGCTGGCGGCACCATTGCGGCGGTGCAGGATGATGGCTTTGATTTCACAATTACCGAACAAACAGCGACTATTAGCTTACCTGTTCTGGATGATGGTGTAGATGAGGGCAGCGAAATCGCAACCTTTACCCTAGAATTAGGGGAAACCTATGAACTTAATCCAGCAGCTACTGAAGTAACCTTCGCTCTAGCAGACACCATCGATCAGGTTAGCGTGCCTGAAGAAATCGAAGATAACAGCACCATTGCTGAAGCTAATGCCTTGGGGCTAAGTGCTGATAACCCTTCTGTCTCCCTTGGTGGGATTACTGGTCTTAGCTTCCTCGATCTTCCCGAAGATGTGGATTTTTATTCTTTCAACTTAGAAGAGGGACAGACTGTCAGTCTGGACGTTGATGCCGATAATTGGAACACTCTAGATTTGCGCGGTTTGCCGATTGTATATCCTGGGCTAGATGAAATCCAACGGCCTGATACCGAACTGCGATTATTTGACGCCGAGGGCAATGAGCTTGCGGCCAACAATGATGGGGCCGCTCCTGGTGAGGCGTTCTCCCGTGACCCTTACTTGAAGTTTACTGCTGAAGAAGCAGGAACCTACTACGTCGGCGTCAGTCAATTGGGTAACCGCAACTACGACCCCAACGTCGCTCGTAGCGGCAGCGGCTGGACTTTCCCAGAGGTGGGCGTCTTCTTCGGCCCCTACGAACTCACCGCTACCCTCACCGGCAGCGACGGCGGCGGCACGGGCGGTGGCCTCACCGGCACCGATGACGCGGACATGCTCACTGGCACCGACGGTGATGACCTGCTTGATGGTCTCTTCGGCGACGACACCTATACCGGCGGGGCCGGGGCCGACCAGTTTGTCCTGGGTCTCGCTCAGGGTGTTGACACCATCACTGATTTTGAGATCGGGGTCGATCAAATCAAGCTGGGGGGGCTGACACCCAGTGGCGTGAGGTTCTTTGAGCTGAGTGACGACACCCTGGTGCTGACTGCCAGCAACGAGCTGATCGGTGTGGTGCAAGGTGTGACAGGGTTGGATAGCAGCGTGTTTGCGTAATTAGGAAATAGGGAGTAGGGAACAGGGAATCGGGAGTGAGTCTTGCCTGTCACCTGTTTCCTGTCACCTGTTCCCTCAAACTAACTTGAACCATTCATCCGGTTGTGCTCGCTTTAGGCAGTCGGATTTTGTATGCGGCTTTGAGGCTTGCTCCTCAAGCTCAGGTCAAAAATCTGGATCAACGATCGCCGATCATCCAAAGGAAGCAAAAATGTCGCTAGAGTGATCAAAAAAGCCGCGATCGCGATCCTTCTGGCTTTCAAAGCAAGATACTATTCGTGCCAGCAGTCAGGTAGTTAGCTGCCACTAAAGGTATCTTTGCCATTTACAGAAGGATCTGCAGCTTCCCAAAGCTGAGAGTCCTTCTCGATCAGACAACATCACTGGTTGCCAGTGGAGCCGGGTGGCAGGTCGCCATCCGCCTGCCCAGGTTTACCCCGATCTTCATCCCTCCTGCCCCAGTTTCTACCAGCGCGTATTGGTCGCCTGGGAGACGCTAGCTCTGCTTTGGCCGGGTGGCATTAGACGCTGACATCCACCAGCGATCTCTGACACCTGCCAGATTATTTCAGGTGCCCTGGCGATCACCGGGGTGTCCGGTGGTGGTGTCTGGCTGACTATTTGCCCCCTCTTCAATTTAAGGACGATCCGTTTGATGGAATCTACCCCGACCGCCACGAATAGCCTCAACTCAACCGCTGCTGACCTCATCGAAACTGAGGCCAATGACACGATTGATACCGCGTCCCCCGTTGTGCTCACGGCTGAAATGCCCCAGGCGATCGCCAGTGGCAGCATCAACTTTGACTTTGACAACAATCCTGACGTCGACGCGACCGAAGACGTTGACCTTTACACCTTTGACCTAGCCGCTGGCGACACCATTCGCCTGGATGTTGATGCGGCTGGCGAGACCTTACCCCTGGAGTTTGCGGAGCTCATCCTGTTTGACAGTGAAGGCAACAACTTAGCCCAGGCTAGCTTTGCTGACCCCGGTCCTGACGATGCCTTTGTCTCTTTTCTACCCTACCTGGAGTACACGGCAACCGAGGCCGGAACCTACTACGCTGGAGTTAGCGCTTACTTCAACGTTGCTTACGATCCGTTTACGGCTGGCTCCGGTAGCGGCTTATCCCTTGACGAATTTGACCTGAACAGTCTAGGAGACTACACACTGGAGTTTGAGCTGGTGAATGACTCTACCCCGGAGCCGCCACCGCCGACTCAGCCCCCCAGTGGAGAAACACCACCCGCAGACGCGCCCACGGTTTCGCTACAAACTATCGTGGGCACCTACGGCCTAGAGGGCGAAGTCGTCGCGCCAGCCGTGGTCGAAACTGTCAGCGACTTAGGCTTTGACCCCCTCAACGGCCTGGGCGGAGCCGCCATCAACGTGCTGCTGACCACCGAGGGGGCGATCCCTGCCGGTGGGGTAGAAGTCACCCTCAATACGGACGCTAACCTGGCCGAGTACCTGTTTATCTACGAGCCCTTCATTCGCGGGGCCGAAATCTTGGGGCCGGTTCTAGATGCGGAGGGTAATCCGGCGGGTATTCGTCTCAACCTGACCCAAAACACTGCCTTGCTCAACCTGCTGCTGACAGACAAACCCGAACCCGAAACCGATGGCTCAGAACAGCTCACCTTTACCCTAGACAGCAGCGACGGCAATATCAGTCCGGCGGCAGCCACGTCTACCGTGACGGTTTACGACACAGTTGCGGATGTACCAATAGCAGCAACCGATCTCACGGTTGGCCTAACCGTAGAAAATAGCGCCATCACTGAAGCGGCAGGCGATACTACCACCTTTACCTTTACTCTGAGTGAGCCGCCGCCGCCAGAGGGCTTGCTCGTTTATATCAGTGCCTCGGCACCGGCGGGCATTGGTGATGATTTTGGGGCCGCGCAGGTCTTCGGTTTACTGGGGCAGTTTAATGTTTTTGGCATCGAAGTCACTGGGGGAGCCTTCCCCATCCCCAATTTCTCATCGAGCGGGTTTTATTTCCAAATCACCGAACAGACCGCCACCATTACCACAGCAGCCTTTCCCGATGAGGTGGTCGAAGGGGTGCAAGCCTTTCAGGTGACCTTGGGAGAAAGCCGAGACTACCAGGTTGACCCCGCCGCCAGCGCCGTCACAGTGACCATCGGCGACACGGCTGAGTCTTTGCCACAGCTGAGCCTGAGTACAGCGCCAGCAGTGCTGGTGGAATCAGAGGGTACCGTTTCAGTTCACACCTTTAACCTCAGCAATTTTCCCCCGGCAGATGGGGTTACGGTCTCGGTGACCGTGACTGGGTTAGAGGACTTCGACCTAGCTAGTGTCGAAACCACGGGCATCACCGGAGAGATTGCGATCGCTGAAAGTGAGCCCCCCCAACTCGTCTTTACCATGACTGAGTCGACAGCCACCATTAGCCTGCCCGTTGCTGACGATGGCATGTCTGAGGGGCTAGAGACGGCCACCTTTACCCTCAATCCCAGTGACGCGTATCAAATTGCGGAGTCAGCCGCCGTTGGAAGTTTCCAAATTGTCGATACGCCCGCCGAGGTACCGCCACCACCGACAGAGACCGAGCTGAATAACTCGCTAGAAACTGCGATCGCCCTTAACCTGACGCCCGACAATCCAGCGGTGGTGACCGGCGAGGCCAACTATATCTACGATTTCTTTGGCACTGACCCAATTCTCGATCCTTCCGAAGATGTGGATCTCTACTCCTTTGAGTTGGCGGCGGGAGAGTTTATCAATATTGCTGTCGATGCGATCGCGCCAGATGCTTCCGAATCTTTGCTGCAGCCCGTACTGCGGATTTTTGATGCCAACGGCGGCGAACTGGATATGGTGGGTCAAGTGGAGACCTTAGACGAGATCACTCCGGGCGCAGGCGAGGCAGCACTCACCTTCACCGCTGAAACCGCTGGCACCTACTATGCGGGAATTAGCGTGTTAGGCAATGACGACTATGATCCGACGGTCATCGGCAGTGGCAGCGGCTGGACCATTGCGGGTGTAGCAGAACCGGGTGCCTATGAAGCGACTTTCTCGACAGCCACAGACGAGACCGCTGGCTACGTTGTCACCAACCTGGCGGCCAATGAGGCCCAATATGATCCACTGCTGCTCGACCCCTATCTCAGCCTGGGCTGGGGCATTGCCATTCGTCCCGCTGGATTGGGCGGCCACTTTTGGATTAGCGCTAGCGGTACCGGCACCAGCACCGAATACGTGGGCGATGTCGGTGGTGTCCCCATCTATCAAGATGACCTGAAAATTGTTGATGTGACGCCGACCGCCAACAATATCTTTGGCATTTCCGGACCCACCGGGCAGGTCTTTAATGGTACCAGCGATTTTGTCATTACGCAAGAGCATCCCAACGGCGACATCACCGCCCCCAGCAAGTTTATCTTTGTCGCCACTGACGGCGGCATTTCTGGCTGGACTGAGCGGGCCAATGACGATGGCACCATCGACCGGCCACTGGTCTCCGAAGTGGTGGTCGATAAGTTTCTCGACTCGATCTACTACGGGGTCGCCATTACCAACTTTGAGAGCGACAATCGCCTCTACGTGGCCGATTTCGGTGCCACGCCCGACATTGAAGTCTACGACGGTGACTTCAATGAAATTACCAGCGACTTTGCCTTTGACAATCCCTTCTTAGAGGAAGGCTACGCCGAATACAACATTCAGCTGATTGACGATTCCTTACTCGTCGCCTATGCCGCGCCGAATCCTGAGATACCGGGAGACGAAATCGTCGAAGAGGGGCTGGGGGGCATTGCCGAGTTTGACCTCGACGGCAACCTGATCACCACCTGGGACGGCGGCGACCTGCTGGATGCCCCGTGGGGATTTGTCATGGCCCCCGACAACTTTGGTGAATACAGCAATATGCTGCTGGTCTCCAACTTTGGCGATGGCACTATCGTCGCCTTTGACCCCGAAACACGCACCGCGGTCGATTACCTGCGGGATAGCAATGGGGAAGCGATCGTGATCGACGGCCTCTGGGGCTTGACTTTTGGCAACGGCGGCAGTCTGGGCGAAACCAACGATCTGTACTTTGCGGCGGGGAATGATCTCGGCGATGATGCTGGCGACGGCGTCTTTGGCAAGGTCGAAGTTGCTGCTGATGTCGATATCCCTGACCCCGGTGGGGATCAGATCTTTGAGGGCACAGCAGAGGACGACCTTTACGTCGTTAGTGGCGATAACAATACCTTTTTGCTGGGCGATGGCAACGATACCGTCACCGCCCGAGGCCTGAATCAGATGATTGTAGCTGGTGATGGGGATGATATCCTCAGCATCGGTAGCGGCGTTGTTGACCTGGGTGAAGGCACTAACTTTGTCGCCGCCAGCGATGGCTCCATGGTGGTCACAGCGGGCAGCGGCAACGACACCGTTAACCTGGTGCAGGGCAACTTGGTGGCTACTTTGGGTGAGGGCGATAATCACGCCACCTCTGGAACTGGCGATGACACCATCATCACGGGCTCGGGAGATGACATTGTTCACGCTGGGGGTGGCAACAACACAATTGTGGCGGGCGAGGGCAATAACACCATCAATACTATTTTGGCCGAGAGCGGTTTCCTGATCTCGATTGGCCAAACCACGGTGACCACCGGCAGCGGCAGTGACACCTTTATCCTCGGGCCTGGCGAGGGCATAGTTACCATCACCAATTTTGATGACAGCGATCGCTTTGAACTGGTCGGCTTCAAGCCTGACTTTTCAGCAGCGATTAGCTTCAGCGATGTCACCATTGCCCAGGCGGGTGACGATACCGTTATCTCTCTCACCGGTACTGAGGACGTGCTGGCGATCTTACAAAACGTTCAGGCTGAAACGGTTGACGGGGGCAATTTTGGTGCCGAAGCACCGGCCTTAACGGGAACTGACGGAGCCGATATGCTTATGGGTACCGACGGCGATGACCTCCTTGATGGCCTGGCAGGCAACGATACTTATACCGGCGGGGCCGGGGCCGATCAGTTTGTCCTTGCCCTCGCCCAAGGTGTGGATACTATCACCGACTTCGAGGTCGGGGTAGATCAAATTAGCCTCGGCGGGCTGACTCCTGAGGGCATTAAGTTCTTTGAGCTGAGTAGCGACTCCTTGGTACTGACCGCGAGCAATGAGCTAATCGGCGTCGTGCAAGGGGTAACGGGGTTGGATAGCAGCGTGTTTGTGTAGATAGGGAATAGTCTCGTCTGTTCCCTGTTCCCTGTTCCCTGTTCCCTCAAACTAACTTGAACCATTCATCCGGCTGCGCTCATTTGAGGCAGTCGGATTTTTGCGCGGCTTGGAATGTAGAGAGATGGCGCGATACTCCAAAGGAGTGGCTTCGCCATCGCCCATCTCGACTCAACCCCAACCGTCAGCGATTGCGGTTATTGACAAAAGCTGCCCCCAACCGATGACTAACACCGAACCTTGCCAAACTTGCAGATTTTGCGAACCTCTGAGGCGCATTCTAATGTATTTTCAAGCTTACGTTACTCTCGTTTGCCGTTGCCTGCGACTCGTTACCTACTGCTCGCCATGACCATCCGACTCACCCAAGCCGACGAAGAAGAACAATTTCAGGAAGCCTACGAAGAAGAACTCCGGTTCGATTCCGCCGATAAGCTAGATATCACCTGGAAGTATGATGCCCGATATGCCCAAGGATGGCGGCGAGAAATTAACTTAAGAGAAGGGATTTATCTACAAATTGATCAAACGCGATCAACGGAGCGTGTAATTGTTGACCGTCCCGAGCGAGAATGGCCTGATGCTATTCTTACTTTTTTGCTTTTGGGAAATGAGCAATACCAAAAGACCTCTACGCTCGGTGAGACTCTGCTGGCTATGGCTTCTGGTCAATACGCCTTAAACAGCAGTGGCCTGGTTCCTCAAATCACTGAATACTTTGATGTGCAACCTTGGTCTTCAGTAGTAATTGAAATTCATCCCAGCGTACTTCGTTCGTTTGCTACATCTCCGGGGGGAGAACTTCCAAAGCAGCTTCAGCATTTGATCAGACCGATCAGCCAAGAGATTGATGAACGTCACAGAAAGATTCAGCCTGTGATGGCTACGGTGCTGCACCAGATATTGCGCTGCCCTTACCAAGGGATGGTGAAGCGAGCTTACTTGGAAAGCAAGATCATCGAACTAACGGCGCTGGTGCTCGACCATGAAATCACGATTCAACAGGGAGGCGCTAAAAAGGGTGCCCTGAAGCCCGAGCAGATGGAGCGAGTCCACTATGCTAAAGAAATTCTGCTGCACGACATAAACAATCCACCTTCGCTAGGAGAGTTGGCCCATCAGGTCGGCCTAAACGACTTTCTGCTTAAGCAAGGTTTCCATCAGGCATTTGGTACAACGGTCTTTGGTGAACTGCGATCGCACCGTCTTGAAACAGCTAAGCAGCTCTTGGCCGAGCAGAATGTCAACGTCAGTCAAGTCGCTCGTCAAGTTGGATACGCCAGCTTACCGGCATTTACTACGGCTTTCAAGCGCAAGTTTGGCCTGACACCAAAGGCATTTCAGAAAGCTTGTCGATAGAAGCAATCACAAGTTGCAGTTTAGGGCAGTACAGATGTGAACGGATGATATATAGATAACCCCGCCATAGGTGTGCTCTGCCAATAGGATGACAGATTTAATTAATAATCTAATCGACATAATTATGCAGCAACCATCTGTCGCAAAGAAAATCCGGCACGAGTAAAAAAAGATCCGGCACGAGTAAAAAAGAACTTTCAAAACCCCGTATGATTGCTGGGAATTAATCCCATTAGCGATTGCAAGGCAGCCAGGTTGTTGAGACCCCTTCACATCGCTATGGGAGCACTATTTATACGGAGTTTCAGAAATGGTGCAAGTCAGCTTGTCTACCAGCACGACCTTTGATGGCGAGCTCAACGCCCTCGTCGAAGACCAGGGTACGGCCCTAACTGTTCGCTTTGACCTCGATGAGCCTGCGCCGGAGGGTGGGCTACGCGTGTATGTCGATAGTGAGGTTGAGCAGATTATCAACCGCCTCGACCTGCCAGGATTCGTAGCGAGCCCGACCCTTGAAAATCTCGCCCTCACTAGCTTAGCAACCAACTTCGACAACTCCGGTTTCGCCGTCACGATTGATGAGGGTGCCACCTTTGGCACTTTTACGATTAACGTGTTTGACAACACTGAGCCGGATACCTTTTTGCCGGAGACGTTTGATGGGTTAGTTGAGGCGGTACTGTCGCTGCGGACACAGGCTGAAGTAGACCCAGCAGACCAGAACGATATTACGGAGCTAGGCGACTATACGGTTGATCCGAGTGCGGCGAGCAGTACCGTGATTTTTGCGGATGAGGCGAGTCAGCTCATGGACACACCAGAACCGCCGATGCCAGAGCCACCAACATCGGAACCGCCCGCACCCGACGGACTTCAAGTGAGCCTGTTTACCGGCCCTGACTACCTGATTGAGGATGAAGGCACCGTCAGCGCCCACGCCTTTCTCGCTACGGGCGGCGTAATTCCCGAAGGCGGCTTGATCGTCTCAGTGGATGCGCCTAATCTGAGCGAATTTGACCTATCAGGTATCTCAGTGGAAGGGGGCGAGATTGCCGCTGTGCGCGATGGTGGGTTTGACCTGCGAATGACCGAGTACACCACGCTGGTGAACTTGCCCATTGCCGCCGATGGCGAAACCGAAACGGATGAAACGGCCACGTTTAGCCTGGCGGCGGGTAACGGGTACGAAATCATCTCAGACTACAGCAGCGGTACCTTCAACCTGGTGGATACCGAAGCGAATATTCCGCGAGGAGAAATTAGCGAACCCAATGGCATTATTTCTGAAGCAGTTGACACAAGAATAACGCCTGAGAATCCGACCTTTTCTGGCAGCGATTCCATCTACTTCGATATTGGCAACCGCTACCTGAACGAAGACGGCACCTACACCTACATCGATAGCGTCGAAGATGTTGATACTTACAAAGTGGAACTAATTGCAGGGGATACGATTGCGATCGAAACCTTTGAAGTTGAAGGTAACCTAGATCCCTTTGGATTTGGGTTCGATCCAACTTTGACGGTATTCGATGCCGAAGGAAATCGAGCCATAGACTACCCTATGACTGGAGAAGTTGGGGCACCCGATAAGTTGTTTGGCGGTATTGGTCCGTTTGATGAGAATGAAACGAATACTTACGGCGAGTTTACTGCTGAAGAAGACGGAACTTACTATGTCGCAATTGGTTCTGCAATCAACCTTCTGACATTCTTCCCAGCCTATTCTGACCTCCCGACATATGACCCATTTGTACCTGGTTCGGGGCAAGGGGGAGAAGCATTTTTCGGGAATTACGATATCGAAATTAACCTACTGACGGAGGATAATCCTCGAAAAACTGGTACACCCACCCCGCCTGTCAGCAATTCAGGGGTAACTGAACCGCCTACACTTTCTTTAACCGCTAACCCCGCAACGACAGACAGCGAGGGTAACTTTGCCAATGCCGTAGTGGAGCACGTTGAACCAGGAGCGCTTTCTAGCACCACGTTTACGATTCAAGCTGAAGGCGAAATTCCTGAAGAGGGTATCGAGTTTGTTCTCAACAGCAATGGAAATTTGCTTGATTACGTTTCGATTCTTCAAAGTAACAGTCTTCCTAGCACCATCGGCGGACAGTCCTTGGGAGCTTTTTACAACGAAGATGGCATTCCGACGGGGATTCGACTCCGCATCGAAGAACCTACGATGTCTGTCACCTTAGAAACGGCCAATCACCAACCATGGTTTGCAGATTTCTATGGCGATATTATCGGCGAGTATGAGCCTCTAGAGACCGATGGGGCTGAAGAGGTCACCTTCTTCTTACAACCAGGGGCAGGTTTTAAGATTGCCCCCGATGCTGGGACAGCAGAAGTCACCTACTACGATTCACTTGCCGATGTACCGCCCCCTACGGATGGAGGAGATATTGTTCCTGAAGTCGGTGTTACTGCCAGCGTCACCGAGCTAATTGAGACAGAAGAAACGAAAACTACCCTAACCTTTACGCTTTCCGAAGCGCCACCCCCAGAAGGCGTGACGGTGTTTCTAGACAGTGGCATCGATCCACTAGTAGGTAGCGCCCTTAGTCAGTTTGATGTTTTAGAAGCCGATATCGTGGGCGGTAGCTTCCCAGTTCCCGATGGTGATGCTTCTGGCTTTTTCTTCACCATTACCGAGCAAACTGCTAGTATCACACTCTCCGTTTTTAATGAGCTAGCGGCAGATACAATCTTCCCTCCAGATGCTTTTCTAGAAGGGGTTTTGGCTCTTGACTTTGCCCTACAGCCCCAGGCAGGCTACACCATCGATCCGGGCGCTAGCGAAGTCAACATCACCATTCTGGATAATCCAGAGTCGCAGATTCAGGTAAGTTTGACGGGTTCTGTCCAGATAGATAATGAAGAAGCAGATGACGAAGAGGTAGATGAAGAAAGCACTACTTTAATTGAAGCAGAAGGGGATGTTAGCGTTCATACCTTTAGCCTCGGTGCGCCACCTCCAGAAGGCGGTTTAACCGTCAGCGTCAGTGCAGATTCTCTAGATGATTTTGATTTGGATGCCATTGAGGTGGCAGGTGGCACGATTGCTAACCTAGGTGACGATGGCTTTGACCTAACCATTACCGAACAAACGGCAACCATTAGCCTACCCGTTCTCTCTGATGGCATCAACGAAGGCAGTGAAACCGCTACGTTTACCCTACAACCTGGCGAAGACTATGAACTCAACCCAGCAGCAACAGCAGCAACCTTTATTATCACTGACACTTTGACTGAGGTCAGTGTACCGGAAGAAAGCGAAGATAATGACACCATACCTGAAGCCAATGTCCTGGGTTTGAGTGCCGATAGTTCATCTGTTTCCCTTGCTGGACAGTTGGGTGGAGGTTTTTACGATCCTTCCGAAGATGTCGATTTATACTCCTTCAACTTAGAAGCGGGGCAAACCGTCAGCCTGGATATCGACGCTAGCGAATGGAATACTTTAGATACAGTTGGGTTTCCCGTGGTATTTCCAGCACTGGACGATGTGCAGCTTCCCGATACCGAACTGCGGTTATTCGACGCAGACGGCAACGAACTTGCGGTCAACAACGACGGCGCTGCTCCTGGCGAGGAGTTCTCCCGCGACCCCTATCTGGAGTACACCGCCGAGTCAGCAGGTACTTATTATGTGGGTGTCAGTCAACTAGGCAACCGCAACTACAACCCTAATGTAGCTAGAAGCGGCAGCGGTTGGACGTTCCCAGAGGTGGGCGTATTTTACGGCCCTTACGAGCTCACCGCCACCCTCTCCGAAGGAGGCGTTCAACCACCCACAGGCGACCTTACAGGCACTGACGGCGATGACCTGCTCACCGGCACGGGCGGTGATGACCTACTCGATGGCCTCCTCGGCGACGACATTTACACTGGCGGCGCAGGGGCCGACCAGTTCGTCTTGGCCCTTGCCCAAGGCGTTGACACCATCACCGACTTTGAAGTGGGCACTGACCAAATTAGCCTCGGTGGTCTTACCCCCGAGGGCGTCAAGTTCTTTGAGCTGAGCAGCGATACCCTGGTGCTGACCGCGAGCAATGAGCTGATAGGTGTCGTGCAAGGTGTGACAGGACTGGATAGCAGCGTGTTTGCGTAGATAGGGAACAGGGAACAGGGAATAGGGAGTTAGTCTTGCCTGTCATCTATCACCTGTTCCCTGTCACCTAAGTTCGACTTGAACCATTCATCCGGCTGTACTCATTTGAGACAGTCGGATTTTTTGTGAGACTTTGACTGTAGAGGAGAGATCGCCCCCCTACCTCAACCGCGATCTCCGCTGTGATCAGCACATCCAAGCATCCAGGTGATATCAACGCCGCCGACCGCTCACCTTAGCCTTGCTCCGCTGACCACAAGAGCTCCTGAACCTCAACCATCGCTGGGACATCACCAGATTTGCAAAATTTACAAATCCTTCAGACAATCTGTTGAAATCTGCTCTGCCAATCTTCATTCCCTGTTACCCGTTACCCATTACTGCCATGACCATCGAGCTGACCTATGACGATTTTTTCATTGAGCAATTTCAGGAAGCCGAAGAAGAGGAACTTCAGTGGGACGCCTCAGATAAGTTGGATGTTACTTATAAATTCGATACCCGTATTTCTCAGGGATGGATACGAAACATTCGATTGAGAGAAGGGCTGCGGCTATTGATTGACCGCCATCAACCTATTGATCAATTAACTATAAGCAGGTCGGAAGAAGAATGGGATAGTATTCTTTGTTTATTTACGCTTTCAGGAAAAGGGCAGGGACGAATTCCTTCCACGCTCAATGAAACTCTGCGTCCATATACTTCTGGCAAGTATTCATTAAGGAGCACAGGTTTATTCTCTAGAGAAATTAGTAACGTAATTAGTCACAGCAATAAGGAAGGCTTAATGAGAAAGCCTTCAAAGACCCAGGATTATCCCAGTGAAAGGGCCGGGGGCGAGCACCCCGATGAAGCGATGAGTTCAAAGAGGTGGTCGACGGCGTTCTTCCCCTGACGGCGCATGGATTCGAGGAAGCTGAACATCATCGCGACTAACTGAGCCCCCCAATCACTGCGGGCACCCCCCGCGACTTTGCGATGAATCACCACCGGCCTTAGCCCTCGCTCCGCATCATTGTTGTCCGGGTTAACCTCAGGGTTAGAGATAAAGGTAAACCAGTCTGACCAATGCCTGCGAAACCGATTGGCCAACCCTTGGGCATCAGCCGCCCACCGCCCCTGGAGGGGATGCTTCAGCACGTCGGCTAACTCTGCTTCAATGATGGGCCTGAGAGCTTGGAGTTCAGTCAAACTGAGCTGTCCCTGATGATAATCTCGATGGGCTTGCCGAGCGGTGTGGATAATGGGGAAGACTCGGTGAGCGAACTCCCGATTTTCTGGGAAGCGAGAGGTCGTCAACGCTTTTAATTCCCGTTCCAGATGCGCCCAACACTTCTGTTTGGCAACCGCTGATTGCGGCCCATAGGCTGACCAGCAGTCGCTGCTAAGGATGCCCGTGAAGTCCTCACCCAAAAGCGTTTTGACCTCGGCTGAACTGCGGGTGGGGGCAAAGAACAGAACGCAGCATTCCGGTGCGGTGGCGATCCAAATCCAATGATTCACTCCGTTCAAGCGATAACTGGTCTCATCGACGCAGCGCACCCCAGGCTGTTGAATCCAACTCCACCATTGCGTGTACGCGGGTTGTAGGGCAGCACAAAACCACTGATGCACCTTCGCTAAACTGCCTTGAGACATCGGAATACCGAAGATGCTTTCGACCACATAGCGCTGTTTTGACCACGATAAGTTGCCCCCATAGCCCAGCCAACCCACCACACTACTTAACCGTCCGCCATAGCTGAACCCCTCTCGGATGCCGAGCGGCAACTCTTGGTAACCCTGCCACTCGCAAGCGGGACATCGATATAGGGGCCGCTCATACTCCCATACTTCCACCAGGTTCGGCACCAGTTCGGCCACCTGCTGGCGCTGGGTTCCCTGCGGTTGGCGCTCGACGGCTCCGCCGCAAATCGGACAGGTCTGCACGTCCAACAACTCGGCGTGATCAATCCTGCCAAAGCCGTTGCGCGTCGTGCCAGGGTGGTTGTATTTGGGGCCTCGTTTTCGTTGCGGCTTTCGTTGATTCCGGTTCGGTTTCTTGGGGCCATCCGAAGACGGCGGCTGTGAACTCGTTTTACTGGTGCGTCCGCTCAGCTTCCTGAGTTTCTCGTTGAAGCTCTCGAACTGTTCCTCTAGCTCCTTAACCCGCCGCTTTAGTTGCTCGGTTTCAGCCAGTTGCTCACAGTAACGCTCGTACCAATACTTCGCCCCTTGCTCTTCAGGGGCGATCTCCGGCCGGTTTGGCTCTGGACGTGGCGGCTTCATGCCCCTTATGCTACAAATTTTTGCCCCATTTGCAATAAGCCAGTTTTGTTGCGGTGACTAATTACTTAGTAACTACTCAGATACAGAGCCAATTTCCATCCTACAAATCCGTATTCATCCATCAGTGCTCTGCTCTTTTGCTACTTCCCTCGAGGGAGAATTACCTCCCAATCTTCAGCATTTAATCAGACCCCAAAGTCAAGAGGTTTATTTACGCTCTAGAGACACCACACCAATGATGACCAGCACAATACAACAGATTTTGCACTGTCCCTATCAGGGACTAGTCAAGCGCGCTTACTTGGAAGGCAAAGTGATTGAGTTGATGGCGCTGGTATTAGATCATGAAGTCGCTATTCAACAAGGAGAAATCAAACCAGACGCTCTGAAGCCCGAACAGCTAGAGCGGGTTCACTATGCCAAAGAGATTTTGTTAAAGGACTTAGAAAATCCACCTTCAATAGCCGAGTTAGCTCATCAGGTAGGCTTAAACGCAGGGTTGTTGAAGCGAGGCTTTCGTCAAGCATTTGGGACGACTGTGTTCGATACGTTAAAGTCGTATCGTCTGGTCATAGCAAGACAACTGCTCGCTGAGCGCAACATCAGCATTGTTGAAGTTGCTCAGTACGCTGGGTATGGCAGCGCAACAACTTTTGGCAGAGCTTTCAGAAAAAAGTTTGGAGTGAGTCCAAAGCAGTATCAAAAAACTTGCTGGTGAGGGCAAAGTCAGCAGATTTTTGCCGTTGCCAATTTAATTGGCCCACAAATCTAATATTTAATTAACAGTTGGAGCGGCTATATTCTGCATCTCGATTCAGAGCAAAAAAGATCGGATTGGTCGAAAAAAAGATCGGATTGGTCGAGAAAAAAGACTTGAAACTCCGTACGATTGCTGAGAACTGATCTCATTAGTGGTGACGAAGCAGCTAGGGTGTTGACCTCCTTTCGCATCGCTGTGAGAGCACTATCTATACGGAGTTTTGACCATGGTGCAAGTTAGCTTGTCTACCACCACCACCTTTGACGGTGACCTTAACGCCCTCGTCGAAGACCTAGGAACCGCGCTGACTGTTCGCTTTGACCTGGATGAGCCCGCTCATGAAGGCGGGCTACGTGTCTATGTCGATAGCGAGGTAGAACAAATTATCAACCGGTTGAACCTGCCGGGGTTTGCCGCTAACCCCACGCTGGAGAATGTTGACTTTGCTAGCTTTGTCACCAACTTTGACAACTCGGGCTTTGCCCTCACAATTAATGAAGGGGCCACCTTTGGCAGCTTCACCATCGATGTGTTTGACAATCCGGAGCCCGATACCTTTTTGCCGGAGACCTTTGATGGACGAGTGGAGGCGGCGCTGTCGCTGAGAACGCAGGATGAGGTAGATGTGGCAGACCAGGACGACATTACCGGCGTCGGCGACTACACTATCGATCCGAGTGCGGCCAGCAGTACGGTGATCTTTGCCGATGACGCCAGCCAACTCATGGATACACCAGATCCGCCTGAGCCCGAACCGCCGACACCTGAACCACCTGTATCTGATGGTCTACAGGTGAGCCTGTTTACGGGGCCAGACTACCTGATTGAAGATGAGGGCACGGTCAGCGCCCACGCCTTTCTCGCTACGGGCGGCGTCATTCCCGAAGGCGGCTTGATCGTCTCAGTGGATGCACTTAATCTGAGCGAATTTGACCTATCAGGTATCTCAGTGGAAGGGGGCGAGATTGCCGCTGTGCGCGATGGTGGGTTTGACCTGCGGATGACCGAGTACACCACGTTGGTGAATCTGCCTGTTGCCGATGATGGCGAAACCGAAGTAGGGGAAACAGCTACCTTCAGCTTGGCTACGGGAGATGGGTATGAAATCATCTCGGATTATAGTAGCGGGATGTTTAACCTAGTGGATACGCAGGATGATATCCCAAGAGGCGTTGTTACCGAACCCAATGACATTATTTCAGCAGTCGTAACTGATACGAAGATTACGCCTGAGAATCCCTCCTTTTCCGTTGCTGAATCCCTTTACTTTGATATCGGTAACAGGTATCTCAATGAAGACGGCAACTACGAATATATTGACTACTACGAAGATGTCGATCTTTATCAGGTCGGTTTGAGTGCAGGAGAAACGATTGCTGTTGAAGCCTCTACATTAATAGATGAAGACGGTGTCTTTGAACCAGCTCTAAATATCTTTAACGCTGATGGCAATCAACTCAGTTTCGATAGTTATCTGGAAACTGCCGCACCCGACCGGCTATTTACGGTTGATGAAACGGGAAATGCTTACTTAGAATTTACGGCATCAGAAGACGGGATTTACTACATTGGCTTTGCCAGTTATATCAACTCTTTGCCCAGTAGTTTCAGTGGTATAGAAGGTACCTTTTATAGCGTTGTAACCCCTAATACAGGAGAAGGAAATCGATCTACAGGATTTGGGACATACGAGCTTGATATCGATTTGCTAACTGAAGATAATCCACGCCAGACGGGTACTCCTACCCCACCCGTGAGCAATCCTGGCGTCACCAATCCACCTACGCTTTCCCTGCTAAGTGCTACTCCCTCAACCGTAGACAGCAACGGTGATTTCATTAATGCGGTAGTAGAGTTTGTCGAAGAAGGTGGTATTTCCAGCGTTAACTTGACCGTTCAAGCTGAGGGCGAAATTCCTGAAGAGGGGATTGAATTTGTTCTCAACAGCAACGTAAATCTATTTGATTACACTGGAGCGGTGGCACAGCTTGCTCTTCCCAGCACCATTGGCGGACAGTCGCTAGGTGCATTTTATAACGAGGATGGTATTCCAACGGGAATTCGATTACTAATTGAAGAACCGACAATGACTGTCAACTTAGAGAGAGCTAATCGTCCTCTAGGAACAGAAGAGGAGGGATTAAGCCCTACATTTGATGAGGTCGAAGGACTAGAGACCGATGGAGTCGAAGAAGTTAGCTTTTTCTTGCAAACAGGGGAGGGCTATGTAATTGCTCCTGACGCTGGAGAGACAGTAGTCACTTACTACGATTCTGTAGAAGATGTACCTACGTCCACGGGTAGTGGGAATGCCATGCCAGAAGTCGGCGTAACTATTAGTGAGTCAGCACTGATTGAATCGGAAGGAACAGAAACCACCCTGACCTTTAGCTTATCTGAGCCCCCCCCAGCAGAAGGCTTGGTTGTATATTTAGATAGCGAACAAGACCCCGTTGTTGGTAGCGTTCTCGGTCAGTTCAATGTTTTAGAAGCTGAGATTGAAGGAGGCGATTTCCCGATTTCTAACAGTGATTCGTCTGGCTTTTTCTTTAACATCACCGAACAAACTGCTACCATCACGCTTTCTGTTTTTGATGAGTTGACTGTCATTAATGATCCACTCACTTTCCAAGAAGGAATTCTTGGTCTGAACTTTGCCCTCCAGCCCCAGGCAAGCTATAACATTAACCCTGATGCTAGTGAAATCAACCTCACCATTGCCGATAACCCAGAATCAAAGATTCAAGTAAGCTTGACGGCTTCTACTGAGGCAGACCCAGAAAGCACTGCTTTAATCGAATCAGAGGGGACGGTTAGCGTTCATACCTTCAGCCTTAGCGCGCCACCACCGGTCGAGGGGTTAACCGTCAGCGTCAGTGCAGACTCTCTTTCCGATTTTGATTTAGACGCGATTGAAGTTCAGGGTGGCACCATTACTAACTTGAGCGATGATGGGTTTGACCTCACCATTACCGAGAGAGAGGCTGTCATTAGCCTCCCAATTCTCCAAGATGATACGAATGAAGGTAGTGAAACCGCCACCTTTACCCTAGAACCTGGTGACTCTTATGAAATCAATCAGGCAGCAATTGAGGCGATCTTTGCTTTAGCTGACACTCCAGACCAGGTCAGCGTGCCAGAAGAAATTGAGACTAACAACTCTCTCTCTGAAGCTAATGCTTTGGGTCTGAGTGCTGCGAACCCTGTGGTTTCGATTAGCGGTTCGCTATTTGCATACGGTTCCAGATTTCCTGTGGATCGGGTAGGAGGGTACTCCGAAGATGTTGACTTTTACGCAGTTACTCTAGAAGCGGGGCAAACTCTGGCTTTAGACATTGATAGCGATGTGGCTCCCCTACTCAATCCTGGTACGGTTCTTGAAGCGCAGCAAGATGTTCTTCAAACGACTGACACCGAACTACGACTGTTTGACGCAGAGGGCAACGAACTGGCTGCCAACAACGACGGTGCTGCACCTGGTGAAGAGTTCTCCCGCGATCCGTTCATCGAGTACACTGCCGAATCAGCGGGTACTTACTACGTCGGCGTAAGTCAGCTGGGCAACCGCAACTACGACCCTAATGTCGAAGGCAGCGGTAGCGGCTGGACTTTCCCAGAAGTCGGCGTTTTCTTCGGTGAGTACGAGCTGACGGCCTCCCTTGCAGAAGGTAATGGCGGTGGCGGCGGCCTCACCGGCACCAATGACGATGACTTGCTCACGGGCACCGACGGCGATGACTTGCTCGACGGTCTCCTCGGCGACGACATCTATACTGGCGGCGCTGGCGCTGACCAGTTCGTCCTCGGCATTGCCCAAGGCGTGGACACCATCACCGACTTCGAGATTGGCGTGGACCAAATCAAGCTCGGCGGCCTCACTCCCGAGGGCGTCAAGTTCTTTGAGCTGAGCAGCGACACCCTGGTGCTGACTAACAGCAACGAGCTGATCGGCGTTGTGCAAGGGGTGACGGGGCTTGATAGCAGCGTGTTTGCGTAGATAGGGAACAGGGAACAGGAAGTAGGGAGCAGGGAAAAAGTAACAAGTACTTACTTCTGTCATCTGTCACCTGTTCCCTGTCACCGAAGACAAACTTGAACCATCCATCTGACTGTACTCATCTGAGGCAGTCGGATTTTTATGGCCAAGCGCCGTCAGGGGATGGCTTGATCAGGTTGGCCGGCATGGGCGATTGTAGAGGGGTAGGCGCGATACTCCGTAGGAGTGGCTCTGCCATCGCATGACGGATGACGGAAAATTGCCGGATGACCATTTCCCACTATCCCAATCTGGGTGCGGCCATGCAGGGCGTCTGCCAAACCTGGTGTCAGACCCATGGCTACAGTGACCCATTTTGCCGCGATGGTGAGTGGTGGGCGTTTCCGCCCCAGGGCGTCATGCCCGTGCGGATTAAAACAGTGATGGGAAATACGCTGCCGTATTGCGTTCAAATCGAACGAGTGACGCTGCGGCTTTTTCCCGACGGTTCTCTAGCAACAGGCCTCGAGTCATAGGCCGATCGCTCAGTGAGTGGCACTGGCGGCTGGTCGCTTTTCCCAAAGCTAATGAGGTATCATCCATCGCAATGTCGTCATCGATATCACCGGCTTGCGTAAATTTACGATTCTGTGGCTCGCTTACTTGATTTCTGCGATCGGTACTCGCATGGCCGATTTTGCCATTACCCTTTGGGTCTGGGAGCAAACCGGCTCAGCCACTGCCCTGACGCTGTGGGGCTTTTTCTACCAATTGCCACGCCTGTTTACCTCGTTGTTTGCCGGGATTCTGGTCGATCGCACCAGCCGCAAGTATTTGATGATCCTGAGTGAGGCAGTGGCCGCTACCACTACCCTGGCAATGTTGGGGCTGCACTTGACGGGACAGCTTGCGATCTGGCATCTATACGTCGCGTTTTGCCTCAACGGCGGCTTTGAGAAATTCTCGCAGTTGGCTTATCGGGCCTCGCTCACACTACTCGTGAAGCCCGAGCAATATGTCCGGGCTAACAGCATGGATACCGCCATTGGCTACGCTTCCAGCATTGTGGCCCCAGCGATCGCGGGCCTCCTGTATCCGATCATTGGGCTCGGCGGCATCTGGCCGATTAACCTGGCGACCTTTGCCGTCGTTATTACCGTCATCGCGCTGCTCAAAATCCCCCAACCGCCTCCCGAGGAGCGCCCCTCAGCGAAAGCCGAGAGCCGAGAGGGGATGGCCGCTGTGTGGCAAGAAGTCACCTTTGGCTATCGCTACCTACTGAACCATCGCGGTCTGCGCGCCTTGCTGCTGGTGACGACGCTGTTTCATGCCACCCTACGGCTCACCGACCTGATTTATGACCCGATGATTCTCGCCCGCACCGATGGCAGTTCGGAAGCGCTGGCAGCAGTATCGTCGATCGCGGGTATTGGTGGCGTCACCAGTGCCGTGCTCATTAGTGTGTGGGGTGGCCCTAAGCAGCGGGTGAGTGGCATGTTGACAGGGTTTATGAGCGCCGGTTTAGCTAAGATCGTATTTGGTCTGGGGCAAAGCCTGCGAGTGTGGCTGCCATCGCAGTTTTTCTCATCCATGAGCTTTCCGCTGATTTTGGGTTCTGAGATGGCTTTATGGACCCTGGCGACGCCCGCAGCGGTGCAAGGGCGAGTATTTGCCGCACACTTTTTGACCTATGAGCTAGCCACCACCCCGATTGCGCTCATTGCCGGGCCGCTGAGCGATCGCGTCTTTGAACCGGCGATGCAGTCGTCAGGACTATTACCGACCATATTTGGGCCCATCGTTGGTACGGGACCGGGAGCAGGCATGGGACTGTTGTTTATGTTGAGTGCCGTCTTCTGTTTTCTAGTCGGGGTCTTGAGCTGGCGGCTGCCGGCACTGCGCGAGTTAGAAAAAACAGACCGCCAACAACCCGTCGCCCATAGTCCCCACAGCTGCTAGTGGGTGAGCTTTTCAGCGATCCCTCTGTTTGATAGCCAGGGTCAGTCCGTCAGCGATCGCCACCATACTCACATCGACGCGCTGATCCTGATGAATCTTTTGATTAAGTGCCCGAATGGCGATCGTGGTCTCTTCTTGATTGTCTGGATCAATTACGCGACCAAACCAGAAGGTGTTGTCGATCGCCACTAGCCCCCCAACACGCAGCAGCTGTAGTGCTTTTTCATAGTATTGGTCGTAGTTGACCTTATCCGCATCAATGAAGATGAAATCAAAGGTGTCCGCCTGCCCCGCTGCCAGCAGCTGGTCCAGGGTTTCGGTAGCGGGGGCGAGGCGCAGGTTTATTTTTTCGTCCATCGCCGCTTTTTGCCAATAGCGACGGGCAATGTCGGTGGCTTCTTCATCCACGTCGCAGGTGATGACGATGCCGTCGTTGGGCAAGGCAGAGGCCAGCCAGAGGGTGCTGTAGCCGGTGAAGGTGCCGATTTCTAACACTTTGCGGGCGCTGATCAGCTGGAGCAGCAGAGCCATAAACTGCCCCTGATCGGGTGCAATCTGCATATCGCCATCGGGATGCTCAGCGGTTTCTTGCCGGAGTTGGTGGAAGACTTCGGGCTCCCGCAGGCTAACGGAGAGAAGGTAGTCGTAGAGCGTAGCTTGAGCCGCTTCGGGGGCGGTGCTGAGGGTGAGGGCTTTGTGGGGCATGATGGCAGAATCAAAGCGCTAATTTATTGCTTTGAACGTAGGCTTAATGACAGCAGTTTAGCGCCTGCCAATGGATCAGCTGAGAGATTTGCAAATTTGCCAATCTCTCAAGCACCCGCTTAAAACGCTCTTCCCCATCGCTCCTGCTCCCGACTACCTATTACCTGATACTTGTGACCTGAGCATCGCCATGACCATTAGACTGACAGAAGCTGAACTCGAAGAACAATATCAAGAAGCTGATGAAGAAGAGCTGCAGTTTGACCCTATCGATAAACTAGACACCACGTTGAAATTTGATGGTCGGTTTGCACAGGGGTGGGAACGAAAAATCGACCTCAGAGAGGGCATTGAGTTAGAAATTAGTCAAATTCAAAATCGAGAGCGCGTGATAATTTCCCATCCTGAAATAGAGACTCACTGTATCCGTTGTCAATTTTTGCTTTCAGGGAACGCCCAGTCGAGATTAGTTTCTACGTCGAGTGAAATTTTGTGGACTTGGACTGCTGAAAAATACTGGCTCAACGGCACCGGTTCAAGGGACCAGCTCATTGATGATATTGATATCCAGCCCTGGTCTGCAATAAGATTTGATATTCACGAGCAGGTACTCCGTTCTTTTGTCTCACCTTCTGAGGAGGAGATGCCTAGACCTCTTCGGCATTTAGTCAAACCTATAGACAAAGAGATTTATCGTTGTATTAGAGATATCCAACCAAAGATGACTACTGCACTAAAACAGATTTTATACTGTTCCTATCAGGGGATGGTAAAGCGGGCCTATCTGGAAAGTAAAGTCATCGAACTAATTGCGCTAGTATTCGACCATGAGAGGACGATTCGGCATGGAGAAGTAAAAAAAGAAACGCTCAAGCCTAAGCAAATACAGCAAATTCACTATGCTAGAGAAATTTTGCTGCGAGATATGTATAATCCGCCGTCTCTAGCAGAGTTAGCACGTCAGGTGGGCTTAAACGACTTTTTATTGAAAAAGGGCTTTCGTCAGATCTTTGGAAATACTGTGTTTGGTGAGCTGCAAACATACCGCTTAGAACTTGCTAAGCAGCTGCTTGCAGAAGGAAATCTCAGTGCAGCGGAAATCAGCCGCTTAGCAGGTTATGCAAGCCCTAACTCTTTTTCTAAAGCCTTCAGGCAAAAGTTTGGGTTTACCCCAACCGCCTATCGGAAATCCTGTTGATCGACCTAGAAAGATCCGCTTAGGATCATATAAAGTCCGTTTGGGATCAAAAAGGCAAAGGCATCATGTAGAAAATCGGTACGCACTCTTAAACCCCGTAGGATTACTGAGAATTTATCTCATTAGCGATTGGAAATCTGTTGGGTTATTGAGCCCCCTTTCTTAGCGCGGTGGGACAGCAAACCTTTACGGAGTTTCGTAACCATGCCCCAAGCTAGTTTGTCTACTTCCACCAGCTTTGATGGTGAACTGAATGCGCTTGTCGAAGACCAAGGCACTGCCCTGACCGTTCGTTTTGACCTGGATGAACCGGCCCCCGAGGGTGGCCTGCGGGTGTATGTCGATAGCGAGGTAGAGCAGATCATTAACCGTCTCGACCTGCCGAGGTTTGTGGCGAGCCCGACTCTGGAAAATATCGCCCTCGACAGCCTAGCGACCAACTTCGATAACTCAGGCTTCGCCGTCACGATCAATGAAGGGGCTACTTTTGGCAGCTTTACGATCAATGTGTTCGACAATCCGGAGCCAGATACCTTTTTGCCTGAGACGTTTGATGGATTAGTCGAGGCGGCGCTGTCGCTGCGGACGCAATCTGAAGTAGACCCGGCAGACCAGAACGATATTACGGAGTTAGGCAACTATACAGTTAATCCGAATGCGGCGAGCAGTACGGTGATCTTTGCCGATGACGCCAGTCAGCTAATGGATACACCGGAGCCATCCGAGCCGCCGACTCCGCCCATGCCTGACGGACTACAGGTGAGCCTGTTTACCGGACCAGACTATCTGATTGAGGATGAGGGCACGGTCAGCGCCCATGCGTTTTTGGCAACCAACGGGGTGATCCCGGAAGGTGGGTTAGTGGTTTCGGTGGATGCGCCTAACCTCAGCGAGTTTGACCTGGCAGGCATTTCTGTTGAAGGTGGTGAGATTGCCGCCGTGCGCGATGGTGGGTTTGACCTACGGATGCTGGAATACACGACGCTGGTTAATCTCCCGATTGCTAATGATGGAGAAACGGAAGCAGAAGAGACTGCGACCTTTAGCTTAGCCGCAGGAGACGGGTACAAGATTAATGAGAACTACAGTGGCGGCACGTTTAACCTGGTAGATACGCGAGATGATATCCCGCGCGGCGTTGTTACTGAACCCAATGACATTATTTCTGAAGCTGTAGATACTCGTATCAACTCTGAGAATCCTTCGTTCTCTGGCAGCGATGGTATTTACTTTGACATCGGCAATCGCTATCTCAACGATGATGGTACCTATACCTACATCGACTACACTGAGGATGTTGATGTTTATAAGGTAGATCTAAGCGCAGGAAGTACAATCGCCATTGAGACTTTTGGCGATAGATTTCCATCTTCTGTCGGCGTTGCCCTAGACTTACAGATTTACGATGCAGAGGGCAACCAGCTTCAGGATTACATTATTAACTCCTCAAATGCTCCTGCTGCCCCAGACAAGCTGTTCGGTGGGACTACACGGACTGCTGCTGAAGAAACGAATATCTATCATGAGTTTACGGCTTCCGAAGACGACAGCTACTACATAGCTATTGGCACTGAGCTTCAAGTTCAGAACTTCTTTGGAGAGGATACTCTTGGTAGCTTCTACGATCCATTAATGCCTGGTTTCGGTAGCGGTAACCGAGCATTTTACGGCGAATATACGGTTGAGATTGACCTGTTAACAGAAGACAATCCTCGCAAAACAGGGATACCGACTCCACCAGCCAGTAATCCCAACGTTACTAACCCGCTTACGCTTTCTTTAAGTGCCAGTCCTACAACGGTAGATAGTGAAGGCAATCTTACTAACGCAGTAGTAGAGAGCGTAGAGGAAGGCGAGCGCTCTAGTGTCAACTTTACGATTCGAGCGGAAGGCGAAATTCCTGAAGAAGGGATTGAGTTTGTTCTTAACAGCAATGTCAACTTGTTCGATTATGTTTCGTTAATAGGTCAAAGCACTCTTCCCAGCACAATTGGTGGACAGTCACTAGGAGCATTCTATAACGAAGAGGGAGTCCCAACAGGCATTCGCCTTCTGATTGAAGAACCAACAATGGTCGTTAACTACGAAGCCGCTAATAATGAACCTCTAGGCTTTCTTGGAAATCTCTTTGATAAGTTTGAACCGTTAGAAACAGATGGTGCTGAAGAGGTTTCTTTTTTCCTACAGCCCGGAGATGGCTACGAAGTAGTTCCTGAGTCTAGTGCAGTAGAAGTCACGTATTATGATTCCCTTGCTGATGTACCAGACTCAATTGGTGGGGGAACTTCTTCCATTGTTGTCGGTGTAACGGCAAGCGAAACGGAGCTTGTCGAGACAGAAGGAACCGAGACAACAATAACGTTCAGTTTGTCCGAACCGCCTCCAGAAGAAGGTGTGACTATCTTTGTCACTTCTGAGCAAGATCCCCTTGTAGGCAGTGCCTTAAGCCAGTTTGACGTGTTAGAAGCTGAGATTGAAGGTGGTAATTTCCCAATTCCCAACAGTGACAACTCTGGTTTCTTCTTTACTGCCACAGAACAGACTGCAACAATTACTCTGTCTGTTTTTGATGAGTTAACGGTTGATTCCCCCCTTCCGCCAGAAACTTTTCAAGAAGGTATTCTCGCGCTGGATTTTGCCCTACAGCCACAGGCTGGTTACATCATTGATAGTAACGCGAGTGAAATCAACTTCACCATTAAGGACAACCCTGACTCAAAGATTCAGGTGAGCTTAACTGGCTCCACTGAGATAGATGAAGGAGGTACCACTTTAATTGAGTCAGAAGGGACAGTGAGCGTGCATACCTTCAGCCTGAGTGCGCCACCACCAGAGGGAGGTTTAACGGTTAGTGTAGATGCACCTTCCCTAAGTGACTTTGATTTGGACGCCATAGCGGTTCAAGGTGGCACTATTGCTGCGGTTAGAGATGATGGATTCGACCTCACCATTACTGAGGCTGAAGCAGTTATAAGCTTGCCTATCCTAGATGATGGTGTAGCAGAAGGAAGCGAAACAGCAAGCTTTGTTCTAGAGCCGAGCGATACTTACGAAATTAATCAAAGAGCAGCTATTGCAAACTTTGATTTAGCCGACACTGTTGATCAAGTTGCAATTTCTGAAGAAGTTGAAGACAACAGTATCCTATCTGAAGCTAATGCACTAGGTCTGCGTCTAGATAATCCTTCTGTTTCTATCAGTGGCGCACTCGATGATGGGTTCTTTGATTTCTCTGAAAGCGTAGATTTTTACTCGTTTAATCTCGAAGCCGGACAGACAGTTAGTTTAGATATCAACACTGAGGAGTTTTTGACTGAGGAGATTAGCACTAGGCCCCTTTTGTATCCAGAGTTTGTCAATGTCCTTCAGAAACCTGATACAGAGCTGCGGTTATTTGATGCAGAGGGTAATGAACTTGCTGCCAATAATGACGGTGCTGCCCCTGATGAAGTCTTCTCTCGCGACCCGTTCATTGAGTACACTGCTGAAACCGCAGGGACTTACTACGTAGGCGTCAGTCAACTGGGTAATCGCAACTATAACCCTAATGTCCTCAGAAGCGGCAGCGGCTGGACCTTCCCAGAGGTTGGCGTTTTCTTCGGCCCCTACAAACTCACTGCCACCCTTACCGAGGGCGACACCTCGCCGTCTACGGGCGACCTCACGGGTACTGATGCTGCCGACACGCTGGTGGGCGATGCCGGTGACAACCTTCTCGATGGACTGCAGGGCGACGACATTTATACGGGTGGGGCCGGGGCCGACCAGTTCGTCCTAGGTCTCGCCCAGGGCGTGGACACCATCACCGACTTTGAGATCGGCGTTGACCAGATCAAGCTGGGTGGGCTGACACCCAGTGGCGTAAGGTTCTTTGAGTTGAGTGACGACACCCTGGTGCTGACCAACAGCAACGAGCTGATCGGTGTGGTGCAGGGCGTTACCGGTCTTGACAGCGTGTTTGCGTAGATGGGAGTAGAGGATAGGGAACAGGGAACAGGGAACAGGGCATTAGTCTTGCCTGTCACCTGTCACCTAAGATCGACTTGAACCATTCATCCGGCTGTCCTCATTTGAGCCAGTCGGATTTTTGTGCGACTAGATCTGGCGCGATCGCCCAACCCGATTAGAGTCCTTGGAGAGAGTGATGGCATGAACTTGCAAACTTTGCAAAAGTCACAAAGTCATCAAAGTCGCCTGACTAATAAGAAAGAAAATCAATAGAAACGATTGTCTTCACGCCAAGTTCATGAATCAGCCATGAACTTGGCGCTTTGCCTGTCATGCCTGGAACTTCTTGGCATGGCAAGGGTCTTAGAAATAAAGTCCCGAAATGGTCAGCAATGCGACCTTTTTGCTTGAATCGCCGCTGTCCGGTGGATATACGCAGCGCTTCACTATAACTTTACACATCTCATGTGAGAATCCGAAAATGCCGTGATAGCATTTATATGAAATTATTGAGAGCTACTCCCAATAAGGAGGTGGATTCCCCAATTCCCGTTCGTCTGAGCGTTGGTTGGGTGCAGACTGAGTCCCTTAGTCGGTTTCGAGTAACTTGTGGGGTTTTATACGCATCCATTTTTCTGGTTTTAAAAGAGTTTCAGGATTCAGGGTGTTTATCTCAATGGCGTTGAAGGCATGGCTGTAGCAGCGATCGCTCATGAGTCGCCCGGTGATGGCCTAGGCTTTTTGGAGCTTGATGCCAACCAGTCCACTTGCAAAAGGTCACTCTCAGCATATTGATTGGGTGATTCAAGTGAGTGGCTAGGTGCCACTAGAAGTCGCAATCTCAGCCGATGCGATCGCGCTCACCCATTTACATGAACAATCTTTTTGTCTCACAACAAGTTGACGCTGATGGTTAATCGATTGGCCCAGCTCTAGGGCTTTGGCGTTTGCATTTGTCCGTTACAGCGAAAAAGCTGCTCAACCCGTTCGTTCAGTTTCGATTTCATTATCCCTAGTCACTTTAGTCAGGACTTAATTTTGATGCTTTTGACTTCACCTACATCGACCCAGTTGAGGGGCGATCGCTCCACTGATCAAGCACTTGTCATTCTGGATGCAAGTATCGATTATTTGCCTCAGCTACTGGCTGATTTATCCTCAGTAGACTGGCTCGTGCTCGATGCGTCAGCCGATGGCATCACCCAAATCACCGCCGCGTTGCAAGCCCGGCAGTCGGTCTCCAGTCTGCACATCGTGTCTCACGGCACCGCCGGTAGTTTGCAGCTTGGCAGCAGTCAGCTTTCCCTCGCCACGACAAGCCACTATGCCCAGCAGCTAAAGGCTTGGGCCACCGTGCTGCAAGGTCGCGATATCTTGCTATACGGCTGTCAGGTCGCCCAAGGGGCCTTGGGGCAGCTTTTCCTCCAGCAACTGCACCAGCTGACCGGCGCTAATCTGGCGGCCTCGGAACAACAGGTTGGGCAAACGGCAGACCAAACCAACTGGGGGTTAGAAACCCAGTTAGGGCAGGTGAAAACCCCCATCATCTTCTCTGAGACCCTACAGACCAGCTATCCCAGCAATTTCGAAACGGTCAACTTCAGCGTCAGTACCAACACGCTGATTGAAAGTGAAGGCACTCCTTTCAGTTTTAACTTTACGGTTGACGGCCCCATTCCAACCGGCGGCAGCGTCGTTCGCTTCGAAGCCGATCGCCCGAATGCTATCAGTCAATGGAACCTCTTTGCACTGGAGTTCACCGGGCTGGCTGGTCAGCCCGTCGATGTTTCGCCTAACCTCGATTTTTCGGCCTTTGAAGTGACCATCATTGAGCCCACTGCCAGTGTCAGTCTGCCGGTGTTCAACGACTTTACCCCTGACGGTCCCGATGTTTATACCTGGACGGCTTCTGCTGTTTCGCCTGGCACCACTGTCAACACGGTCGGTTCCACTACCACGACGATTTTTGATGATCCCAGTCAAGTTCCCCCACCCCCACCCCCTGCCAACACTGCTCCAGTAGCAGACAGTGACAGCTACGCCACCGACTTTGATACGGCGCTCACGATTGATGCGGGTAACGGCGTGCTGAATGGTGATACCGATGCCGATGGCGATGCGCTCACCGCCGCTCTGATCAGCGGCCCCAGTAACGGCAGCGTCACCCTCAACGGCGATGGCTCCTTTACTTACACCCCCAACGCTGGCTTCAGCGGCGACGACAGTTTCACCTACCAAGCCAATGATGGGACCGATGATTCTAGCCCGGCGACCGTGACAGTGAGCGTCGGTGCCCCGCCTGCCCTGCCAGAAGTGAGTCTGACGTCTGATATTACTACTCTTGTGGAAGACGAGGGTACAGAGGTCACCTTTACCATTAGTTTGAGTGAGCCGCCTCCGGCTAGCGGCCTGTTGGTTGACATTGGTACGGGTGAAACCTTTGCCCTCGGGGACTTTGATATCTTTGCCCCGCCGCCCCAAGCCTCTGCCACTGGCGGCCAGTTGGTCGGCGGCTTTCCCGATAATAGCGGCTTCACCTTTGCCGTTTTAGAGCAAACTGCCACAGTCACTCTGCCAGTTTTCGACGACCCCGATCGCACTGAGGATGGCACGGTCACGGATCCCGATGGCCCGTTGCGAAATGATGATATCGGTGAAGAACAGACTACCTTCTCGCTCTTGCCAGGAGATGGCTACACCATCAATTCGGGCGCTAGCTCAGTTACCCTGACGCTCAAAGACACCAACGTAGTCACCCCGGTAAACACCCCACCGGTGGCGGATGATGATAGCTACAGCACCGCTTTTGCTACGCCGCTGACCGTCGATGCTGCCAGTGGCGTGCTAGATGGTGATACAGATGCCGATGGCGATGCGCTAACTGCCGCCATTGCCACTGATCCCAACGGCGGCACCGTCACCCTCAGCGACGATGGTTCATTTACCTATACGCCGAACGCGGGCTTCAGCGGTGACGATAGCTTTACCTACACTGTGAGTGATGGCGAGGGCGGCACTGATACCGCAACCGTGACGGTGAC
>CALCCA010000077.1 GCA_937899725.1 uncultured Halomicronema sp.
TGGGGGAGATGGGGAGATGGGGAGTGGGAGGGGGGATGGGGAGATAGGTAGGAGGGGGGGTGGGCTTGTCAGTATTAGGCTCGGAGTTTTGGATTTCGCCTAATCCCTGTTCCCTAATCCCTGTTCCCTATTCCCTTTCACCTAACACCCATCACCCTGTCACCCCCTCACCCTCTAGTGGAAATTCGGGCGATGGCGAATCAGGCTCATGAACTCCTGACGAGTTTTGGGATCTTCGGCAAAGGTGCCGCGCATAGCGCTGGTGGTGGTCCAAGAGCCGGGCTTTTGGACGCCGCGCATGACCATGCACATGTGGGTGGCTTCGACGACAACGGCAACGCCTTGGGGTTTCAGCAACCCTTCTAGGGCATCGGCGATTTGGGCGGTGAGCCGTTCCTGCACTTGCAGACGCCGGGCATACATTTCGCAGATGCGGGCGATCTTAGACAGGCCAATCACCTTGCCGTTGGGAATGTAAGCCACATGGGCACGCCCCAGAATGGGCAGGATGTGGTGCTCGCAAGAACTGAATAGGTCGATGTCGCGCACCAGTACCATTTCGTTCGCGTTTTCGTGAAAGACAGCGCCGTTGAGGAGGTCGTCGAGGGATTGGTGATAGCCGGAAGTGAGAAACTTCAGGGCCTTGACGACGCGCTTGGGGGTGTCAATCAGTCCTTCACGATCGGGGTCTTCGCCTAGACCCAGCAGCAAGGTACGGACGGCCTGCTGCATCTCTTGATCGGAGACGGGGGGCTCGGCTTTAGTTCTGAGCGTCCCTGAGCGCATATCGTCACGAGAAAAAGATAAAGTCATGAATCAGTCCTAACTACAGTAGAAAAGGGGGAGCTTGCACTCCCCCCAGGAGCGGAACGCGCCTTGATGGCACGGATATTGGGCGACTTCAATCTGGTCGAAGATCAGCCCAATCTGGGTTTGGCCCGATCGCCCTAGGACAAGAGCGAGACACGGTTACCGGCCAAACAATTGTTGAGATGTTGGTGCAGTTGCAAAGGGTTCAACTGGCGACCAATAAAGACGAGTTGATTTTGGGGGGCGGTAGTCCAGGGTTCAGGGTTGATGCTGCACCGTTTGCCGCTGAGCTGAAAGATATGGCGCTGTTCCTCGCCCTCGAACCAGAGAATGCCTTTGGCCCGAAAGATATCTACCGGCATTTGAGTCATCAAAAAGTGCTCAAATTTAGTCAGGTTGAAGGGGCGATCGCTCTTAAAGGGCACCGAAACAAAGCCATCCTGGGCCAAATGGGGAGAGGTTCGGGTGGATGCCTGAACGGCCCCGGCGTCCAGATCCAACACCGGGGGCGCGGCTAACCCGACATCCAGCAAGGCGGAGAGCGGCAACCCATCAGCCTCTGCCGTCAGCGAACAGCGGAGGAACCGGGCCTGGTCTTTAATGCTTTGAATGTAGGCTTCCAGTTGGGTCAGCTTGGCCTCGGGCACTAAATCAGCCTTGTTCAGCAAGATGATGTCGCCATAGGCCAACTGACGGAGCGCGACATCACTGCTGAAATGCTCTTCGGTAAAGGCTTCCGTATCCACCACTGTGATCACGGAGTCCAGACGGGTAAAGGCCTTCAGCTCCGTGGTCAAAAACGTCACCATGATCGGTAGCGGATCGGCGACCCCGGTTGTTTCCACTACCAGATAGTCCATTTGCTCTTCGCGCTCCAGCACGGTATACACCGCATCTACCAGGCTGTCGTTGATCGTGCAGCAGATGCAGCCGTTGCTCAGCTCCACCATGGTTTCATTCGCCGACACCAACAGTTGGCTGTCGATGTTGATATCACCAAACTCATTCACCAGCACCGCCACCTTCAACGCTTGGCGGTTGGTCAAAATGTGGTTCAGCAGCGTGGTTTTGCCGCTGCCTAAAAATCCGGTGATCAGGGTGACCGGCATTCCCCGTTTGGGTATCAGTTCTGAGTATGAAGAGGACATAATGTCGGCCTCAAAACGTCGAGTTAATCGGATGCAGTCATCTGCAAGCGATCGCAGGGAATCGAGTCAGCGCGTAACGTGGTCATGCCCTCACCGCTATAGACTTCGAGGATGGCTCCAGGGACGGCGGCAAAGAAAACACAGTCATGGGCAAAAACCACCCGCTCAAAATACCAATGGGGAATATTGGCAATGCGCACCACCTGCAAATGTGGCGATTGATTGGCGTAGCGGCAGAGGATCTGGTGGGAGTGACCAGTGGATGATGCATCCAGAGTTTGAGTCATGGTTAAGGAGCCAGAACACGGGCGGTAGGGATGAGAGCCGCTAGCAAAAAGATCCCCAGCTGCACGGTGACAATGCTGGGGCCAGAGGGCAGGTCAAACAGGGCGGACAAGAGCATGCCGATAACGGCGCTAATGGCCCCCAGGCCAGCGGAAATAAGAATGTAGTGAGAGAATTGGCGGCTGAGCAGGCGGGCTGAGCAGGCGGGAATGACCACAAAAGCACTGATCAGCAAGACGCCGATCGCTTTGATGGAAATGCCCACCACCAGGGAAAGCAAGACAATGAAGGTGGTGCGCTGAGCGGAGACGTTCACGCCCCGAGCGATCGCCATCGGTTCATGAAGCGTCAGGAGAATCTGCGATCGCAGGGTCAGACCAATGAACCCCGCGCATACCGCTAACAGCAAGGTACCGAAGATCAGATCGGCGGTTTGCACCGCCAGAATATCGCCAAACAGCAGGTTCGTAATGCCCCCTTGGTATTCGTCCCGAAAGCTCAGCAAAATGATGCCCACCGCCAGGGAAGACGAATAAATGATGTTCAACAGGGCATCGGTCCAGAGCTGGGTCCGTTCCAAAAAGTAGGTCACCACTAGGGCAAACACCACCGCAAAAGGCAGCAGCACCCAAGACGGGTTAAACCCCAGCAGCAGCCCAATACTGATGCCCAACAGGGCGGAATGCCCCAGGGCATCGCTAAAAAAGGAAAGCTGCCGCAGAACAGTAAAGCTACCTAGCAAGCCCCCCATCAGTCCGGTCAACACGCCACCCATCAGCGCCCGCTGCATGAAGGGCAGTTGGAACAGTCCGATAACGCGGGTGATTTCAGCTTCAATGGTCATGGTGGTGGGAAGGAGGAGGGGGCAGCGGGGAATCGGGAAGGGGGAAAATGAAAAACGAGAATCGGGGTTTGAGGATGCAGGGGATGGCGGGAGGAAAAATGCAGTCTCAGAGCTAATTGACAAAGGAAACTTTAAGGAGCCTTCAACTCAAAGAATGGCCAGCATTTGAGAGTTCTTAACTGTTCTTGCCCCCTTTTCTAGAAGCCTTATGGGGCTAGACTTTGACGCAGTTTGTAAATCACCTCTAGCGTGATTGGGAAGTTTGGCAAAAAGGGGATGGCATTGGCGGCAGTCTGCTATCGCATCACAACAACATTTCCAAAAGCAGAAGTGTATGGCAGGGTTTCACAAATCCGGAGAGCGGCGGTTTCAATTCCGGCCAATATCGCTGAAGGCTAGGGACGAGAGGATCGCAATGAATACATTAGATTTCTGCGGATCGCTCAGGGGTCTTTGAAAGAACTCAAAACGCATCTTCTGCTGGCCTTGCGGGTTGAACTCATCACGCCAAAAACAGCTCAATCAATCCTCGCTCAGTGTGAATCTACTGGTAAATTGCTGCGTGCTCTCCATAAAAATCAATCACCCGACTCCCGACGCCCTGACTCCCCACGGCCCTAACAAGTGTGGTGATAGCGAACCAGATCTGGCCCGTAGGCCAAAGACAACTGCTCAGGAGCCAGGGCATGGTCGGGAGGCCCCTGGCACAGCAGTTTGCGGTTGATGCAGAGGACGCGATCGCAACTGCGACGCACCATATCCAGATCGTGGGAAATCTGCAAAATCGCCCAGCCCTGTTCCTGCTTGAGCTGATAGAGCAACTGGTAAAACTCCGACTCCCCCAAGACATCCAGGCCCGCTGGGGCCTCATCCAAAATCAATAGCGCGCGGGGCCGCACGAGACAGTAAGCCAACAGCACCCGTTTCGTTTCCCCACCAGATAAGCTGCTCACCAGTTGATTCCGCAGGTGCCAGGCTTCCACTTGAGCCAGCGCGGCACGCACCGCCTGACGGCGGGCCCGGCTACCCACCCAGGGCAACTGTGGCCCAATGCGATCCCAACCCAACCCCACCAATTCAGACACCGTAATGGGAATGCGGCGATCGAACAAAAAGTTTTGGGGCAAGTAAGCAATCTGCTGTCGTACTGCTGAGGGCAGATATCCTTTAGCCGACAGGGCATGTCCCAAGACGTCAATTTGGCCCGCTTGGCGCGGCAAAATACCCAGCACCGCCTGAATCAGGGTGCTTTTTCCCGCACCGTTGGGGCCAATAATGGCTGTGTCTGTGCCCGCCGGTACGGTAAAGGAAACCTCTTGCACCGCCGGATGCGTCCCGCGATACACCGTTAACCCTTGCACCACTAAAACCGGCTCGTTCAAACGCTGACTCCTAACTGCACTGAGACGATTTACCTCTTAGCAATGACACGAGCTTCCCCTCAGTCCCCCCAACTTCAGGGAGGCTGAATCCGATTGCCAGAAATTGGGGGATTCTGGGGGCCAAAATCGGATTCAATTTGTCAGTCCAGTCTCTTAAAACCGTAGGCCCACACGCTGGGGCACGACAGCCAGGGTTTGGGGAGTCCAAAGGGGTAGCCAGGACTGGCTGGAACCTTCAAAACTGGCCACGAGACCATCAACATTCTGGCGCATGGTGGTGAGGTAGTATTCGGGCTGCACCGCTTCGGCATCACCCGTTTCGAGGGGGTCAAAAACGCTAACGCCGATATCCAGGTCGCCCGCGATCGCGTCAAAAGATTCCTTCCCCGCCTGGGGTTCCGTCAGGATCGCTTTCAGTCCTTCTGCCTGCACGGTTTCCATCACCCGCTTCACATCATCCGGCGAGGGATTCTCCTCCGGGATGCCCACTAGCGTTTCAGATTGCAGTCCATAGCTATCGGCAAAGTAAGCGGCAAAGTCATGGAACACCACAAAGGTCTGCCCCTCGAAGGGTGCTAGCTTTTCGGCAATATCCGCGTCCAGGGCTTGCAGGTCAGCAATAAATGCCTCCGCATTGGCGATGTATTCGGCTTCGCCTTCGGGGTCGGCGGCAATCAGCCCATCGCGGATATTCTCCACCTGCTCGATCGCCCGTTTGGGATCGAGCCAGACGTGCGGATCAAATTCACCGTGGGCATGACCGTGGGCGTCTTCGGCATGGTCATGTTCCTCGCCTTCGGCATGATCGTGGGCTTCACCCTCAGCGTGGTCATGTTCCTCGCCTTCCGCGTGGTCATGTTCTTCACCCTCAGCGTGAGCTTCACCCTCACCGTGGTCATGCTCTTCGCCTTCCGCGTGGGCTTCACCTTCCGCATGATCATGGTCATGATCGTGCTCTTCGCCCTCAGCGTGATCATGCCCCTCTTCTTTGGCATGGTCATGACCGTGGTCATCCGCGGTGGCCAGGGTGGCAATGTCCTCGCTGGAATCGATAATTGCTAGCTCCGTATTGCCAGCATTCTCGATCATGTCATCCAGGAAAAACTCCATCTCCAAACCGTTCTTGACCAGCACATCGGCGTTGGCGATCGCTTGCGCATCACCAGGCTTCGCTTGATATTCATGGGGTCCCACATTTGTGGGCAGGAGCTGCACCACTTCGGCGCGATCGCCCGCTACGGCAGTTGTAAACTGAGTCACCGGCAAAAATGTCGTCACCACCTGTAGCGCATCTTCAGGCGTGGCAGCCTCTTCCGATTCTGGCGATTCTGCTTCACCAGTGGTCGAGGGCGCGGCACAACTACCCAAGCCGAGAGCGATCGCCCCTAACGCCACCCAGGCACTGCGCTGCAATGTGGTTTTAAAATTCCGTTTAGACATGGCTGATCTTCCTTTGGCCAACACAGACAAGAGCGCGATAAAATTGAGAATGATTATCGTTCCTGTTAAATTTACACTATCTTGCTGTGAATCGTTGCGACTCAACCCAAAGAAATTTTGAAGCCTGTACCCATCAACGGCCCTGAAACATACGACAGGCGTGTCTGAAAACACTCAAACATACTGGGAAATAGAAAGACTGAGGGCATGAGCGCGATCGTCAATGGCCCAACATCCTCGCTAGCTATAACGGTTGCAGATTGCAACCGTTGTCTCAGCAAGAGTCAAGAACATTTGTAACCCTGCACTGTCATGCCCTATCGCAATCCCTCGCTGCAGAATGATGCGGTAACTATTCAGCGACGGCGATCGCAGGCGCAGGCGACCTTAGCATTGCAATCGACCAGGGTCGGTCGGCGGCACTGGTGACGTAAGTTTAGTAAAAAACAGTCTCGAAAAGAGTCGTGGATGATGAGGTTCTAGCTTTTGAAAATGAGTAATGCCAAGCGCAAAGCCTAGTGTAAGTAATGCTCGTCCTATTCGCTTAATTCAGTCAACGATCTTAGACAAGGCTTTCGCTATCTTTTCATTATATAGATCACTAAGAAGGATTATTACCTTTAAGTCTTTGTTCGTATATTTGTATCCTTTATGGCCAATCCTTGTACCGGTCGGCACTCGAGCTAAACCTTCAAGTTCTTCAATAAGCACTTTATGCTTTTCCACCTCGCGAGGGGAGATGTACTCCAAGGTATCAAGCTTCTGATTGAATTTATCTCTAAGGCTTGACAAAACATTGATGTAGTAGTCAAAGTTGCTATTTACATCTTGCCTATAGGTAGGAAAGTTTAAGATCTTCTCCTTCTTGTTTTTAATAACTTTATGTTTTTCAGGTGCTTTCTTATTTATGTGCGTTTTCTTCTTGGAATTTGGGTTATTCTTCTGGCCTGAGACTTGTTCTTGTAAGCAATTTAGAATTAGATGGAAGTCTGATTCACTATATTCAGCATCTGGAGAGTCTTCGAGGTTTAATTGTCCGGCGAGTTTGGAAATACTAGCGACCGAGTGCTGGCCTAATGCGTGTCCTTTTAGCCGCTTCTTGATATCCTTGCGCTTCACGGGCTTTCTCCTTGCCTTGTTCTTAGCCAAATATGACATAGCTACATGGGTAGCGAGGCAATGCTAGCGCTGTTACGCCACCGTAAATCAGTTCGCCCATTGCGCCCATGAACACAACGATGAGAAAGTCCTAAAGGCCATACGGGAAATCGGTTGACACCCTAGCGGCGACCAAAATCATGAAACTTGAGCATTGAGCCAACCTAGAAATCGCAATTCGCTACCCACTAGCGGCCTTAACTTCGTAATCGCTCGAATCTGATCGCTAAACTAGAGTCATTTCATGCCATTGCGATCGCTCAACTCAGGCCATCAGTCACAATGACTCAAGCTATTACTTCCCCTACTTCCCCCCTTAGCTTTTTAGAATTTCTGGAGACCACTCCAGAAGATGGCAACCGCTATGAATTGGTCAATGGTGAGCGAGTTCAGCTAATGGCAACCCGTGCCCACGATGACGTCGCCGATTTTATCTACGATGCTTTTCGCGACGAGGTTAAGCATGGCCAGCTCGATTACAAGATTTCGCGGTTCGCCTCTGTCAAAACCCGACGTGATGACGGACTGACGTCAGGGACGCACCCCTGACGTCAGTGTTATTGACAAAGCGGTTTGGACGGCTGATCTCAGAGCCTATGCGGCCCTAGAAGAACCGATTCAACTGGCGGTGGAAGTTAGCTCGACCAATTGGCGAGACGATTATCTTTACAAGCTGGCTGAATATGAAGCTCTCGGCATCCTGGAATATTGGATTGTTGATTACCTGGCGGTAGGAGCAACTCGCTATATTGGCTCGCCCAAAACACCGACTGTTTCGATATACACCTTGGTGAATGGTGAATATCAGCTACAGCAGTTTCAAGGCAGCGATCGCATTCTTTCCACCACCTTTCCTGCATTAACCCTCACGGCTGCGGCCATCTTTCAAGCCTTTGGTCTATAAGCCAAAGCCGCGATCGCCCCCACCATCAGCAAAATATCTTTCACACTCAAGCGATCTAGTACTTTCAGACACTCGTCGCCGATCTCGCTGCAGCTCAACAAGCAGCCATTTGCGACTCTTTCCCCGATTCGAAATATTGGCAACAGACTGCTAGCGCGGCGTCAACTTGGGTATCGCTCTCGCAGTCACGCCACCGTAAATCAGTCCACCAACAGCACCACAGAGCAGAACTATTGGCAGGTCTCGGATGCTGTTGGGCGGCACCATGATGACTGTGTCTGCTTGCACAAGCTGCCATAGCAGTTGAGCGCTGAGCCAACCCAGCGATCGCCCCAACACATTAGCGACCCACCACCAGCGTAGACCGCGCATATGTCGAGCCAGCACCAAAACCTGACCGAGCCCGACACAGGCACCCACCATCGCACCCAGAAGAGAGCCCACAAAAAGCTCCGCAAACGGGATGAGAACTAAGATGAACAGCCCGAAGGTTGACAAGAGAAAGGTCGCTACTAGACCTAAAAATACGCCGAGATAACTGCCCAAAATACTGACCAGAACCCAGTGCCAAATCCTCAGCCTAGGGATTTTTTGGCGCAGCACGATCGCCTGCAATGGCCCGACGAGGGCACTGATGACCAACCCCGTCAGAAAAAGTTCTCGGCCAGAAAACTGGAAGCCTAGCAGCACCAACAGCGTGATCGCGATGGCAAATCCTAGAGTATTGACCACTAGCCAAGACCGAACCGTCGGCGGGGAAGATTTGGATACAGGACGTTCAGACGCCTTTGATACTTGATTCGGAGGGGTAGGCAAATCAGACCGATCAGATTGCTCAGGACTCATAGGATTTTGTCGACGACCTTAGCCACAGCGGTACCATGCTAGACCGACCAGATCAGGATTGTCTTGGCAGAAATTGGGCCTCAACAATGCCGCTTCAGGCCAGAGTTTTGGATGATTGAAGACTCACCGCCTCCCCCGGGAATGACCCAATCTTGGGGGTGTGGCAGCGGAGGTTCTGAGGATTGAGACTTCAGGCAACAGAAAGCGAGTGCAACTGTGTCAGTTCGGTAGTAATCGATGAAGTGCTTGATTCAGCCAGAATTCTCGGGTGGTTTCTAAGCTGAAGGATCAGTCACAGAGCCCTGGCGTAGAGTAAGACTCGGCAATACTACAGCCGTTACGCCACCATAGATCAGCCCACCCACTACGCCACAGAGGAGTATCTCCCAAACGGCCACATTCCCGATGCCATCGCCCACATTATTCATCAGCGGCTTTACGCCCAGCAGTTGCCATAAGAGGCGAGCGCTGAACCAACCAAGCGATCTTCCGAGCACACTGGCCCCCAACCACCGGCCTAGACCGTGCACCTGGCGAGCTAAGACCGCCATCTGACAGAGCCCCACACTCAGGCCCCCGATCGCGAGAGACAAAAGTTCAAACCAGAAGCTTAACCAATCAAGCCCAAAGATGATATGAACCAGAGCGACTGATCCAAGCAACACTCCTAGGGCGTGCCATCAATTAAGCCAAATGACGGCAGCGGCTAGATGAATTGCGCCTAAGAAGTTGCAAGCCGTCTTGTCGTAGCGTGTTGCAATGGCTCGGTATTGCTTAAGTTTAGCGAAGAAATTCTCGATTAAATGCCGTGCTTGATAGAGGTGTTGATCGTAGTCAATCGGCTCAGGGCGATTGGACTTGCTCGGAATCACCGGCTCGATGCCCTGGCACTTCAACACCGCTCTCATGCGTTCGTCAGCATCATCGGCTTTGTCGACCAGCAGCGCTTCGGCCTCGATATCAGCGATTAAGACATCCGCGCTTTGCAGGTCATGGGCTTGACCAACGGTCAGAAAGAATCCAGTCGGATTGCCCAACGCATCACAAGTGGCATGAATCTTCGTGCTCAGTCCACCTTTCGAACGCCCGATGGCTTCATCGCCCCCCCTTTAGCCCCAGCCGAATGCTAGTCGCATCGATCATTGGGTATTCGGTGTCGCTGTCCTCGCAAAGGGCGGAAAACATCCGGAGCCAGAGGCCTTTCTTCGACCATCGACTAAAGCGTGTGTGGATGACCTCAACTGACCGAAGTGCTCTGGTAAGTCGCGCCAGGGAATACCGGCTCGGTAGCGATAAAGCACCGCTTCAACCAACAAGGGGGCTAATGCCCCCTTTGATTTGAGTTTTGAGTTTCGGGTTGGGCATTGCCCAACCCTGACAAACCACTGGCTGTCCTAGGAGCACTATATTAAGCGCAGATCCCTTAGTATTTGTAGCTTTCAGCCTTGAAGGGGCCGCTCATTGGCACGTTGATGTACTTGGCCTGAGTTTCGGTGAGGTGCGTGATGACGCCACCAAAGCCTTCCACCATGTAGCGAGCGACCTCTTCATCGAGATGCTTAGGCAGCACTTCAACCGTGATGGCAGCCGCTTTCTCAGACGCCGACTTGTCAGCAAACTTGCGTTCGTAAAGGAACATTTGCGCCAGCACCTGGTTCGCAAAGGAGCCATCCATGATGCGAGAGGGGTGGCCGGTGGCGTTCCCCAGGTTGACCAGACGGCCTTCTGCCAGCAGCAGTAAAAAATCAGCGCTGTCATCGCTGCGATACACCTGATGAACCTGCGGCTTGACCTCTTCCCACCGCCACACGCGCCGCATGAAAGCGGTGTCGATTTCGTTGTCGAAGTGGCCAATGTTGCAAACGACTGCACCCTTCTTGAGGTAGGTCAGCATGTTGGCATCACAGACGTTGACGTTGCCAGTGGAGGTGACCAGCAGGTCAGTATTACCCAACAAGGCTTTGTCGATGCTGGCAACGGTACCGTCATTATTGCCGTTCAGGTAGGGCGAGACGACTTCGAAGCCATCCATGCAGGCCTGCATCGCGCAGATGGGGTCGCACTCGGTGATTTTGACGATCATGCCTTCCTGCCGGAGGGAAGCGGCTGACCCTTTGCCCACGTCGCCGTAGCCAATGACAAGAGCTTTTTTGCCCGCCATCAGGTGATCGGTAGCGCGCTTGATAGCGTCATTCAAGCTGTGGCGACAGCCATACTTGTTGTCGTTTTTGGCCTTGGTGACAGAATCATTGACGTTGATTGCAGGAACTTTGAGTTCGCCAGTTTCCACCATTTCCAGCAGGCGATGAACGCCGGTGGTGGTTTCTTCGGTGACGCCGTGAATCTTGTCCAGCATGGCCGGATAGGTTTCGTGAATGTGGCCGGTCAGGTCGCCGCCATCATCCAAAATCATGTTGGCATCCCATAAGTCACCCTCAGGGGTGCGGCAAGTCTGCTCAATGCACCACATATATTCGTCTTCGGTTTCACCCTTCCAGGCAAAGACGGGGGTACCCGCGGCCGCGATCGCGGCTGCGGCGTGGTTTTGGGTCGAGAAAATGTTGCAAGACGACCAGCGCACTTCTGCACCCAGAGCCTGCAGGGTTTCGATCAGCACTGCCGTCTGAATCGTCATGTGAATGCAGCCGATGATCTTCGCACCCTGTAAGGGCTTGCTTTCCTGATATTTGTGGCGAATGGTCATCAGGGCGGGCATTTCGCCTTCGGCGATCGCAATTTCCTTCCGGCCCCACTCCGCCAGGGAGATATCGGCAACTTTATAGTCTTGCTTCAAAACTTGTGCAGTCATGGATTCCTTGTGAGTGAATTATAAGTGAGTGACTTTGAATGAGTGGGATTGAGTCAATGCTGACAGCTCTAAAGAGCGGCTTTGAGCGCGTCTGCCTTATCCGTCTTTTCCCAAGTCATGTCGGGCAGCTCTCGACCAAAGTGGCCATAGGCTGCCGTCTGACGGTAAATCGGACGGCGTAAATCCAGCATATCGATTAATCCCTGCGGGCGCAGATCAAAATGCTCGCGCACTAACTTCGAAATGTCATCATTGCTGAGCTTGCCGGTGCCAAAGGTATTGATGGCAATCGAGGTGGGTTCAGAGACCCCGATCGCATAGGAAACTTGAATTTCGCACTTTTCAGCCAGACCCGCCGCGACAATGTTTTTCGCGACGTAGCGGCCCGCATAAGCCGCTGAGCGATCGACCTTTGACGGGTCTTTGCCGGAGAATGCTCCGCCTCCGTGCCGGGCCATGCCCCCGTAGGTGTCGACAATGATTTTGCGGCCCGTCAGCCCGCAGTCACCCACCGGCCCGCCAATGATGAACTGCCCCGTCGGGTTGATGTGATATTGCGTCTCCACATGGAACCACTCGCTAGGCAACACGGGCTTGATGATTTCCTCCATCACCGCTTCGCGAATCTCCGTCAGCGAGACATCGGGGTCATGCTGGGTCGAGAGCACTACGGCATCGACCGCGACCGGTTTGCCCGCTTCGTAGCGCAGGGTGATTTGGCTTTTGGCATCGGGTCGCAGCCACGAGAGCGTGCCGTTTTTACGCAGCTCGGCCTGCCGTTCAACTAAGCGATGGGCGTAGTAAAGCGGGGCGGGCATCAGCACGTCGGTTTCGTTCGTGGCGTAACCAAACATCAGCCCTTGGTCACCCGCACCGAGGTCTTTGTCCGCCGCTTCGTCAACGCCGATCGCAATGTCAGAAGACTGTTTACCAATGGCATTGATGACGGCACAAGAGGCCCCGTCAAAGCCCACATCAGAGCTGTCATAGCCAATGTCTAAGATCACCTCGCGAACCACATCTTCGAGGTCAACATAAGTGCTGGTGCGCACTTCTCCCGCGACGATCACCATCCCCGTTTTGACTAGGGTTTCGACCGCTACTCGAGAATGCACATCGTCTTTCAAAATTGCGTCAAGAATCGCGTCAGAAACCTGGTCGGCCATTTTGTCAGGATGGCCTGCTGACACCGACTCTGACGTAAAAATGCTGTATTCACTCATGCTGTATCTGGGGGGTAAATCAATAGGGTAAGGCGATATTCGTCCCCATATCCTATCCGTTTTCAGCAATAATTCAGTCATTAAATTAGGGACAGTGACCCATGATGCTGGCGCGCCGCTTCGAACGATGAAAACCACAGGGAGCAGCTGCGCAGCAATCCACCCAATTCAGTTTGTTTTCAGCGTCTGCAGGCTTCTCGACGCCGATCTCAGATGCGCACCGATGTGAGCAGTGGCATTAGTTGAACGGAGGGCACCGCGATCGCCACTGTCGCCCCGTAAACCCTGATTTCCGATCGTTTCTTACCGCAAATCGTCACTCAGTCCAGGTATCTCGCATGGCGGCAATCACCCTTTGATCCGTTCCTCAATTCGGGCTTTCAACTTTTGCCATCTCAGCCAAAAGGTAGATTGTGCTAGAGGTTTCAGGGAAATGCCCCTAGAATTTTGTCATCGTTGTATTGCTCATTTGGCACCCATTGATGACCTCTCAACCGCCCCCGCCCCATAGTCCTGATGCCGCCGTTGACCAAGTTGCTCGGGCGATGACAGCAATGACAACGATGCTACAAACCGGAGTCAACGCGGCGGGCGATGCCTGCGTCGACGTGATCTATCCGGCGATTAATCAGGCAACACAGCTAGTCGGCAACACCGTCGCCCCGATCGCTGATATCCCCTTCATCAAATATGCCACCGCAGTGCCGGGGTTGAGTTGGTTGCTGGCAGCGGTGGGCCAGGTCAATGCTGACAAGGTGCGCCAAGAGGTTGCTACCCTGCGGGCTGAGCACCCGTTAGACACCGACGAACAACTGGTGCAGCGAGTGATTAGCCAAACGACCTGGCGCGCTGCCCAAGTCGGCTTGCTGACCAATATCATTCCGCCCGTGGCCGCACTGTTGTTTGCAATCGATTTAGGTGCGATCGCGGCCCTACAAGCAGAAATGATCTACAAAATTGCGGCGATTTACGGCTTTTCGACCGAAGATGCCGCCCGACGTGGTGAAGTTTTGGCGATTTGGGCAGTGTTCACCGGCAGTTCTGGCACTCTCAAATCTGGCCTGAGCTTTTTAGAAATTTTGCCGGGAGTGGGTACGGCCATCGGTGTTTCCTCGGATGCGGCGCTAATCTACACTGTCGGCTTTTTGGCCAGTCGCTACTACACAGTCAAGCTGACTCGTGAACCGATGATTTAGCACCTGCAACAGTCGGGTAGCACGCCAGCCAAGGGAGCCTCAGGATTGCTGCCAGCTGTCTCATCCGGCCTCTGTGCAATCTTGTGAGTGACCTGGTGGCGATCGCGCCTTATGCGTCGGCTCGGCCTGAGTAAACTTGATGGCAGCGACCCGGTTACGGCCAGCCCCCCCCGCCCCGACTGGCTACTCCAACTCTGAACTGGGATTTGAATGCCATCACCAGGGGAATTTTGCCCCCTCTAAGGGATAGCCCGGAGGGAATTTCAGGAAAACCGTCCCATTTTAGAAAGTTGTCATAAAATTACGGTCGTGCTAGTGCGCTTTCCCACGTTTGAAAGGGCCGGTCTGTCACTTCAAGAAAATTCTCTGCGAGTATTAAGTAGGCGGTTGAAGATGAAGAGCAAGAAAATGCAGTCCTCCGTTGGTTCTCTCGGTAAAGTTGCCTCTGGCCTGACACTGGCATCGACCTTCTTACTGAGTTCAGTCGTCGGTTTAAGTGGGGTGCTCGCTGCCAACGAAGGGCTCGTTTTGCGGGAGACCGGGACTTCTGTGCTGGAAAATGCCGATGGTCTGCTGGCTCAAACCGCCCCCGATGCCACGATTCTCAATTTCGGTACGGCTGACTACTCAGTCCGGGTCTTCAGGGAAGGCGGTGCCCTTAAAATGAACGTTTTTGACGCGTCTCAAGATTTGCTGCGGGTCAACGCATTGCCGACCACCTTTACGATCCGCAATGGTCGAGGGGCCTACATCACCACAGGCGATTACAGTGGCCGCCAAGCCACCTATGTCGCCGAAGTGTTTCCCAACCGCACGGCCGCGCTACAAATTGTGGATGGGGCTAACACCGTCATTGCCAGTCAACCCTCTGGCAACGTCGCTGTTTTTGCTGTACCCGAATCAGACCTGGTGCAAGTGCGGCAAGACACCGTGCTCAACTTTGAGACGTCGAGCTATTCCGTGCGGGTATTTCAACGAGACGGCCAGCGCTTTATGAACGTCTTTAACAAGTTCACCGGACAACAAGATTTGAACGGTACGGCGGCGAGTGTCGCAGAGCCGATGTTTCCCTACGAAAATGCCGTCAGCTATGTGGCCTCTGGCCAGAGTAACGGTCAACCGGTGGAATACTTTGCGCGCATTGAGAGTTCCGGACGCACGGTTTTAGAAATCTTTAACGTCAACGGACAGCGACTGTTTCAAGAGCCAGGAGTCGGCGAAGTGGTGGTCAACATTCCCGAGCAAGATTTGCCCACCGGCGTAGAAAGCATTGACCGGGTTGACGATGCCTATGTTGCCGCCGTGTTTGGTGATGACAACACCCTGAATGAAGTCAGGCAGCTGTTCCCGGAAGCGTTTATGGATAGCTCGCGCCAAGGAGACTTTATTAATGCTGGGGCCTATGCGAGCCAGGATGAAGCGACCCTGCGGGTACTCGAATTGCGAGCGCGGGGATTTCAAAATGCTCGGGTCGTTTTCCGCGATGTGCGCTATCGCTAGGTAGCGCTCCTCATGGGAGCAGCTGAGCAGTCTCTCTGGGGAAGGCTGCGGGCCGACGGCTAATCAGTCGCTCGGCAATAATCGGGTAGGCGCTGCCGCCAAATGGCATCGGCAACCTTGCAGACTTCTACCATGGCTTGACCGTCGTGTACTCGGAGAATGTCGGCGCCACCGGCGATCGCTGCACAGCAGGCTGCCGCCGTGCCCCAGCCCCGTGCTTGGGGATCAGGTTGATTGAGCAGCCAGCCGATAAAGCTTTTACGCGACGGGCCCACCAGGATAGGGCACTGCAGCCCTCGCAATTGGGGAATTTCTCGCAGAATTTCGAGGTTCTGCGGATAGCGTTTGGCAAACCCAATGCCCGGATCAATGGCGATTTGACTGTGACTGAGGCCAGCCGCTTGGGCCGTTTTGACCTGGCGTTCTAAAAAGTCAGCGATCTCACCCATGAGATCGCTGTAGTGGGTGTTTTGCTGCATCGTCTTGGGGGTGCCGCGCAGATGCATCAAAATAATGGGCACGCCCAGATCCGCCACGGTAGAAAACATGGCGGCGTCAAACGTGCCGCCAGAAATATCGTTGACGATATCGGCTCCGGCCCGCACTGCCGCTCGGGCGACTTCTGATTGAGTCGTATCGACCGAGATTACCGCCTGCGCTAATTCGCGATCAGTACTCTGGCGAATCGCTTCGATCACGGGCACTACCCGCCGCAGCTCGGCCTCAATCGGAATCTGCTCTGCCCCAGGACGGCTCGACTGACCGCCGATATCAAGCAGATCTACACCGGCTGCCAGTAGCTGTTGCGCTTGATTGATGGCGGCCTCGACCGTGTTGAACAGGCCGCCATCGCTAAAGCTGTCAGGAGTGACATTGAGCACCCCCATGACATAGGTGCGATCGCCCCAACGAAAGAGGTGATCGCGCAAAACCCAAGGAGAGAGGGATGCGATCGTCATGGTCAAGCCTTTCAGGAAGATACCAAGAGCTAGCTTGCCACAGCGCCTAACCCAGCGATAAAAATCTAGCCGAACTTTTTCAGCAGGGCCAGTCATCGACTCAGCACTGTCACTAAGGAAACAGGCCATCACGCCCGTGTAAGGACTTCAGCGAGGGCGGTGAACGATGACTAGATGAGTCGTTTGCCCGGTTATGGATGACCGCGAGGGTCGGCAATCCATAACCTACCGCACATCGGCTTTAGAGCGTCTCATAGAGAAGCTGGCAACCGCCTCAATCAGTCGTGAGATGCAGCGATCGCGTAAACAACCGACGTCTGAAGGCGTCTAGCTTAGGAGCCAACTTGGGTGATTCTTGAACGTAGCGATCGCATTCTTTAAGCCGCGCTAGCAGCTTATACATGTGAGTATCGTTGGCGGCCAGTGCCGCTGGCAGACAGTCAACTTTTTGTTTACAGGTAGTACAAAGCATGTGGGTTAAACCTCTGCCTGTGGCCTCGGTGTACGGGAATCCTGAGTGAAGTGTTGGTCTATATCAATACAAGCCGAAGTTATCGTTTCCCGAAGGTTAGGAAAGTCAATAGTGAACATATGCGTCGGTCAATGGAAAATCCACTGCCATCGACAGGATGCCCTACCTAGTCAAGGATCAATCAGCAGCGGGAAGGGCGATCGCTGGGGACGCATTTGTAGATTACACCTTCTATATAGTGACGAATTAAAAATATAAGTGCCCCCGATTTGTGTAAAGAAAATTCGAAGAATGGCTGTTCTCTATTTGATCCCCATGAACTGTACGTTTTCTTGCAGAACTGGGCGCTGGTCTGACCCTTCAAAGCAGAACATGCCAGCATAGAAGTGTGGCAAATGAGTCTACAGATCGGCAAAAATCTATACTTTTCTGAAGCTAAAACAAGTAATTGAAATGTAGATTACGGCAATTGTAGTTTTAGTCACAAAACTTTGGGATTCTAAGTTTTGTGATGCAATTGATTTTGGCTGACGGCCCAAAGAGCGCCTATGAGGTAGGCCGAAGTATTTGTGCAGATGACCTCAAATTGCCTCGGTGTGAGGTTTAGAAACGGCATTTTTAGTCACCTGACGACTCCTTTGCCGCGTGGTCTTTTGCAATCGGAGAATAATCATGAAACGGATCGCTGCGATCGGATTGTCGCTGCTTATGGCGGCTGGCATGACGGCTGTCGTCCGGGCCGACAATCCGGCTCACGTGGAGCGGTTACTCACGACTGGCGCTTGTTACGGCTGTGATTTATCTGAAGCCGATTTGCGGCAAGCCCATCTGATTGGTGCTGACCTGCGGGCGGCTGATTTGACTGGCGCCAACCTGCAGGAAACCAATTTAGAAGGGGCTGATCTGACCGGGGCTGACTTAACTGGGGCCGATTTAACCAATGCTTTTTTAACTAACGCCAGTTTGGAGAATGCTAATTTAACCAACGCCAATCTGACCGAGGCCAAGCTTTATTTTGTCGCGGTTACTGGAGCCACCCTGACGGATATCGATCTCACCCGAGCTGAGGTCATGGGCACGCCGATTAGTGTGGGGGGCAACTGAGTTAGCCATGCTCTATGGGTAGAGGTCGCCGGTCAGTCCTGAATTCCTGGCCCTGGCAGAGTTCGGAGTTCGGCATCGAGAGGCTGGTCAAAGTGAGATTTCAGCCAGTCGAGCTGTCTTAATTAACCTGCAGTTGGCTATCCCGCTGAGCGGCTCATGCCAGGGAATTAATTAGGTCTGTTACCTGCGATCGCGTGGGCAGCGAGGGCTGGGCACCGGATTGGGTGACTGCCCAGGCCGCAGTGGCGGCAGCCCAATGCAGCGCTTCGGGCAGGGATTTGCCTGCTTGCAAAGCCACGGCCAGACCGCCATTAAAGGCATCCCCGGCAGCCACGGTATCCACTGCAGAGACGGGCAGCGCCGGTAGGTGAAGGCTCGGTTCCTCTTGACGGCTACAGAGAATGCCCTGCTCACCTAATTTGATGATGACGGTAGCGACCCCCTGCTGCCGCAGCACCGCGATCGCCTCGTGAGCCTGGGTGATCGTCTCGACCGGAAACCCAACCAGCTGCGCCGCCTCGACCTGATTGGGCGTCAGAATATCAATGTAGGGATAGAGCGATCGCAGATCTGCCTGGGGCGCAGGGGCGGGATCGAGAATAACCGTGATCCCCGCTGCATGGGCCAGTTGAGCAGCAGTCGTCACCGTCGATAGCGGGATTTCGAGCTGCAGCAGCAGACATTCGGCGGCGGCGAGCTGTCCTTTGAGATACGCCAACTCTGGCCCGCCGACCTGGCCATTGGCCCCCGGTACTACAATGATTTGGTTTGCGCCCGAGTCGGCCACGGCGATCGCGGCAATACCGGTGGCAACAGTGGAGTCTTGGCTCACCCCGTCCACTCTGATCCCCTCGTTGGCTAAGGCTTGGCACAGGTCGGGGCCGTAGCTGTCGGTGCCGACGCGGCCCACCATCACGGCCGGCACCCGCTGACGGGCCACCGCCACGGCCTGGTTGGCCCCCTTGCCCCCCGCAATGGTGGCAAACTGTCGGCCCAGTATCGTCTCCCCCGGCACGGGGAGGCGCGCTGATCGCACTACCAAGTCCATATTTAAGCTGCCAAAGACCACCACTGTCATAGCGGCCTACAACCCGAAAGGATCGCTGGCACTATCCACCTCGGCCTCGCCGCTCCAGTCGGTGGGGGGGCGATCGCTGCTCCAGGCCCACCAGGCGGCTTCGCACTTACCACAGTGATAAAACTCCTGCCATTTGCGTTTGTGCGCTTCGGTATAAACGGGCGATCGACGATTAATCCACACCGCTTGTGACTCAGCTACGTCAGCCCCACAGTTGGGGCAGCCAAACTGATGGGCGTGTACTGCCGACTCGGCCCAGCTCGGAGGTACCGGAGAGAATGGATTCATAAAAACTTGAAGGGCAACCATTTTCCCCCATTATGAATTGGGGATACCCATTACGCATAGAGTCGTTAGGGCCAGGTGCATTGCGATGCCTTACAAAGTGGCGATCAGGCGGTTCAGAACTGACTAACCCTTGTAGAATCGTGGCGTTAACTGTGGGAGAAGGCGGCACCACATGCTCAACTTACTGTCACTGGTGGGGATTGCGGGTCTGTGTTTTGTAGCCTGGCTCGGTTCAGAAGATCGCCAGCGGGTGCCCTGGAAGCTGATGGCCTGGGGCATTGGTATCCAGCTCGTGCTGGGGCTCTTTATTTTTCGCTTTCCGCTGACGCGACAAGTCGTCGTCGGGCTGAGCGGTCTGCTCAACGCTTTGATCGATTCTTCTGAAGCCGGCTCGCGGTTTCTGTTTGGCCCGATTTTGGTGCCGGATCTCGGGGCGTCGGTCGGGCCTCAGGGGGCGGGTCGCTGGCTGGCTCGGGCCTTAACACCGCCATTCGCTGTGGTGCCGGGCGATCGCCTCGGCGCTGACAATTTGGCCATCGGCTACGTTTTTGCATTTCGGGCTTTGCCGCAGGTGATTTTCTTTTCCGCGATTTTTAGCCTCCTCTATAACTTGGGTGTGGTGCAGCCAGTAGTGCGCGTGTTTGCCAAGTTCTTTCGCTCGGTGATGAATATCAGTGGTGCCGAGTCACTGGCGGGAGCAGCCAACATTTTTGTCGGGATTGAGTCAGCCGTTGCGATCAAACCCTTTTTAGTCAACATGACCCGGAGTGAGCTGTGCGCCATTCTGGCATCTTGCTTTGGCTCGATTGCCTCCACCGTACTGGGACTCTACGCTGGGTATCTACGAGGGACTTTTCCAGCCATTTCAGGGCATTTGATGTCAGCCTCGGTGCTGACGATTCCGGCGGCCTTTGTGATGGCCAAAATTCTAGTGCCCGAAAAAGATGTTCCAGAAACCCTGGGTAAAGTGCCCGAACTGGTAGAGGCTGAAGCGGAGCGCAAAAGTCCGATGGATGCGCTGATTATCGGGGCGCTGGATGGCGTCAAGATGGCCGTGGGTATTGCTGCCTCGCTGATTGCCATTTTGGGCTTGGTGGCCCTATTGAACTTGATTTTTGCATCTCTCGCGTCTTTGCAAACCAGTGGCTTTACACCCTTCGCCTGGATTGGTCAAATTTTCAGCGTCATTACCTTAGATAACCTGATGGGGGCATTATTTTTGCCGCTGACCTTTTTTACTGGCGTTTCGTTGGAATGGAACGAGTTGTGGACTTCTTCGGTACTCATTGGCCAGCGGCTCCTCAAGACGGCAATTCCGCCCTACATTGCCTTGGCTGATTTGTCGGCAGAAGGGGCGTTGAGCGATCGCGCCCTGGTGATTATCAGCTATGTGCTGTGCGGTTTTGCCCACGTGCCTTCCGTCGGCATTTTTGTGGGCGGCTTGGCGGGTCTGGTACCCTCCCGCAGTAAAGACATTAGCGAGCTGGGCTGGAAAGCTTTGTGGGCTGGCACCTTGGCGACCTTAATGACGGGCTGTATCGCCGGTTTTTGGTTCTACGAAGGCACGGCTGTACTCGGTCGATAGCCAGGGGCACCCTTGTGACCTCAAGCCATCGTATTAGGGACGAGATACTTTGCCACAAAATAATCGTCAGAGTGAAGGAACAACAAGCGCTCAGGGAGACCAGACATTGATTCGCACGACAGGTCAGTACGGCTTAGATAGATTGAGCGCGATCGCAGCTCGTCCCCTCATGGGGCTAGGGTTGTTGTCGGCTCTACTGCTAGGAGTCACATCCAGCTCAGCGCAGACGAGCACAGACGCCGCTGTGGCCGCCGGAGAAAACTTCTTGTGGCAGATTGAAACGCCGACCAATACGGTTTATCTGCTGGGATCGGTACACTTTCTCAGTGCTGATCAGTACCCCCTACCGGCCGTGATGGAAGCCGCCTTTGACGAGGCCGAAGTGTTGGTGCTAGAAGCTGACATCAGTGCCGCGGCGTCTGCCGATGCCGCTACCGTGATGATTGATGCAGCCCTGCCGGAACCAGGGGAATCGCTAGCAGAGGTGCTCACCCCAGACACCTATGAGCTAGCCCAGCAGCAAGTTGCCGAACTGGGACTCCCCTTCGGCTTGTTCGAGGGTTTTGAGCCCTGGTTTTTAGCCGTGTCGCTGACCTCTTTTCAATTAATTGATATTGGGTTTGAGCCAGAGTACGGCATCGACCAATATTTTCACGGGCGGGCCACCGATGCCGACAAACCCGTGTTGTTCTTAGAGACGGTTGAGCAGCAGTTCAACTTGTTTGAACAGCTCTCAATTGACGAGCAGCGTCAATTCACCGAGCAGGCGCTCGCCGAGATGGATTTGCTGGAGGAGTCCTTTAATGAGATTTTGACCGCCTGGTCAACTGGCGATATTGCCGGGCTGGAAGCTACTTTATTCGCGGGCTTTGCCGACTATCCTGAAATGCAGGCGATCTTTTTGAGCGATCGCAACCGCGACTGGGCTACCCAGATTCAGCCATTTTTGCAAGCGGACGACGATTATCTCATCGTTGTTGGGGCACTGCACTTGGTCGGCCCTGATAACGTGTTGGAGCTGCTGGCTCAGCAGGGCTATCAGGCCGAGCAACTCTAGAAGCTGTCATCATTTAGCCGCTGAGTCCTAATGCTGAAAGCGGTTCAGCCTCTAGCTCGTTTTCCGGAGCGGGCGCGATAAGGCCCATCTCGTCAGGCTTGCGAGCTGAATTGATGCCGCGCCCTTAGGGCCAGTCATCACTGAGAGGAATGATTACGGGCTTGTGCAACCTCGGTCACCGACTCGCGCTGTAGGCGAGCCGACGCCGTAGTGCCTGGCCTCAGAGGGGCGCCTCGATCCTGGATGCCGTCCCTAGATCAATTTGACGGCTCTCAAGCCAAAGTACAGCACCATCGCGGTGGCAAAGCCGCCACCTAACATAATGAAGAATGCGATCGCTCCACCAATACTCATCTCAGCATCTCCTACAAAACAACAGGCTATTGACCTCTATTCAACCATAATCGACTACCTACCCGGCGACCTCTTGGGTTGTTTTCGCGTCATCGCGATCGCCGCGCTGCCGTCGATCAAGAGGTCTAGTTCATAACCGGATACGCAACTGCGCCATCCCACTCGATAGACATGACAAAGGCGGATAGGCTTTGACCTATTCGCCTTTGATGCGCAAGACCCTATCGTGAACGCCAGTTAGGTCTCTTCTGGAGCGGCGGCTGGAGCGGCGACCGCAGTCACCGCCGGAGCACTTTGACCAGAGCCGTCGTGCGCGTGATTTTGTTTGGGCTCATAAAACACCGTCTCAATCGGTTGATCATAGACAGACGTTTTGGGTAAAGGCTGAGGTAGCTCATACAAGCGCTGCGAGCCATTACGGCCATACCCAAACATGGTTTTCGCATCAGCCCGCGCCGATTGGTAAACCGTGTCTTTTTGAAGCTGATAAGTCGTTTGATACAGCGTTTTCTCAACCCCGTTGATCGCGGTTAGACTTGGCTGCTCAATGCCCTGAGAGGGCTGATAGTCATAGTCTGCAAAGGGTTGCTCCCGCTTGAGCATCGGCTGCGGTTCCGTCTGCGGCAGACCATACTGCATGGCGACGGCGGGTTGAGGCTGCAGCGCTCTGACTGGCTGATAGGCCAAGAGCGGATTGTCGCTAGCGGACTCTCGATTCAGTTGCCAGCTGGCGAACAGGCTACTGATGTTAAAGCCCATCGCCCGCTGAAAATGCCACAACCCACCCTGTAAGAAGAAAAAGGCCAGATAGAAATGACTGTTGGCCAGCCAAGTGCGATTGGTGTAGCCCTCCGCCATAGTGGGCGACAGCTCAAAGTAGCGGGGTAAAAACGCTGATTTGAGCTCTAGAGTCGGGCCATAGAAGGCCTCAGGATAGGCCAACGTGTTAAAGCCGCAGTAGTAAGAGGCGGCAAATCCGGCGATCGCAATGCCAAACAGCGAATAAGACAGGATGCCATCACCGGAAAATATAAAGACCCGCTCCACCCACTTAAACGGCGGCACGAGAATGTGCCAAGCGCCTCCGGCAATCAGCAGACCCGTCACGTAAATGTGACCGCCCACTAGATCTTCTAAATTATTGACGTCAAACAAGTGAGTGCGATAGTCCCACAGGGTGGCCGGATCAAGGGTTGGTGCTGTGACCAGCCGCACCTCATCGACATTGGCATCATAGAGGCCACCAAAGAACTGCGCCTTGACCACTAGCAACAGCGCTCCGAGGCCCAAGAACACGAGGTGGTGCCCTAAGATAAAGCCTAATTTAGGCGCGTCTTGCCATTGAAAATCAAAGGCGGCGGCCCGGCCCGGCGCGATCGCTAAATTCGCCGGCAGCCGCGATCGATGAAAGTAGGCTCCCGCCGTCAGCACGCCAGCGGCCACAATGTGAATCATGCCAATGGCAAACCAGGTATAGGTGCTAACGATGGCTCCCCCAGCGTCGAGCCCCCACCCCTGCGTTGCCAGATGCGGTAACAGAATCAGACCTTGAGTATAGAGCGGCTCATCGGGAGCATAGACGGCCAACTCAAATAAAGTAAAGGCCCCAGCCCACAGCATAATCAAGGCTGCTTGGGCGACGTGGGCCACGATAAACGTATTTGACAGATTGATAAATCGGGCATTGCCCGCCCACCAGGAATATTGCTCCTGGGGTTGTTGAGAAGCGTACATGGCAATAGGTGACAGCAACAGTGGTGTTTAACGTCGGCCTACCGACGAGGATAGGCCGCTGGATTTGGCACTAGCGTTTAAGGGGCGGCGCTGAGGAGATGGCCGAGAAACCAGATGCCGTAACGGCAAGGGCCGGGTTAGCGAGAACCTTGATGGCATGACCACAAGACATCAACTCAACCTACCCCTGCGGGCATCGTGGCTCATGGTAATCTCCCGTAGTCACGTCTCTCCGACCTAGCAATGCTTTCGGTCAGGGGTTGAGCACTGCCAACCCCCTGCGGTCAGAGACGCGAGGTGGGGCAACTCCCTTAGCTGAGACCATTCACGATATGGTCGAGATAGACATCCATTTCCTGACCGGCTTCAGCGCCCACGCGTTGGGTCACCACTTCCTTCATTGCCTGCACCGCTTGCACCGTCCGCTCTACTGGAACGCCCAGTGATGAGTAGGTATCTTTCAAGCCGTTCAGCACCCGCTCATCCAAAATGGAAGCGTCAGCGGCCAGCATGGCATAGGTGGCATAGCGCAAGAAGTAAGTCAGATCTCGCAGACAGGCGGCATAGCGCCGGGTCGGATACATGTTGCCACCGGGGAGCGTAATATCTCCGTACAGCAGGCTTTTAGCGACGGTGTCGCTGATAATGCTGGCAGCACTAGAGCCGATTTGCTCGGCGGCCTTAACTCGTAAAGTGCCTGTTTGAAAATATTGCTTCAGCTTATCGAGTTCGCCACCCTCTAAATAGGTGCCTTTCTCATCAGCCGGATTGATGACGGAGGTAATCGTGTCTTGCATGGTGTTTTAAGCGTTGACGTATTAGTACAGCAAAAGTAATGGGTTTGAGACTCAAGCTCGAATGGGGTGTCGGCTTGGCGAGTTTTGCTCGCCGCCACCCATCTTCGGCGTTGCCGAGATGCTAAAAGGCGCGGACCAGTTGATCAAAGTAAGGCCCAGCCAGTGCCGCCTCTTCTGAACTGAGCAGACCCATCGCAACTTCTTTTAAGCAGCGCATCGCTAGCTTCAAGTTAGGCAGGGGCACCCGCAGCGAGACGTACATGTCACGCATGCCGTCGAGGCCAATATCTTCGAGAGGCTTAGAGTTGCCCGCCAATACGCAATAGCTCACTAAGCGGATGTACCACCCTTGATCGCGTTGACAAAGAGACGTTTTTTGAGGATCACCGCTGTTACTCGGAGTGTTAGGACATTGAGCCCAAAACCGCTTGCTGCCTTCGTCAACAATCTTTTGTTGATTGGCGGCTAATTTCTGGGCGGCGCTAATGCGGGTCGTGCCCCCATTGAAAAAATCCTGCAGTTGAGTGAGCTCAGCCCCGCTTAAAAACCGCTCAGCGCGATCAGACTGGGCGATCACTTTAGCAACAATACTCATCGATGAAGCCTCTTCTAAATTGACAATTCTGTGCTCAGCAAGCTTTGCGACTGATGCTTAACTGCGACCAGGCAAATTTTGGAGAAAATGCGCACTCTACCAGTTAAGACTGGCATAAGAGAAACCCTCCTTTTGCAGCCGTTAACATTGATTTAAATGGGCGATTTAGCTCAACTTTTATTCAGAAATCTCTGCCGATCAACGCTCAAATACTTCAAAATACTTTTCCAGTATTGCAAGGCATTAGAGAACGTCATAAATCATGGCTTTCGTTTGATGCCCTTGATTGCGATCGCCTTACAGGAAGGAGCTTGCAATCAGAACGACTTTTCTTCAAAGGAAGGTAAACTAAATCACAAATCAATATATTCAGGCCAGCTGAGAGAAGCAATTTTTAATTTTCAGGACATAATAAATTATTCCCTGAAAGAAAACTCCTAATCACTCGCTTGACAACTCAAAGAATAAAAGCTGATAGTCCCTGTTTGACAAAATTCTTCAAGAACCGAATACATAAATACACGAATATTTATCTGCAAAAAAAGAATTTTAGCGACTTTGATTTTTCTCTTGATTCGCTAGCTTGAAAGCCTGTTTTTGTCTAGATCGCTTTGTTTGAGATAATCTATCTCGACTATAGAGTTTCACAAGATCTCGATCATGGGGATTCAGGGTAAAAGCGACTGCATTGCAGCCCTGATTTAATGACGAAATAAAGCTGTAGCTCCTCGTCTGGGGGTGAGGTAAATCCAAGCGAATGTCTGAGATGTCTGATTTTCCGTATGGGCGCGGCAGCATTCCACACGTTGAATGGGAGAATCAATCGTTTGCTGTCGAATCAGGTCTCTCAGTCACTTGCTGACCCCAGCTGTCGCCAAAATATTTGAGGCCGGGCTGGATTGCCACTTGACGAGCGGGCTGCGTTGGGTTGAGCAGCCCTAGAGGCCAGGCGTTTCGTTCTGTAGTTGCTCTAGCGCTAGAAGCTGCCGGTTTGCTGGGTTAGAGGTCGCAATATCGAAGGCGATGCAGAATCATTGTTCTGCCACGGTGAGGGTGGTTGAGGGCGCGCAAATAGCGTCCCTAGATTGCCGGGGTTTGGCATTGCCCGATCCTGGTCGAACATTATCTGGGCCTGGGATCCAGCGCTGGCCACTTTAGCGGCTGATCAGAGGTTTAGGGGTTTGAGGATAATTTAGACCGATTGGGAGAAGGATTGAGGGCGATTAGCGCGCCCCCTTGTCGCAGCGTTCTCAGAGGCGATCGCTGACGTGAACGACAGCCAGGGGCAATTGTTGGCAAATAAAGAGCCCTTCTAGGCAGACTCTCTTGCTGGATAAGTTGTTTCGCGTCGCCACTCATCTAGCGGAATGGGGCGATATTTTCTAAATATTGCGATCAGGTGAATGATGCCGCATCCCTGACTAAACTTGAGATAAATCTAGCAATTCCCATTTTTCGGAATCATCACCAAAATTTTACTGAGAAACTCTTTCTACAAAGTTTTATACAGACCTTCAGGGTGTTTCCCCCCAGTTGATGTAAGAAGAAATTAAGCTAAAACCCATAGTCATTCATCCAAGAGAGGTTTCATCTCGTTTAGCGCTTGACTCATACGGCCCCGCCCCTGGCCTCAACCCCCTGAGTCGCTAAAGTCACCTGTGGGTTGTTGAGGAATCAAGTCAAAGAGAGATTAACTGTGCCGATGTCTGATGCCGTTGTGTTAAGTGGCCTCACTCCAATCAAGACTAAGATTGTCGCCGTTACAGTCTATCCTGAGCAGGCTCGGGTCACTCGACAGGGGCAACTTGAGGTGTCACCAGGCGATCTCCGGCTGCGGGTTGACGCCTTACCAGCGGTGCTGGAGGTGGATAGCCTGCAAATCGATGCCAGGGGGACCGCACAGGTCAGTTTGCAACCGCCACACCTGACCCCCACAGCCACGGATGATGGGGGGCTGCAGCGCCGACAAGCAGCGCTGACCGAGCAGCGCCATCAAGCTGAAGATGCTTTTCGGTCCTGCAAAGATACGCTGTCGAGCCTCAACCATCAGCAGGCCTTTTTAGAGTCGTTGGCTGAGCAAACGGCCCAGAGTTTTGCTCAGGGGCTCTCGCAGCAGTCGATGACGCTGGCTCACGTCGCTGAATTTTCTCAGTTTTTTGATCAGACCTATCAGCAGACGGCGCAGGCGATTGTGGCTCAAGAGCGCCGCAAGCATCAGCTCGATCGACAGCTTCAGCAGGCTCGCCAACAGGAGAAACAAGGTCAATCAGCAGCGATCTCACCGCTTTATGAGCTGATTATTCCATTGACTGTGCACCAGGCGGGCCGCCTCGACATTCAGATTATTTACACCGTCAACGCGGCCCAATGGCAGCCAGTGTATGAGCTTCGCTTGACCGCCGCTGACACCTCACTGACCATTAATGGCCTCGCTGAAATTCAGCAGAACACGGGAGAAGATTGGCATCAGGTGGCCCTGAAGGTCTCTACGGCCACTGCCGAGACGACTCTGAGCCTGCCGGATATCGATCGCCTGCCGGCCCCCGCCTCGTTACCGCCTCCCTTTAAAGACAAAGCGCCTGGCTTCGACTCAGCCGATTCGCCTGCCGAAGTGAAATCGCGGAGCCCGGTACTGGAGGATACTTATCGCATGCTGGGGGCTTTGCCAGGGAGTACGATTCCCTATGCCCAGCCAGAAGCGCCGGGGACGAATCAGGCACCAGAACAGCTGGCGATCGCCCGGGTGGAGTTCACGGCTCCGCTGCCAGCGGTGGTGCCCAGTGATGGCCAGGCGCACCCAGTCGCCATCCGTCAGCTAGAACTGAGCAGTCAGTTGACTTATGTAGTTTTGCCGCAGCGGAACTGTGTGCCCTATTTGTGTACGGCGCTCATCAACGCGGCCTCCGAGCCGCTGTTGCCGGGACCGGCTCATGTGTTTCGAGCAGGCCGCTATTGGGGGGAGCAATCGTTAGACCATGTCGCTCCTGGCGATGCCTTTCAGCTAGGTTTGGGGCTCGATGAGCGAGTGACAGTACACCGTCAGGTGTGGTCTCCCCAGCCGGCGGCAGAGACGGCGAGCGGTCAACGCCGGGGCTATGAACTGACCATTCAAAATCCCTTGGCAGCGCCGATTGATGTGAGAGTGATTGAACAGCTGCCCGTGTCTCAAAACGCGGCGATCGCACCCCGTCTAATCACTGCCGAACCGGCCACAACCCTGACCAAAACCGGCCAGTGTCACTGGTCGCTGCGACTCGCAGCTCAGACCCAGGGCCGTATTCGCTATCAATATGAAGTCGGCCCGTCAGCGCCGCTAGACGATACCGAGTCCTTCTGATAAGGGCCGGAGGAGTGCCGGTGGATCATAAGTGCATGAGGCACGCTTACCAGCCTTTTGAGGCCATCTTCTCTGGAGCGGGGGCCAAGGCGAAGTGGGTATCGAGCCTCGCGCTGAGTGTGGTTCAACTCACCCCATTCGCCCCTTTCCAGAGGGAAAAGCAACGGGGTTTGGCTTAACCCGAACTGGCGTTAGATATCCTCAGCCAAATGGCCAGTGCTAAATTACAGGCGCTCAGCCAGCTTTTCGGCGACCATCGGCGGGCCGACCCAATAGCCTTGAATCAGGTCACAGCCATAGTCTTTTAAGACCTCCATTTCAGCTTGGGTTTCGATGCCTTCGGCAATGATTTTGAGGCCGAGGTCGTGAGCCAGGGCGATAACATTTTTGACGATGCTCTGATTTTTGACATCTTGGTGAATGTTGCGCACAAAGGAGGTGTCGATTTTGAGAATATCGATGGGCAACTGCCGCAGATATCCCAAAGAGGCGTAGCCGGTGCCAAAGTCATCGATCGCGATTTTGACGTTCAGGGCTTTGAGCTGCTCTAACAGCGCGATCGCCGATTCGATATCTTGCATCAAAGCCGTTTCGGTCACTTCCAGCTCTAGATGATGGGGCGGTAACTGGGTCAGGGTGAGAATGTCTTGCAAGGTTTGCGCTAACCGCGACTGATTGAGCTGCACGCTGGATAGGTTAACGGCGATCGCGACGACGGGCTGACCATGGCGCAGCCAGCTAGCCGCCTGATCACAAACCGTTTTGAGCACCCATTCCCCAATCGGAACAATGAGCCCCGTGGCTTCGGCTAGGGGCACAAAGCGGGCCGGGGAAATGTACCCAGTCTCCGGGTGCTGCCAGCGAATCAGCGCTTCGGCCCCCACGATTCGCTCTTGACTCAGGCTGTATTTGGGCTGATACCAAACTTCAAACTCTTCACGTTCGAGGGCGTAGCGCAGCCAGGTTTCGAGCTGCAGTTCATCGCCCGAGACGACGGGCATATCGGGCCGGTAAAACCGATAAGAGTGGCTCTTTTGCACTTTGGCCCAGTCGAGGGCGGCGTCGGCCTGCCGTAGCAGCACACTAATCTCTTCGGAGTCGTCGGGAAACATGACGATACCGATGCTGGCGGTCATAAAGACCTCTTGACCCGGTAGCGAAAACGAATGGCCTAGACTCTCAAAAATTTCTTCAGCAATGGCAATAATCGTCTCGTGATCGTGCGGGGCGGGCACCACAATGGCAAACTGATTCCCCGTTAGGCGAGCCACGGCGGTCGATCGCGGCAAAATTCCGGTCAGGCGACGAGCCGCCGCCCGCAGCACTGTATCACCGGCCGCGTAGCCCAGCGTGTTGTTGATCTGGCGCAGCCGGTCAAGACTCAACGTCATCAGGGCCACCCGCTGTTTGCCGCCAGAGGCCCGCTCCGTCGCCTGCTGCAGTCGCTGTCGCAGCAGCTGGTAGTTGGGCAAATCGGTCAGGCTGTCATAGTGCGACAGGCGATTGAGCCGCTCTGCCGTGTGGCGCATCAAAATGTTGTAGCGGTGAGTCAGGGCATCTTGTTTCTTGAAGCGAATGGCGATCGCCTCTAGCAAGTTGCGTTCAGTAAAGGGCACGACCAGACAGTCATCGGCCCCTAAGTTCACGCCCTGCCGCCAGCGCAACGGCTCATAATTGTGGGTAAGCAAAATAATCGGAATCGCGAGCAAGTCGGGCTTGTTCTGTAGGGCGTGCAATAACTCAAAATTGTCGCCCCCGGTTAACTCCACCCCGCAGAGAATCAGGTCAGGATGCTGCCTGCGAATAATGTCTAACGCCGTCGAGATAATCTCGGCAACAATGGTTTCGTACCCTTCGCGGGTCAGGATGGCAAGCTGTGACTCCCGCTGTTCGCCATCGGCGGCAATGACCAGAATTTTTCGCATAGTAACCGAGACGTACACACTCCAAAAAGGTTTTCACGGTGGCGGCCCATCGCTTTTGAGGATAAGGCGATCGCCACCCATTTGCTGAGTCAGCCAACACATCAGGGCACCAGTTCATCCACGTTATCAGTTGCCCCCTGAACCGCTCTCAATCTCCGACCGGCTCAGGGGTTGGGCAGTTCCAGCCGCGAGTAGAGTGCGACCAATACACTCACTATTCGTGATGATTGGGTGCCAGGTTCACGGTTTCGGGTTCAAGTTGGGCCACCGTCCGAGGGTGGGAGGGACTGTTGCCAGACAGGATGAGGGGGATGATATTCAGCTCGCTGACTAGAGGTCTACCAAAAAGCATTGACTTTTCGTAGAGGGCTGATAGCCCTGCGGGCCGCCACCAACCCCCAAACTCCGGACAGATCAGTGTCGTGGATGATTTTCCTGCCTCTCCATAGACTCGCGCTGGGCAGTGACTTAGGCCCCACAAACTTGGTTCAGGGTCGCCCAAAAAGTCGGATACGAAATAGCCGCCGCTTCCGCGCGTTGCAAGGTGGTCGTGCCGGTAGCACGCAATGCGGCGATCGCCAAACTCATGCCCACCCGATGATCGGTAAAGCTATCCACGTTAGTCCCAGTCAGGGTCGACAAACCGCCGACGATTTCTAAGCCGTCGGGTCGCTCGGTGACTTGAGCCCCCAACCGGTTGAGCTCAGAGGCCATGGCGGCAATGCGATCGCTTTCTTTGACCCGCAGCTCAGCAGCATCTTGAATCACCGTCGTGCCCTGAGCAAACAGCGCCGCCACCGCCAGAACGGGGATTTCGTCAATCATCCGGGGAATCAAGTCACCGCTAAATGTTGCTGCCGTCAGTGGGCCGTGGCGCACCCGCAGGTCAGCCACCGGCTCCCCAGTGACCACACGTTCGTTTTCCAGCGTGATGTCAGCATTCATCGCCCGCAAAGCCTCTAAAATGCCGGTGCGCGTGGGGTTGATGCCGACATTCTCAATTACCAACTCTGACCCCGGCGTGATCGCGGCCCCCACCAGCCAAAAGGCGGCGGAGCTAATATCACCGGGTACAATCACCGTTTGCCCGGTCAGAGTGGCAGGGCCGTTAACCGTCACCGTGCAACCAGGCTGATCGACGGTGAGATCAGCCCCAAATGCCTGCAGCATCCGTTCGCTGTGATCGCGCGAGAGACTGGGCTCGGTCACGGTCGTCTGGCCCTCCGTCAGCAGCCCGGCTAGCAGCACACATGACTTCACCTGAGCGGAGGCGACCGGCGAGTGATAGTGAGTGGGCTGGAGGGCCTGACCTTGAACGGCCAAAGGGGCCAGCGTATTGTGCTGGCGTCCCCAAATCTGCGCTCCCATTGCCGTGAGCGGTTTAATCACACGCCCCATGGGGCGCGATCGCAGGGAATCATCCCCCGTGACGGTAAAAAATCGATCTGGGTGCGAGGCCAGCAGCCCCAGCATCAGGCGCAGGGTGGTACCGGAGTTGCCCGCATCCAGCACCGCTGTAGGTTCCTGCAGGTTGCCCAGCCCCACCCCCTTGACCACGACCCAATCATCTTCTAAGTCCGACAGCTGCACCCCCATAGCGGCGAAGCAAGCCGCCGTACTGCGGGGGTCTTCGCCCAGCAAGAGTCCTTGAATGCGGGTTTCTCCTTGGGCGATCGCCCCCAGCATCAACGCACGATGGGAAATGGATTTGTCCCCGGGCACGCGGATGCGACCGGTCAGGGCGACTCCCGCAGCGGGCATCGTCACCGTGAGCTGTTGATGGGGGGGCGTTGAGGCAATTTGAAAGAGCGATGCAGTCATAGTGGGGGATGTGATCAACCGCCAGCGATCGTAAAGGCACAGCGGCACGCCGACAAGAGGCTGTCACCGGGCACTCACGCCAGCTTCATAGCGACCTGACTGTAACAGGTTGTGCGATCGCCTTGCGCATTTGGGGTAAAGCAGAGAAAATTAAATAGTTCATGTGTACTGTTTGCGTCAGGTGAAGATCATGACCTCCCCCACTGTCAGCTTTCGGATAGAAGTTGTAGATGGCTGTGCACTCGGTTGTCTCTCCGTTCCGTTAACCCAAGTTGCCGACTGGCTCAACTTTTTAGCCACTCCCCACTACCGGGCCGATCTGGTCTCAGCAGAGCAAGCGGGCGATCGCCTGGCGGTCTATTTTGAAGCCAGTCAGGGCCTCTATAGTTACTTAGAAAGTCATTTGATGTCCCCATTGCCTGTTGCGGCATAGAGGGAATGAGTATCAGCTGTCGCGATATGAACCCATCATCGACGCGGCGATCGCATGGCTCGGAGCGGATTCAGCCACATCAAAATGACGTCCTCTAGCGGGCGCAGGTCGCGGGTAAATTCTTGCTTGACGAACTGACCAATCGCGTCAAAGGGGCTGAAGTTGGTGCCCGGCTGCCAGGGAATATCTTGGGCCATGGGGGTGGTGTGCGTGCCGGGTAAAATCTGCACGCTGGTCAGGTCGGGAAAGTGACGCATCAGGACGTCGTGCAGCGGTCGAGTTTGATCGATGTCGTCTTTGCGAAATTTGATCAGGAGATTGCGCTCGACCGGATAGTAGTGGTCAATCAGGTCGAAGGTTTCCTCCGGTGACGGCGTAAATTCCATCGTATTCATCGCGCCGAGTTGGGGCGAAAAGGCCATCACCTGCTCTAAAAAGGGCACCGATCGCCGCGCTGAATAGTTGTTAAAGGCCATCAGAATGTTGCCCTGGCGATCGACGTCGTACAGGCTATTGATCAACAAATGAACTTTGCAGCCCATGCTGTGACCCAATCCATAAATCGGCAAGCGCTTGAAGGTGACGCGATTGTCGATGTAGTACAACGCTTGATCAAAGGTGGTGAGCACCTCTTGGGCGATCGCACGATGGTCAAAGGTGTTGATAAAGGGTGTGGCCACAATCAGATAGCCGCGCCGACCGAGCGCTTCTAACAGCAGCTTGTAGGTCAGGTTGGGGGCCGCTGCCACAAAGGCTCCACCCAAAAAGTGAATGATGGCCGTGGGCTGAGGCGGAATCCATAGCCAGTTGCCCGATACCTCACGCCATTCCATCGCGATCGCTCCTGCAATTTCCTCTCTCAGTGTTACGTAAAGTCCGCAGATTTGACACTCAAACGGCGGCTGGCAATTTATTCAGGATAGATTGCGTCGGCTCTTGGGCTGTGATAGCTTAGTCATCTGCAAGGACGTATAGCTCAGTTGGTTAGAGCACCACGTTGACATCGTGGGGGTCACTGGTTCGAGTCCAGTTACGTCCATCAATGCCTTCAGCCACTAAAGTAAGGGTTTCAGCTGCTCACTCTAGTTCACGGCTAGTGTTTCGTGAACTAGAGTGAGTCTTGTTGAGACAGTCAATAACGTGCAGACAACGTGCAATCCTCTTGCGTGTCTTGCATAGACTGAATTGACTGTAAGAATTTCTTACAAGCTCAATAGGTCATTGTTGGCTACGGGAAGGAATATCCAGCAGATGAGAACAATCAATAGGCATAGGAGCGTAGCAGAGAAACTCAGGGGAATTTTATCTCTAAATAATTTGAAATGCTTTTGTTCATCTACCCAATCGATTTGGTACTGCCAAAAAAATTTATAATGACAATACCAGTCGCTGAATAGAATTTGCTTACTTATACTCTGTTGATAGTATTTATCCTCAATATCTTTCAGCCTTTCTGAAAGCTCAGGCAAAGCTTCTTCATCGGCTTGTTTGGTTCGATAGTAAAGCTTCTTAAGCTCATTAAAAAGCTGAATAAGCTCTACACCCGCCACTTCATATTCTTCTTTCTGTGAATTATAGAAAGATATGTATAAGCTGACAACGCCGAGCACCAACAACGACGCAGAGAGAAATTTGCTTGAAAGACTATCAAAGATAAGTGAATAAATACCGATAGTTACGGAGAAGAATCTTATCAACCCTGGCACTTTGACCACAATATCAAATGTTGCCATATGCTTTTTAGCACCAAAGCCGACGTTATAAGCTGTGTCCGCGATCAGTTTCAGTAAGTCATCTTTGCTCATGAATTTATTCGATTGGCACGTCAAATCTATCCTTAGCGATCACCACACCATTCTGGACGGCATAGCACTCAACTATGTGACCTCCTCTAAAGCTAGTATCTTCACGATTGATTTCGGAGCCTAAATCAGCAAATATCTCTCCTCGGATCATATCTTTCTTCTTGGCTATCTCGCCACGGTTTAGAACCTTCCAGTAAAGCGAATACTGCCCATTAATATCATGCTCCTTGACAAAGAACTCGAGCTTTATCCCTCTAGGAAGGAGAGACTTTTTTTGAAAAAACTCAAATAAAGAACGCTTCATATGCTCATCGTGGCGATAATTGCCTCCAATTTTAATGTTGGATCGGATGTCAAGCGGGAACCTGTCTTCTATAAACTGTTCTGTGTTTCTCCAAGATGTTTCAGAGTAAGTTGCTGTATCCGCTTGAGTAGCTGGTCTATTTGGGAAAGGCCTTCCATATACCTTCTTCCACTTATCATAGGCAACATCTTGCTCGCCAGACTCTATTGCTTTTAAGCATAATTCATAAGCCTTCTTCGCTTTTTTTTGAAACTTTTTCTTTACTTTGACTCTCTGATTACTTCCAAGCGCTGCATAATAATCTTGCTCAGGTTCATCCTTTAAATACTTAAAGAAATCTCGACTCATTTCATCATAATGGCCATAACTCTTGTTGTCATAGTAAGTTGTTGACTTCAAGAAATTATAGGCTAAAGTGTCAATCAATAATCCCCCATCCCTATTCCATGTTTGTTCTTCCAGGCTCTAGCCATTTTGCAAAGACGACGAAGATTTTTATTAGTTTGGATGTCTAATTCTGATATTGCCTCTATCTCCTCGCGAGGTTTTGTTATTTTCCATTGCCCACCGTTATAACTATCAGGATACTTGAAGCTGTTGTCATCTTGTTCAAATACCGGTTGTACCTCAATATGGAAATTCGTATATTGAACGCATACTACAAGGCGATCTACAGAGATTTTAGTTTTAGGATATCTGAGTTTAATTGCCTCTTTAGTGTCGGACAAGAGCTGGTATTGCTTTCCGTCTTTATACTTATCCCACAATCCTTTCGGCATAATATAAAGCATATCTAGATCTGAGATTCCGTTGATGGCAGTCCATCGACCAATAGAACCTACTTTCAAGGAGTTTGCTGTTTTCGACTCTGAGTTCCTGAATTCCTTGTTTAAGGAAGCTGTGACTTCTCCATATCTATTACTTATCTCACCAGTATTTTCTATTGCTAGGTTGTCCAAGAAGTCGTTAAACATTGTTGATATAGTCAATACAGGATGCTCCTTATAATTGATTTTACGTCGCTATCAATTATTGTAGTTCAAAAATACTTGCTTCAACTCGGCGTGAGTTCATTTTTTTTGAGATGCAAATAATACAAGAGGATGTGCCGATTATCTAATAGCTTAACTTTTGACTCTCATGCACTATGAAAACTTCTCACATGAATTTTTCGTTCTCAGTAAACCCATGATTAAGTAGGTGGGACGAATCAAGTTCAAGATAGAGAAAGTGGTCAGAATCCTCTCCAAACAAAGCTTTTGAAAATCATGAAGGAACTGTGTCAGCTTACAAATGATTGAGTCCTCTTACTTACTATTTGAATAAAACCTATATGTAGTTAAAACTCCGGGAACTGCGGTCGGTCAAGCATATGACCGTAGGTTTCAGCTACCATTCGAGTGCTGGTATGTCCTGCAATTTGTGCTGCTTGTGGCAATGACCAGCCTTTGTACTCAATGCCATGACTCAGCAACGTATGGCGAGTAGTGTAAGGCGGTCGATACTTGATGCCTGCCTGCTTGCAAGTCTTTAACCACACCCGTTCTCTAAAGTTGTGGTCATCAATGACGCAACCTCTCGCGGTGGTGAAAACTAGGTCATCAGGTTGGCTCTCAGGAGAGCGACGACCTTGGAAGAGAGTCACGAGATGATCTCTCAGTGGAAGCGTTCTCACGTTCACTGTTTTGGTTGGTTTACGCTGGCGAGCATACCCTGCTGTCTTGCCATCTTCAGACCGTGCCATCGTCTCTGAGATAGTGACCTGCTTTCGGTCAAGGTCGATGTGTTGCCACCTAAGCCCGATCGCTTCACTCGGTCGCAAGCCTAGCGAGAGCATGACGTAACAAAAGTCGTAATAGTGGCGGCTATGCAGGTCAAACTTGAGCGTTGTCAAGAACCGCTCTATCTCATCACGGGTAAAGGGCTGACGGTTTTGTACAGAACGAGAACACTTCAGCGGTTTGATGGTGGTGTACGGATTGATGGGAAACAGCTCTTGCTCAACACACCAGCGACCGAAAGCACAGAGCAGGGTGAGGTTTTGGTTAGCGACACGGGGTGATTGCCGCGATTGCCTTTCTTATAATTACTTAGTCTAAACTCCAGTAACTCAACCAGTCGATGAAAGCGACCAACAGCGACAAGAAACGGATGCCCGCTTCAATATCTTGCTGGAAGAAACCAGACGAGATCGCCACCGCAGCGACGAGCGAGCTGCCGCCAACGAACAGGTCTTTAGCGCCTGTATTCTTGTTCAAAAGTCTTCGCAGATCCACTTGGCGCAACATTTCAGCGCAAGCCCCATTTGCTGCCGCTTCGGGAAGCTGCGCTTGCTGACTGGGAATTTGAATGGTAAAAGTCGCCTCAGCGCCAGGGGCGGTATGGCACAATAGCTGCCCGCTATGAAGTTCGATGACAATCTGGTAGCTGATCGACATGCCCATACCCGTACCTTTATCGGACGACATGCGACCAAGGCAATAACTCATGCCAACAGCGCTAACTATAGTCCGCAATTCGCGAGATGCGGTCGTCTTTGAACTCAAATTCTGTTCGTCCATGCAGCTTCAGCACCTCGCCTGCCTTCATCCCGTTTGGCAGATCTGCTGCCAGCACACCCTCGTAGGCCACGTTGATGGACACCCTATCATTGTCAGCAGCTTCAAATGCCGTCATTGTCTGCTGCCGTGAGGTAAACAGCGCCTTCGACTGCTGGGCCATTTCGGCAAACTCGCTAATCCCAGAGGCGGTGGCATTGACCTCACCACCTGAGACGTTTTTGAACTCAACTTCAGGATGCAGGGTGGCGAGCATCCCGGCAATGTCGAAAGTGTTGTAAGCGTGTAGATAGCGATCGATCAAATCACGTTTGTTTTGTTCAATCATGATGCTGGTGGGATTGATTTTTGGGCCGTATACCGGCATGAACTCGTAGTGTGCGATCGCCGACTTCAATAATGACTCCTGCCGATGGTGCGATCGCAGCCCTGACTCTTACTCGATAAAGACCTTGCTCTGGTGCTGGCCCTAGGTCGGGCTCTGCTCCTGATCTGAGCATACCAATGACAAATGAGAGACCCGCCCGGTTGCATATCGGTGATGAGTTAGCCAGGTTGATCTGCGAGCTTGTTAGGACTGTATGATCGCGGCGATTCGCATGGGCAAGGGCGATCGCTCACGCTGCAATCAAAGCGTGTAGTCGAAAGCCTGCGATTTTGGCGATTTCTGCCAGGGCGGTCTGTTGCTCAGTGGCGGCATTATGGGTCAACCGCTGACGAAAGGCGGCCAAGATCGACGCCTGGGTGTGTTCTTTGACGGCCACGATAAACGGAAACTGAAATTTGTCGCGGTAGGCCTGATTCAGTTGCTGAAACGTTTGATAATCGGCTGGAGCGAGCTGATCGAGGCCCACACTGGCCTGCTCTTGCACGGACGATCGCGCCATTTTAGCTTTGGTGCCCAAGTCAGGATGGGCGCGAATCAGCGCTAACTGCTGGTCATGAGGGAGGTTTTGCATGACGGTCACCATGGCCTGATGCAGCGCCGTGACGGTAGCAAAAGGCCGCCGCGACCAGGTCTGATGGGCGATCGCGGGCGTATGTTCAAAAATATTGCCGAGGGCATCGGTAAAGACCGACTGCTCCATTTGATTGAGCGCCGCGAGGGGGTATCGCGCCATCTTAGCTACCTCGATAGGTGCTGTAAGACCAGGGTGAAGTTAGCAGCGGCACATGATAGTGAGCATCGGCATCGGCGATGCCAAAGCGCAGCGGCACCTGGTCTAAAAACGGGGGCTGCGGCAGGGTCGGATCGCGCTGTTGAAAATAGGGGCCGACCTCAAACACCAGTTCGTACAGACCGATTTGAAAGTCAGCATCCGCTAACAGGGGACTGTCGGCCCGTCCGTCCAAGTTGGTGAGCACGGATTTGAGATGAGTGCGACTGCCCGAGTCCGGCGCGATCGCCCACAGATGGATGGTCATACCCGCAGCAGGGCAGCCATTGGCGGTATCGAGCACGTGAGTGGTTAACTTGCCAGCCATGAGTCTCTGCGCTTTAGAAATGATTTGGGGATGACCAGCACCGGGCAGCCTGCCCTCGTCCAGGTGAAGGCGGCTTTTAGGAAACCGTTCTCCCTTTTATCGCATGGGGCCGCCCAAAATCACCTTAGCGAGGGCACCGGTCACCGCCGCTGGGTCTTCTTGTTTAAGTTGGGTATACCAGGCATTCGTTAGATCCAGATCTTTGCCGTAGATGGTATCGGTGCGTTTGCGGGCTTTCAGCACGAGAGACGCTGTGCGGTCTTTGCGTTCCGCTTCGTAGCGCTGCAGCGCATCGGCCACGCTGATATTGGTTGTGACCAGATAGCGGGTCAGGACTTCCGCATCTTCAACCGCCTGGCAGCCGCCCTGCCCCAGTGTGGGCGTGGTGGCATGACCCGAGTCGCCGAGCAACACGGCTCGCCCCCGCGCCAATCGAGCGGGCGGGTCAATGTCGTGAATTTCGAGGCGATTGGTGGCGAGCGGATCGAGCGTTTGAATTAGCGTTTGCACCGGCTGGGGCCAGCCCGCGAAGGTCTTGGCCAATTCCAATCGGCGATCGCTCGGCTTTACCGACGTGCCCTGGGGCATGGGTGAGCCAAAAAAGAAATAGAAGCGATCGCCGCCAATAGGCATCATGGAGGCGCGGCGACCCTGCCCCACATAAATCACCCAGTTGTCCCGCTCACAGAGACCGGGCTGCGCAGCGACGATGCCATTCCAGTTGACATAGTCGGCATAGCGGGGCTCAAGATCATGGCCTAACACATGGCGACGCACCACCGAGTGAATGCCGTCAGCACCGACGAGGAGATCGCCCGTGGCGCGATCGCCATTTTCAAACACCGCTGTCACCTGATCCGCTGTCTCTTCAACGCCGACACAGCGCATTTGCAGCTGCACGCGCTCCGGTCCCGCCGCCTCTAACAACAGCCCCTGCAGCTCCGTGCGCGAGACCGGATAGGGGCGTTGCCCCACCTGGTTGATCAATGGCCGCAGATCGACGTCGCTCAGTGGCTCATCGCGATCGCTGCGATATTCCATCCGGTTCATGGTGCCACCGATCGCTGCTAAGCGATCGCCCAACCCCAGGCGGTTTAGCACCTTCACCCCGTTAGACCACAGCGAAATGCCCGCTCCGGCGGGGCGCAGTTCGCGCGTTTTGTCATAAATTTCTACGTCGTAACCGGCTTGCTGCATGGCAATGGCGGTGGTTAACCCCCCAATCCCGGCTCCGATGATAATGGCTTTCAGCTTATACATAGCAAATGAGCTTTACAGCCTTCACAGCAACACTTTCAACCGTTGGTGGGAGCCTGCGTGGCCTCACACCTAAACTTAAGGGATTTCTATCAAAATTAGCTACTTACAGTAGTGAGGCCAGAGATTTCGCGTTGTCCGGCCACCACTGAACTCTACCGCGTCTTTCCCCATCGCAATTCTGCAAAATAGCGCTGCAGATCGAAGATCCTCCGTTGTCGCTGCCTCTACACCCTCCGGGCGGGCTACGCCACAACAAAGGGAGCGATTCCACCTCTGAATTGAGATGCCTTCTTTATTAAGGGGGTTGGGAAGATCGCCCCGGCAATTCTATGAATAGTCCAAACTTAAAGAGTTGTTATGACTAGCCAGAAGCAGCATCCGTAGCGGGGCAAACCCTTTTCGTGCTAGCGAATCGGTTGAGACCGCAATCCTTAAATGGATCGTTGCCAGAAATTTAGCCCGATGCCTGGCCAATATTGCGGCCTGTTGAAGTCCAGCCACCCCACGCAGGTAAGGCGGCGCATGATTAGTCGCGCTGATGGTGTGGTTCATAACGTCGCCGTGCCCGCCGCAATGGCTACAATCTATCGAAAGAGGGTATCGGTCATGGGCAAACCTCTCCATGATTGATGCGGATAAAACATTTGTTCTGCAAAACGTTATTATTTTCCAACAATAAAGTGATCGTTGCACTATGATATTTAGAAATTACCTAAACCGTTCAGTTTAATTCAGGTGTGTGGGCTATGACCTCGCCAAAGCTGGTTTCCTCCGAATCTTTGTCCTCCAGCGTTGTTCACAACCGCCCGTCAGGTCAAGGGCGCTGGTTCATTGCGGGTGGTCTCGGTATTTTGCTGCTGGGGGGCGGAGTCGTGCTTTGGCGCACGCTATCCTCAGGGCCGCCCAGTGGCATGCAGGGGCCACCAGGCGTACCAGTCGAGCTGGCACCCGTTCAAACGGGGACTGTGCAAGATAGTTCCGAATTCTTGGGCAGCTTAGAAGCCCAAGCCGGCGTCGTGCTGCAGCCCGAGGTAGCGGGACGCATCACGCAGGTCTTTGTGACGGCGGGCGATCGCGTCGCCCCAGGCCAGCCAATTATGCTGATTAGTCCTGATCGCACCCAGGCAGAAGCCGCTGCCGCTGGGGCCAATGTGACGGCGGCCCGCGCCGCCCGTGAAGCCTCCTCAGCCTCGTTGCAGTCGCTACTGTCACGACAGGCAGAATTAGAAGCCGAGCTGGCCCTAGAAGAAGCCGAATTTGAGCGCACCCAATCGCTGGTCGAACAGGGGGCGCAATCGCAGCAGGAACTTGACCTGGCGACCCGTAATCGGGAAGTCGCGCAGGCTAATCTGGCGTCAGCCCGCAACGAAATTGCGGCGCAGCAGGCGAGTCTGTCCCAGTCGGAGGCGACACTAGCCCAAGCCCAGGCCAATCAAGCGGCGGCACAGCAAAATCTGCAAGACCGCACTGTGACGGCACCGATCGCAGGCGTGGTGGGCGACTTGGCCTACAAATTGGGGGACTATGTGACCCCAAGCAATACGATTGCTAATATCACCGACAACGCCACCCTAGAGCTAGAACTGCGAGTACCCATCGAGCAGCGCGATCGCTTGCAGATGGGGCTGCCCGTCGAGCTATTGTCAGCCGATGGCACCCAAACGGCGGCAACCGGCAGCATCAGCTTTATCTCGCCGCAAACCAATGCCGATACCCAAACTGTCTTAATCAAAGCCCGCTTTGAGAACGCTCAGGGCGCTCTACAAGATTCGCAACAGGTAGAAGTGCGGCTGGTGTGGGCCGAAGATATCGGCGTTTTGGTGCCGACCACGGCCATTTACCGCATCGGTAATGAAACGTTTGTGTACGTTGCCGATGCCGGGACCCCTGAAGAACTGCCGCCCCCGGAAGCCATGCCGGAAGGCATGCCCGTGCCCGACCAAGTGGCCCGCCAGCAAGCGGTCACGCTGGGAGACATTCAGGGGAATGACTACGAGGTGCTAGAGGGGCTAGACCCCGGCGATGTGGTGGTCGTCTCTGGTATCTTGAATCTGCAAAATGGGGTGCCCCTCCTCCCGCAAGGGGAAGGCGAGCCGCCTGAGGGCGAAGGTCCTTAAGGGCAGTGCCGTTGGCTGCTCCGCCACGATAACGAGAATAGATGCTGCAATCGCCCCCTTGCTGTTAGGAAAGCTGCTTCATGTTTGTCAATTTCTTTATCAAGCGTCCGGTTTTTGCCACGGTTTGCGCTCTGATTTTGCTCTTAGTCGGGCTGATCAGTATCCCGACGCTGCCGATTGCTCAGTTTCCTGATATCAGCCCCACCCAAATTAGCGTGACGGCCAACTACATTGGGGCCGATGCGGAAACGGTGGAAAAAACCGTCACCAACATCATTGAGCGTGAAATCAATGGGGTTGAGGGCATGCGCTATATGACCTCTAGCAGCAGTAATAGTGGCGTCAGCACCGTCACTGTGACCTTTGATGCCAGCCGCGACAAAGACATCGCGGCGGTGGATGTGCAGAACCGTGTCTCGCTAGCAGAACCGCAGCTGCCCGACACGGTGCTGCAAACTGGAGTCACCGTCAGCAAAGAAAGCAGCAACATTTTGCTGGCGATGAGCCTGTATACCGAAGATGGCACCTACGACGATATCTTTCTCAGCAACTACGCCGACCTATACATCGTGGATGCGCTGCGGCGGGTTCAAGGCGTCGGCAATGTCGTCATTTTTGGCGAAAGAACCTACGCTGTGCGCCTCTGGCTCAACCCCCAGCGGCTCGCCAGTCGCAATCTGACGGCAGATGATGTCGTCGATGCCCTGCAGGAACAAAATGTGCAGGTGGGCGCGGGACAGCTCGGGCAGCCCCCTTCCGATGAATCGCAACAGTTTCAAATTGACCTGCGGGCGATCAGCCGGTTTCAAGATATCGGCGAGTTTGAGAATCTGATCATCAAGACCGGTGACAATGGCGAGCTGGTGCGTTTTAGCGATGTCGGACGAGTTGAACTGGGGGCCGAAAACTACAGCACCTTCCTGCGGTTTAGCGGCAACGAAGCGATCGGGCTGGGGATTTATCAGCTACCGGGCAGTAATGCCCTGGAAGTGGCCCAGGGCGTCAAAGCCACCATGGAAACGCTGGCTGGACAGTTTCCCCCAGGCATGCAGTACGGCATTGGCTTTGACACCACTGAGTACGTTGAGCAATCGCTGACTGAGGTGGTTTGGACCCTGGTGCAGGCGGTGGCGCTGGTGGTTCTAGTGATTTTCATCTTCCTGCAGGACTGGCGCACGACCATCATTCCGGCAGTGACGATTCCCGTCGCCTTAATCGGCACCTTCGCCATTGTCAAAATCTTTGGCTTCTCGATTAACAGCCTGACGCTGTTTGGGCTGACGCTAGCCACCGGCATGGTGGTGGATGACGCCATTGTGGTGGTCGAAGACATCGCCCGCAAAATTCAAGATTTGGGCATGCCGCCTGCCCGCGCCGCGATCGCTGCGATGCAAGAACTGACCGGGGCGGTAATTGCCACCTCGCTAGTGCTGATGGCGGTGTTTATTCCCGTGGCGTTCTTTCCCGGTACGACGGGGGCGCTGTATCGGCAGTTCGCCTTGACCATCGCCTTTGCGATCGCCCTCTCGACCTTTAATGCTCTGACGCTGACGCCGACTCTGTCGGGCTTGCTGCTGCGCAACAAACCGCCGATTGGCGGCTGGCTGGGGGCTATTTTTGACCGCTTTAACCGCTTTTTAGACTGGATTCGTCATCGCTATCGAGGCTCCTTGGAGTGGCTCAATGGGGTAAAACCGCTGGTGTTAGCAGCGTTTGTCACGCTTTTGGTGATGACCGGCTGGCTCTATCGCAGCGTGCCTTCGGCCTTTTTGCCGGATGAAGACCAGGGCTACTTTATTACGCTCATTCAAGGGCCGGAGGGGGTCTCCCTCAGCTACACCGATGAGGTAATGAGTCGGGTCGAAGACATCATTCAAGAGATGCCAGGCGTGCGGGCCACCTTTGCCGTCGGGGGGTTTAGCTTAACCGGCAGCGCCTCGAATAGTGGGGTGGTGTTTACCACCCTCATCCCTTGGTCAGAGCGGGGGCCGGGCCAAAGCGCTCAAGCCATGATTGGGCAGCTGTTTGGCCAGTTTTCACAGATTACTGAGGCGCGGGTGTTTCCGGTGAATCCCCCCGCGATTCAAGGGTTAGGCCAGTTCGGCGGCTTTCAATATCAGCTGCAAGATCGCCAGGGTAACCTGAGCCTGAACGATTTGGTTGCCAATATGGGCGCGATGATTGGTGCTGCCAATCAACACCCCAACCTGCAGAGCGTATTTAGTACCTACTCTGCCGCGACGCCGCAGCTGCTGATCAATGTGAATCGCGAGCGCGCCAAATCGCTGGATGTGGATGTCGATGACATTTTTAGCACCCTGCAAACCTATCTGGGGTCGCGCTATGTCAACGACTTTACCCAGGGGCAGCGCACCTACCGAGTCTATGTGCAGGCTGATGAGCAGTTTCGTTCCGACCCGGATGATATTGCCAAACTCTATGTGCGATCAGGGCGCGACGAGATGATTTCTCTTGGCAACCTGGTCACAATTACCCCCGCGACGGGGGCGCAACTGATTAATCACTACAATCTCTATCGGTCGATTGAGATTAATGGCTCCCCTGCGCCGGGCGTTAGCTCTGGCGTCGCGCTCGACACGATGGGTCAGCTATCGTCAGAAATCTTGCCGCCCAGTATTGGTTATGAGTGGGCCGGTTCATCCCTAGAGGAAATTGAGTCGGGCAACCAAGCACCGATTATCTTTGGCCTGGGCTTAGTCTTTGTCTTTTTGGTGCTGGCAGCCCAGTACGAGAGCTTTGTTGACCCCGTCGTGATTCTGTTTGCTGTGCCGTTGGCAATTTTGGGAGCGCTGCTAGCCCAAACCCTACGCGGATTGCCTAACGACGCCTACTGTCAGATCGGATTGGTCATGCTGATCGGCCTGGCGAGCAAAAACTCCATTTTGATTGTGGAGTTTGCGAACCAGCTGCGGTGCGAGGGCTTGCCCATTGCCAAAGCGGCTTTTGAGGCAGCAGAACAGCGGATGCGCCCGATTTTGATGACGGCCATTTCCACCCTCAGCAGTATTTTTCCCTTAGTGATTGCGACCGGCGCCGGCGCCGGCAGTCGTCAATCATTAGGCACGGCGGTCTTTGGCGGTATGCTGGTGGCCACGCTGCTGAGCCTATTTGTGGTGCCGATTCTCTATGTGGTGGTGAAGCAGTTAAGCACTGGCATCTTAGGCGGTGGCCCCCCGCAAAAGCGCTTTTCAACCGAACAGGATGAAGCTCAACAGCTGATGTTGCCAACCCAGCAGCGATAGTGATGTGGCTGTGTAGATAAGGTCGCCGTGACCCCATAAGAAGCCTTCGTATTGGCGGCTTTTGGAATATCTCGTAAGTGGGTAGCCATCAATAAAACATTGCTGTCGGGTGCGTTGTGGCGACAGCCCAACACACTGCCAGGGTTGGTTTTGGTGCGTCACGCCAGGCGATGACACACCTTATACCAGTTCTACGAATTACAGCTACACAGACAAGTCTGCTTTCTCCCTCGGGGAGACGCGATGCGAACGACTCCGCTCAGCCTACGTTCCTTGAGCGGAGTCGAAAGGAAGATCTGTAGCCCAGTTTCAGAGAATTGGTATTAGATAATTAACCTGAGTTCGGGATAAGGCCATCAGGCACGCTTACCAGCCTGTTGAAGCGACAATCCCCTCCGGGGAGGGGTGCCAAAGGCGGGGTGGGTGTCGATTATCTCGCTGAGAGTGGCTCAACCCACCCCATTAGCCCCTCCCCAGAGGCGAAAGAAACGGAGTTTGGCTTAACCCGAACTGGCGTTAATTAGGGCTTTCTACTTATCTACACGACTTGGCATGTTCTGAAGAAAGAATAATATCCGTGGGTTTGTCATGCTAGA